>CAYQVE010000416.1:0-1526 GCA_964420785.1 uncultured Enterobacteriaceae bacterium | reverse complement strand
CGGCGTATCCGTCATCGAAGGTCACGCATACGGCACCCCGCGGCAGGCTGCGGGCCGCCAGGCGATCCATCGCCTGCGCGACCGTCAGCGGCCGGAAGTGCTGCGCCAACACCTGCATCTGCCAGTCGAAGGCCGCGGCGTCCGGCTCTTCCGGCAGCAGCGGATCGGGGGCGGGCAACACCCGGTGGTAGGTGAGAATGGCGATCCGTCCGGCGCCGCGCGCACGCGCCGCCAGCGCTGCCAGACCCGTCAACCATTCCTGGAGCGAACGACTGCCGGCCATGGTCAGGACGCGCTCATGCCGGGAGATACCTTGGGTGCGACTGGCCGTGAGGCAGGCAGGACGCCGGCAGTCGCAACCGGAGACGCGAGCGCACCGCGCACCACCGCCTTGGTGAGTACCACGATCGCCATCAAATGGTATGGCAGGTCCCAGTACGCCAGTCCCAGGAACCCTCCACCGACGGCAAAGCCGGCGAGCGCTACCTGGATCATCCTGGCGAGCTCCCCCGCCCAGGCGAGCTCCGCGCGGTCACGCGTGCTGCGAATGATCCAACCGGCGGTCGCGACCGTCAGGAATCCCAACAGAAGATACAGTGCGAGTCCGACGAAACCATGCTCGGCGAGCACCTGGAAGTAGATGCTGTGCGCGTCGTGGAAATCTTCCGGATTAGGCGCGTAGCGCTGGAACATGTCGGGCGTAAACGCGTTGAACCCTCCACCGGCGACCGGATGATCGAGGGCGAAGTTGACCGCGTAAGTCCAGGCGTTGAGACGCCCCAGAGCCGACGGATCCTGCTCGTACGAGTGGATGGTGTGCATGCGCTCGAACCATCGCTCGGGCATCAATTGCACCGCCGCAATTGCCAGCAGCACGATCGGCACGCCCAGGACGAGCTTGCGCCGGCTCTTGAGCCACAGGACGACGCCCATCGCGACCGCGCCGAGCAGTGCGCCGCGCGAGTACGACCCGACGATCGAGAACGCGCACAAGGCCATCGAGGCGGCCAGTCCGCGCTTCACCCAGTTGCTGGCCGCCTGAGTCTGCAAATAGCGCATCAGCGGCACGATCGTCAGCAGCGCCAGGGCGAGCTCGTTATTGCCCTCGATGAAGCTCGACGCCGGTCCCCAGACGAGATACCTGCCGCCGTGCGCGACCGTGAACAGGCCGCCCTTGACCCCGAAGAATCCGATCGATACCACGATGACCCAGACCAGCTGATTGAGCCGCTCCCGCGAGTGCATCACCAGAAGCGTGGCGAGCACCATGGCCTGCACCTTGATCTCCCGCTCCCAGCCGGGGTAAGCGAGCGTGTGGTTGACCGCCAGCAGGGTCGTCAGCGAGAACCACAGGACCCACAGCATCCAAACGACCGTGGTTCCGCTCCAGGGGAAGCGCAGCTTCTCCCTGGAGAACAGCAGGCCGAGCGCGGTGGCGATCGCCGACACCTGCACAAACGGAAACGAGTAGGCGAATCCCCACATGGCGCGGTGCGGGTTCATGTAGCCGAGCCATGACCACACGA
>CAYQVE010000415.1:0-1541 GCA_964420785.1 uncultured Enterobacteriaceae bacterium | reverse complement strand
TTCTGGTAGTCGAGGATCCGGATGTATGAGTTGCCATCGCGCTCGAAGCGCTCGATGGCGCCCGGGACTTGCGCGCGGATGAAATTCACGATCAATTGCCGGTCGCGCTGGTGATCCTCCTCGAGCGTGTCACCGCGCGGATTCATCCGCAGCTGCGTCAGCGCCACCTGTACCGCGCGGTCGTACATCGCGCGTGCGACCTGCTCCTGATCGGAGACCAGGCCGAGCTCCTTCAGCTTCGGGTCCCAGGCATTCCATAGTGCCATCAAGTCAGCGCGCGCCTCCTCGAGTGTCGAGAAGTACTCTCTGAGATAGGTTTCCGGTCCACCTTTCAGCCGCTCGCTCAACTGCCCCGAGCCATGACCGATGACTTCGTGCAGGGCGGTCATCAGGTCGCCCGCCTCCTCGCCGTACCGCTGCTCGCGGGCTGCAATCTCGGGAGTCGCGGCAAACGCGGCAAACACCCGATGTCCGGCGGCGGCGTTCAGGGCCCGGGTGCTGCTCGTGAACAGGAAGTTCTTGGTGCCGTATTTCTCGTGGATCTCGTTCTCGTTGGGAAGATTGTCGCCGATCGTCGTGACGCCGAAGTCGCCGGTCTCGACGAGCGTCTCGATGGCCTTGACCACCGGTGCTCTGAACGACTGCCGCTTGTACTTCGGATCCCACGGGGCACGCTGTTCGAAGTACTCGGCGTTCGCGGCCAGGCGCGACATGGTCTTGGTGGTGGGCTCGTCGGTGATGCTGACGAAGGCCTGGGCGCTGCCCTTGGCGCCGCGAACGTCGCGATACACTTCGATGAACCCATTGTCGAAGTCGACTGCGGCGTCGTTCTGCACCCAGTCGATGCCGAACTGCAGCCAGTCGCTGAACGCCCCCGTCTGGTAATAACGGATCAGGTCCCCAATCACCCTCGCCTGGGCCGGATCGGCCACCCCCTGCGCCTTGCCGAGGTAGAGGTTGGCGCGCCGCAGAAAGACCGCGTACAGGCCCGCAGACACCTTGCCGTCCGTCGTGCCGGCCCGATAGACCTTCTCCTGCAGAGTTCCGTCCGGGCCGCGGACGACGCGGGAGTTGAGCGCGTAACGGTCCCTGAAGTCCTTCAGCTCTGCGGCGGTCAGGCCCGGATAGAAGGTGTTGGAGCTCGATTGCAGCAGGTCCTGACCGGGGGCGGGGCTCTTGGCGGTGAGCATCGGCTCGAAGCTCGCGTCAAAGAGCGACGGGCGCAGGTCAATGAGCTCGCGGTCCAGCTCGTGCCCGGTCTTGAGTGCATGCAAATCGCCACAGCGGGTCGAAAACGCGCGGTTGCGCAGCGCCGCGTGAGCTGCCGCGTGCAGCTCCTCGAAGCTGAAGTCCGGCAGAAACTTCTGCGACGTTGTCAGGTTGTGGTTGCCGCGGTTCGCCCAGAACAGCTTCGCGAACGCCCGGATCCGGGGGTAGTCCGACGGCGCCGTGTGGGCGACGATTCCCTCCAGCAGGCGTTTCTGGCGCAGCCCGAAGCGTGAGAACTGATCGTAGGCGATCGGGTCGGTGGCGATGGCCGC
>CAYQVE010000414.1:0-1544 GCA_964420785.1 uncultured Enterobacteriaceae bacterium | reverse complement strand
TGTCGAGCGCGGCAGCGTCCGCCACCTGCTTGCGCCGCTTGGCGCCGTTGCGGCTCGTCAGCAACGAGGCGATCCGCTGCTCGATGGTCGCAGCGGTGCCCTCCGGGATTCGGCCGATCGCCCGCTGGCGATCGAGGTTCTCGAGCAGGTTGAGCAACTGCTCCTGACTCAGCGTTTGCAGCTTCTCGTCAGTCCAATCGAAGCGCATCGGAGTGGGGAAGGTCGGTTTGCTTGCACTGTCTGAATTGCGCACCGTCTGAGCCTTTGTATGAATCTCTGCGCAGTATGGACCTTGGCGGGCAATTGATCGACAGCGACGAAGCGCGAACGGGGATGCGGTATCGCCAACTTCAAGTGCCGGAAAAAGATATCAGTCGACAAGCCGCTCGGTAGCAAGTAAACTAGGGGGGCTCGCGTTGAGTTTCGTTTTTCCTTCGGCCTTTCCTGACCCCTGCGGTTTTTCGCAGCGGCGTATTTCAGGTTTCCCCAGGTTCACGTTTCTTGATCGTTAGCTCGCCGTGGGACGTTCTCGCGGTCGATATTTTCTCTTTCACCTTTCAAGGAACGAGACAATGGCAATTGGCACTGTAAAGTGGTTCAACGACGCTAAGGGCTTCGGATTCATCACTCCCGAAGACGGCGGCAAGGACCTGTTCGCGCACTTCTCCGAAATCCGAGCGGGCGGCTTCAAGTCGCTAAGCGAAGGTCAGCGCGTGCAGTTTGTCGTCAAGCAGGGCGCGAAGGGCCCGCAGGCGGCCGACATCGAGATCGTCTGATCGGCGATCGGATAAGAAGGAAGGAGCGTGGCTCGGTGCCGCGCTCCCTTTCGGCGATGGCGAAGGAAGCAAGCCGGCCCGCATTCTAGTCGCCGCACCGTGCTCATCATAGTTTCCTTCCATGTTCGTCGTGGGTGAGACTGAAATGCAGCTCATCATGGTGTACGGAGGCCTTCTGGAAGGGTGACAGACTAGCTTGAAGCTCGTTGCACGCCGCTTGGGCATCCGTGAACTCAGCCCATTCGGTGGCCTCAGTGCGCAGGTTCTTCAGCACGGTTGGCTCGGTCTGGTCGAAGTAGACTGCGTGGCCATGATGTCTACTGTCGATCACGATCACGAAATACATGGAGGCTCCTCAATAACCGCACCCTGGCGGGGCAGTCGATCCGATGCGGGGAAGAAGTAGCCGAGGCATTCCACGGACGCGCGACGGCCTCCGGCAATACCACCCCTTTCAGGCACACTTTAACCTGTCGCAGGTCACCTCGAAGCCGATGGCGATGCTGCGGCAGATCATGCCGCGCAGCCGCGGCCCGGCTACTCGTCCAAGAGCAGCCGCGTTAGGTCACGCCACTCCTCCTCCGACTTGCACGCGGTTTCCATGACCTCGCATTGACTCGGCGCGCCAGCGCCGGTACGCGAGAAGCGCCCCAATTCCCTGCTGCCGTTGATGTCGAAAAGATGCAGGACGAGCAAAGGCGGCTCTCGCCTCGGCAGTGCGTACCTTAGAAGGACGTAGCATTTTTTGGCATGGGAACTGTAGTGGTT
>CAYQVE010000413.1:0-1570 GCA_964420785.1 uncultured Enterobacteriaceae bacterium | reverse complement strand
AGGACCAGGACGATCATTGACCAGCCGAGCGCAAGGTAAGCGTTCCAGGAGCCGAAGCGCATCGACAGCCAGCCCCCGAGCGCCGCGCCCGCGGTCGTGCCGAATGCTGTGAGCGCTCCAAAGGTCGCCAGCTGATCCGGTGTCACCGCCCATTCGCGCGCTATCGCTCCGATCAGCCCGGCCTCCGTTCCCGAACCAAACGGGATGACGCACATAACCGCCGTCAGCGCCCCGTTCGGACTTCGGATGAAGTGCCAACGATCGCGAGCGGCCAATCGGGCGCCGGTAGTAATGAACCTACCCTGAGCCGGGGGTAAGCCCACAGAAGGTGTGTGGGGTGAGCGTCGCACCGCGGCAGAGAGACGGGAGGCTATGCCTACTCCAAGAGCAGCGCTGCGCTGGCGAGCGCTTCGCCGGAAGCGCAACCCAATGACACCTCGGCCCGATCGTGAATGTCGGAACCCAGCTGTGCGAGCGCGGCGTGCGCGCGGGGAGAGGCGGTTCCTGCAAACCACAGCTCACGCGCCCCCGCATCGCGTGGCAACGCCTCACGGATGGCGTGCTCGTAAGCCGCCACATCCTCGGTCCACTGCACGTCGTCGAAAGCGCCAAAGACCATCACGCGCCCGTCGGCCCGCTGAGCGGTCGGCACGCGCAAGCCCGCCAGGACCCGAGCCACGGGCGAGCGCGAGTGAAAATGCAGCAGCAGACAGGTGCTGCTCAGAAATACCTCGATCTCGTCTTCAGCCGTCACCGTGGCGGCGTGGCGGAGCAGCTCCGCCCGCCCCTCGACTCCCTCGAGCCGCTGCACCGCATCGACCAGCAGCGTCTGGCGTGTCGGCGTGAGGAGCAGCGCGTTCTCGAAGCTCTCGACTTCGGAAGGGCGGAGGTCAAAGCCGGCGAGCGCTTCGTGGCGCCGTTTGCGCAGCACTGCGGGGTCTTCGTTGTAGATGGCATCGAGCGCGCGCCGCACCTCGCCCGCGAAGGGCACTCCGAGCGGCGCGAAGCGGATGCCGAAGCTCGCGGCCGCATCGATCCTGGCGAGGCGCTTGACGGCTCGGCGCAGAACCTCGTTGTTCGTATACGGGTCGACGCGTAGTTGGGCGTACCAGCGTCGTTCGGCAGCCGAGAGGCCGAGGTAGCGATCGGCGTACTGCTTGGCGGCGTGCTCCGCCTGCCCTACCCGTCCACCCCCCTTCTTCTGCGAGTCATCCCCCATCGAAGATGACCGCACCTGGGTCGCGATCTCCCCAGCCTGCGCCCGGTAGCCGCCCAGGAGATGCGCGATGCCCTTCGGTATGCCGATCACGGTGCCGACGGGATTCAGGGCCACCTGCACGAGCGACCGGGCATCCTCCTCGATGCCACGGCTCACGGACTTGAGGACGACCTCCGTGTTGGAAGTTCTCGCTATCGTCGTCAACGCGGCCACTTCGCGCAGCCGCACCGCGAGCGCGTCGTGCCCGTAGGCCGGAAAGACTCCGAAGCGGCTCTCGACGATGTAGTGGTGCATCAGCCCGTCGCTGTGCACCGGGTTCTGAATGTGAAAGCCCTCCCCCGCGACCTGGGT
>CAYQVE010000412.1:0-1573 GCA_964420785.1 uncultured Enterobacteriaceae bacterium | reverse complement strand
CTGAGCACTCGCGGATGATGCCATACTCGTAGCACCGAACCCCTTCAGAAGGGCCAGACCAAATTTCTGCGGACCACAGCTCATCAACCTCATATCGCTCTGATGCGGTTGCACCTAATGTCATATGGCAGTACAATATATGCCATGTGGCAGAATCGGAGTCGAGCATGTCCGCAAACCTAATGCAGCTTCTCGGGGGCCGCCAAGTCTTTGGGGCCCGCGCCGATCGCGTGGACTTGCTCGCGGAGATCGAACGAGGCCTGCCGATCAAAGCCTATGAACGAGTTGCCCACACGCTAGCGCTAAGTCCCGACGAGGAAGACCGGCTGCTTCAGGTCAGTCTTCGAACCCGGGCGCGCTGGAAGCACCGTTCCCGCTTGGATCCTGCAGTTTCCGACCGCATCGCTCGCCTGGCGCGCATCTTGGCACTCGCGGAGGAGGTGCTCGAGAACCGGTCACATGCGGTCGGTTGGCTCCGCGAGCCCAGTGAGTCCCTCGGCGGGCGCAGGCCCCTTGAGGTCCTCGCAACCGATGCGGGTGCCGAGAAGGTGAGTAACCTCCTGCATCAGATGGAGTACGGTCTCTACGCTTGACCACGGTCTATCGGCTCACCAAGCGCCGGCGTCAAAGTGAGATCTTCTCCGGCAGGGGCGGGCTGCATGCGAGCGGCCGCTGGACACCGCGCGGGCACCGGGTGATCTACACCTCGGGAAGCATCGCGCTCGCCGTGCTCGAGTACACGTTGAACTATAAGCACCGCGGCTGGGTGCCGGCGTCTGTGATCGCGAGCGCAGAGTGGCCCGATGATCTCAAAGTAGAGACCGTCGCCATCGATCGGTTGCCGAAGAATTGGTCCAATGCCGAGGCGCCGCTGGCGCTGCAGGAGGTGGGACGCGTTTGGCTTGAGCGCTTAGAGACCGCCGTACTTCAAGTCCCCTCAGCTGTGGTCGTGGAGGAATGGAACTTTCTCTTGAATCCCGCGCACCCCGACTTTCGACGCTTCCAGCTTTCACCGCCAAGACCCTATTCGTTCGATCGCCGCCTCGCGCGCACGCGGAAGCGATAGCCCGACTACGTCCGGTGGTACGAACGTGCGGACGAGCTGGCAGCGTGAACCTCAGCTCGAGCTGTCTAATATTATCTCCGCCTAACTCGGCAAATCCTGTGGTTATCTGGTTATCTGTTATCTCGTCGTAACTCGGAAAAATATTAGACACTTCGGTCGTCGCATCTGGCCCGAAATCAACGCCTTATTTGGTTTTCGGGTCCGGGCTGAAAATCCGCTTGGCGGTGGTTCGATTCCGCCCCTGGCCACCATCGAATCAAATAGATAGGCGACCCGAGCCGACAGCGACTGTGAAATAAACTGTCAGTTGTGAGATTTGCAGGTCGTTCCGCGTTTCACCCCCGTGCGCGACATCATTGCCAGCCTGGCGTAGGTCCTCGTCAAGAGCCTGGCCGGCAGAGCTTGCTTACTCAGACGATTGGACACGCGGGCATGATGCGGCAAGGGCCGAGGCGTGTAGTCTCGAGTTTCGCGGATTATTCAGCGAAACACGGGGCCGAAGCGTCC
>CAYQVE010000411.1:0-1592 GCA_964420785.1 uncultured Enterobacteriaceae bacterium | reverse complement strand
TTCTCAATGTCAATGTGCCCGACGTGCCGTTCGCTCAGCTGCGGGGCTTTCGCGCGAGCCGCCTCGGCTACCGCCACCGTTCCGCGCCCGTCATGCGGGCGCAGGACCCGCGTGGGCGTCCCGTGTACTGGGTGGGTCCTGCCGGGGCGGAGCAGGATGCGGGCCCCGGAACTGATTTCGACACCATTGCCCGGGGGTATGTCTCGGTGACTCCCCTGCAGGTCGACCTCACGCGCCATGCGGCGCTGCCGGCGCTCGGCAGCTGGCTCTCGGGCATCAGTGGGTGAGCGGCGATGACTGATCTGCGCTTCTCGGGGATCGGGATGACGTCCGCGCGCACCCGCGATCGGCTGGTGCAGCGCCTGCGCGAGCAGGGCATCGCGAATCTCGCAGTGCTCGACCGCATTCGCAACGTGCCGCGACATATCTTCGTCGATGAGGCGCTCGGCAGCCGCGCCTACGAGGACACGGCGCTGCCGATCGGCTACGGCCAGACCATCTCGCAGCCCTACATCGTGGCGCGCATGACGGAGGCATTGCTCCAGGGCGGAACGGCGGAGAACGTCCTCGAGGTGGGGACCGGGTGCGGCTACCAGACCGCGGTGCTCGCGCCGCTCGTCGGACGGCTGTACACCATCGAGCGCATCGAGCCGCTGCTCGCCCGCGCGCGCGAGCGGCTGAAGCAGCTCGGCATCCGCAACGTGCGCTTCCGCCACGGCGACGGCACGCTCGGCTGGAGCGCGCACGCGCCCTACGACGGCATCCTGGTGGCCGCCGCACCGCTCACGGTGCCCGAGGCTCTCATCAAACAGCTGAAGGTCGGGGGTCGGCTCATCGTGCCGATCGGCCCCGAGGGCGAGCAGGAGCTGGTGCGTTTCACACGCGGCGAGCCCCGGGTCGAGCGCGAGTCGCTCGGGCCCGTGGCGTTCGTGCCGCTGCTGGGCGGCATGGCCTGAGAGCCGGGCTAAGTCCCGGCTCAAATTGACAACGGAGATGAGATGAACGCCGCCCGTCCTTTGGCAGGAGGGCGAGATGGAAGGGCAGAAGAAGGATCCCCCGTCCGTACGGCATCGATGTGCCAGAGTGGAGATGTTCAGTAACCACTCACAGGACAGGGGATCCCGTATGCAAGTTACGACGTATGGCGTGGATTTGGCAAAGCGTGTGTTCCAGGTGCACTGGGTCGAGTTGGACAGCGGCGAAGTGAAGCGCAAGATGCTCACGCGCGCAGAGTTGGCGGTCTTTTTTGCCCGCCGGCCAGCAGGGTTAGTGGCGATGGAGGCCTGTGGCTCGGCGCACCACTGGGGGCGCACGCTGTCTGCCTTGGGGCATCAGGTGCGACTGATCCCGACCCAGTTCGTCCGTCCGTTCGTCAAGAGCAACAAGACCGATGCGGCCGATGCCCAGGCGATCTGGGAGGCAGCGCAACGTCCGGAGATGCGCTTTGTGGCGCTCAAGAGCGAGTTGCAGCAGGGAGTGCTGGGACTACACCGTCAGCGCCAGCTGCTGGTGAAGATGCGCACGATGCAGGCCAACCAGGCACGTGGACTTCTGTATGAGTTCGGCGTGGTGGTGCCGCGCAGCTGGCGGGC
>CAYQVE010000410.1:0-1620 GCA_964420785.1 uncultured Enterobacteriaceae bacterium | reverse complement strand
GCGCCGATGTTGTTGAAGTCGCCCGTTGCGCCCGCGAACTTACCGGTGCCACCCGTGATGTGCACAGGATAATCAAGGATGGCGTAGAGCCCGGGTGCCACCTGGGTGGCGGTGGCCGTGGCCACTTCGGTCAGGATCGTGTCACCCGACTGTGTGACGAAGTGATGCTGCACGGTGAAAATAGTCGTCCCGTTCGGACCTTGGGTGACATTCAGGATCGTGGCGGCGACCGCGCCCTTGAGGTCGCCATCCACCACGCCGAGCGTCGTGGAGGTGTTCACCACCCCAAGGTTGGTCATCACCGTGCCGCTGATGGGCAGGCAACGAGGATCGGCGCTCGAGTTCTGCGCCATCCCCGACAGAAGCAGCGCAGCAGATGCGCCGACCACGAACTTCGTGACTCTCGTTTTCATGGGCAATTTCCCTTAGTTGGCGATTCGTGACGAGCCTCTCTCGCGCGGCGCCCGGACGTCGAGGCCGTTGCCCGCAGGGCGTTCCCGAGCTGCGCGGCGGCAACCGACGTGCTCGGCTTCGTTGATAGCGTGCGAGGGTGCCGGCACGTAGGACCTCTAGCCGGTTGCGAGCAGGAAGTCTTGTGAAAACCTTGAAATTTTCCGACGAAAAATTGACCGGAGGTAAAATGCGGGCTCACCCGGCGAGGATCCGCGATGGCCAGCGATCCGCAGGTCGCCTACGAATTCGCTCAGTTCACGCTGCTTCCGACCGAGAAGCGACTCCTGCGTGAAGGTAAGGCCGTCCCGCTCGCCCCGAAGGTGTTCGATACCCTCGTGCTGCTGGTGGAAAACCAGGGACGGCTGATCCAAAAGGAGGAACTTCTCAAGACCCTGTGGCCCAACAGCGTCGTCGAAGAAGTGGCGCTCGCGCACAACGTCTCCCAGTTGCGTAAGGCTCTGGGCGACGCTATCGAGAACCCACGGTTCATTGAGACGGTGCCCAAGCGGGGGTACCGGTTCATCGGGGCCGCAAAGACACTGCGCGAGCCGATCGCGCGGCCGGCCTCTCCCCCGGGCGGCGCGCCTCCGTCGGCGGTGCAGCACGTCTCGTGGTCTCGGTCGGCAATCCTGGCTGTGTCCGTGGCAGGGCTGGTGCTGATTGCCGGCGTTGCCGCCTACATTAACCTGCCGCGCGCCGGTCAAGGAGATGCCGGAGTCCCACCTGTGATTCACTCGCTGGCGGTGCTGCCGCTCGAGAACCTCTCGGGCGACAAGGAGCAGGAATACTTCGCAGACGGGATTACCGATGCGTTGACCACCGAGCTCGCCCAGATCGGTTCCCTGCGCGTCATTTCGCGCACCTCGGCCACGCAATTCAAAGGCTCGAGAGAATCCCTGCCGCAGATTGGTCGCGATTTGAGGGTCGACGCCCTCGTGGAAGGCACCGTCGCCCGCGCTCAAGGCCGCGTACGGGTTACGGCGCAATTGATCGCGGCGAGCAGTGATCACCATTTGTGGGCCAGGACTTACGAACGCGATGTGAAAGACGTACTGGCCTTGCAGGATGAAGTCGCGCGGGATATTGCGGAGGAAATCCGCATCAAGCTGACTCCCAAGGAGCGCAGCCTGCTGACCCAAGTTCACGCCGTCGATCCTGAGGCGCACG
>CAYQVE010000409.1:0-1624 GCA_964420785.1 uncultured Enterobacteriaceae bacterium | reverse complement strand
ATCGAGCGCTTGAGCCAGTACCCCCTTGGCCCATGCGCTCATGCGGCGGTTGTAGTTCCGCCACTGACTCCTCCCCTTGATGGGCGACGTCAGATCTTCCGAACCGACCACTGCCGCCTTGTCCACGATGGTATGGGCGCACTGGTAGGCAATCGTGCGCAACCGCTGCTGCGTGCGGTCCCTGCGCGCCTGCAGTTTCACGCGTCCGAGGTTGCACTTCCTGATGCGCTCGGCCTTGGCGATGCGACCGGCTTTGCGATGGGCTTTCTCAAGGGCATGCAGCCGGTTCCGTGCTTTGCCGGTCTTCGAAACCTGGTCGCTGTAAGCGCTCAGCACGGCGCCGAAGGTCTGCCCATGATGCTCGCCATCGGAGTCGGCGAAGGCCTCCGTGTAGCCTTTGTCGACGCCAATTTCCCCTGTGCCGCAGGGGCGGCCTTCGGCCTTCGCGGTAGCGTAGTGGATTTCGACCGCGTCACCCTTTACGATCACACGCAGGTTGCAACCCGTGAGGTCCACGTTCTTGCCGTTGCTGTTCGTCGTGAGCTCAATCGGAGGGCCGTATTGCCTGGCGATGTGTATGGTGATGACCAGGTGCCCGTCTCTGACGCGGCTCTCATGCTTGTCCGAGCGGACGATGAACTGATTGCCGCAACTCGAAACGCCGTGCCGAAAGTGCTTGCGCATCATCCGGTGCAGGTACTTGTCTTCGAGCCATTTGTCACGTTTGAGCAGGGTATAGAGCCGCTTTCGCTCTGCCTCGTCGGAGGTCCGCTTCGCGATGGCCTGTCGCACCTTCGCGCATGCGGCCGCCTTGTACGTCAGGATGTCGTTGACGGCATCCTTCGTAGTCTCGGCTCGGATCGTGCCGTCCACCGCGAGCGACGCATACCAGCCGCCAGCAGTCACTTCCTTGCGGATGTCAGCCGCACTCTTGCCGACGTTCCCCAGCGCACCGTAGCGACGCCAGAGGTCCGCTCGGACGAACGCCATCGCCCTGCACACCGCGCGAAGCGCAGACGCGCAAGACGACGTCGCATGGAGAGTGCGGGTGACGGTTGTCATTCCAGAATTTCCTTCGGTTCCTTGCTACCCGGATAGTCTTCCTTGATCTGCTTCTTGTACTTGCGCATGCCGTCCAGGCGGCAGGAGAACGTCTGGACGATCGCAAGCAGGTCCTCAACCATTTCCTGCTCTGGCGACAGCGATTCCTGATTGACCACGATGATCTCGCAACCGTTCTCGCGCGCAAGATGGTCGAGCAGGTCGAATCCGAAGCGAACGAGCCTGTCCTTGTGGGCGATGAGAACTCGCTCAATCTCACCACGCTGGATGCGCTCAATCAGCGCGAGGAAACGCTTGCGCTTGAAGTTCATGCCGCCGCCGACTTCCTGAATCCACTCATCAACAGCAATCGCGCCAGCCCGGCAGTATTCCTCCATCGCCGCTACCTGAGATTGCAAGTCGTCGCGCTGCCCAGCGCTACTGACGCGGCAGTACATGACTGTCGATCGCTTCTCAGGTCCGCCGCCAAGCATCGCCCGAACATCGGACTCGTCAAAGTATCGATGCCCGGAAGGCAGGCGCTTAGCCGCCAGGATGCCCTCGCGCTCCCAGCGGCGCACCG
>CAYQVE010000408.1:0-1635 GCA_964420785.1 uncultured Enterobacteriaceae bacterium | reverse complement strand
GAGACGACTGCGACGTGTCGGTCCCGGTCGTAATGCCCTCGCTGATCTCGCTCAAGCACGCCACGAGCTCCGAGATGTAGCAGTCCTCGGGGTCGTACGGCGAGCGGCCGAGATCCCAGACAATCGAGCTGGGATTCTGCGGATCGGCGATGCGTCCCGCAGTCCAGATGTTTTGAACGACCGAGCCATAGCTTTCCTGCGGCCAGGCACCCGCGAGGAGTCCGTCGGGGATGACACTGCGCTGCAGCGTCTCATATTGATGATGGTGAGTGGTGGCGAATCCAGGCATGACGATGGTGCCCGAGCAGTCGACGATCTCCGCATCGGAGACCGGGATGTTGGGCGCAATCTGGGAGATCATCTTGCCGTCAATCAGAATGTCTGCCTTCTCGAAATCTCCCACCCTGGCGTCCAGAGTGAGCACCACGCCTCCCCGGAGCAGAATGCGGCGCCTCCGCCCGTCCCCGACCAGCCCTTGAAGATCCGCGGGCGTCGCAGAACGCAGATTGCCGAGAGGGCTGGTGTTCTGGGTCTCCGTTCGCGGGCTGCAGCCGGTGGCTGCGAGTGCAGTGCCTGCGAGCGCCGAAGTTCCGGTCCGGATAAAATCACGCCGTCGCATCACATGATTCATGGTGGGCCTCCAATGTCGTTTGGGTGTGACGTATATTCACGCAGACCCCTGCGTTGGCGCAAGACATCAACGCAAATTTAATGCGGCAACCAAACGTGCCGATGACTGAGGGCGAGTCTTCACTGAATGTACTCGAACTTCGGATACTGCTTCACGAGACGAGATAGTCGTCGAAGTGATCGCGCTCGACCACCTGCGTGGCGCCGTCGTCGAATTGCTTGTCGATCGCACCTGCGAACGTGGCCGGACGATCGAAGATCGCGGTCCCTTTCGCAGTGCGAACGTCGGGGCCGGCATCCTCGTAGAAAGGAGTCGGCGCCGATCCACTATCCACGATGCGTTTTGGCGGCGCCGTTTTGGTATCGGTCGTCAGCTCCACGCTGCCGCTCAAAGTAATGTAGGTGCCGGGCACGGCCTCCGGTGCTTTGCCTTGTTTGGTCACGATCACTTCGCCCCACAGGAACTGGATGAAGCGCGCATCTCTGGATTCGGAGCCTTCGTACCCGACGGAAAATCCTTCGGTGGACTTCGTTTTGCCAAAGGTCGTCGTGTACTCGACGTCTTTGTGGAACGATACCTCGCCGCCCGCGACCTTCGCCTTGTGCTCCTCCTTTCCTTCCTTGTCCACGGTCACGTCGGCGCGCTCCGGTTTGGGAGGAGGGCTGTGGAGCAGGCGCGCATGGGCCAGGTCGTCGCCCTTAAGGACGGCGGCGAGGGCAGCGTCCAGTTCCTTGTCGAACATGCTCTTGTAGGCCTCCTCGAGCTTCTGCACTTTTTCGGGCTTGCGATCGAGGCTCTCGAGCGCTTCGAAAAGCGCCTTCGTGTCCACTTTGTCGGCGGTCAGGATTGCGTTGATTTTCCTGGCGAGAGTCTTGTGCGGAAAGTAATCGACGTTGGGATCCGGCTGGCGCCGGATCACGCTCCGGCCGTCGGCCGGCTGCTGAGGCACATGCGCGAGCTCGTGGCCGAGCAACTCTCGATCCGAAGATGTGGACGATACGCCG
>CAYQVE010000407.1:0-1665 GCA_964420785.1 uncultured Enterobacteriaceae bacterium | reverse complement strand
TTCAAGTAGTCGAGCGCATCCGCGCCGCGCAGAGAGCGATCCAGCACGGACAAGTCATTGCGCGCGGTCGCGCCGGGTCGCACCGGAAGTACGCTGCGAACGATTGCATCCGCGGAGAGGTCACCGGGCGAGACGATGTCCGCGCCTGTGACCAGCTCTTCCTCAAGACCAGCGAGCAGATGCCAGTTCGTGATCGCAATGAGGCCGTCGCCTGTAACCTTCCGGCCAATATCGGCCTTGGTAACCACCGACGACCGGAGAAACCCGAAGACCTCTTGTCGGAACTCTGGCGGAACAAAGAGATCTTGTCGGGCGTACAGATCGGACGACTCGAAAAGGCGACCTTCGCCATCGGCGTTCTGACGTCCGAGGAACGCGTCCAGCAACCGGTCGTACACGATGAGGCCGGGGGCGACGATTAGAAAATTGCGACTATAGCCCTCGCTCCCATGCTTCGCGTTGAGGTACTGCCACACCAGGAGAGCGCTGAGCACGAAGGTCTTACCAGTGCCCGTCGCCATCTTTATCGCGTATTTCGGGTGCGCATATTTCTCACGTCCAAGATCTCCAATCGTACCGGCGGCTTCGGTGAGAAGGTCGGGGGCGAGCTTAACGTAGGCTTCGGCCGGGCTACTGGCCCGCACTACCTCGTGTAGATAGATCACGTTCAGGATGGCTTGGCGCTGCCCGACGTGGAAATTGGTCTCGCGTTCGGCCTCCTCCGCCGGCTCGAACCAGTACCGGAGGAGCCGCGCCGTAGTCGGCGTAACAGCATCCAAGAGCGTCCCGTCAGCCCATGCCGCCGATGCGTTTTCCGTTACGACCGCCGCGAACCGCAGGGGCCAAGGGTTGTCCATTCGTCGGAGTGTTTAATGAATCAAAGCGCGGACCTCGCTCTCGAAACCGAACACGTCGACCGCCTTCACGCACACGGTGCGCTCCCCGACCTTTGCGGGGACGTGAATCTTTGCGGTACGAACGACACGTAAAGGGTCGTCGTCATTCTCGGTGTTCCCTCGGTAGTCCTGCCAGATGCTCCGGAACACCTTTCCATCGAAATCCGGATCGATGCTCCAATACTCAACAAGGCTTAGGGGGTCTGACGCGATGATGCCGCGCAGCTTCTCCTTGTTGGGCTCGTCCAGTGGTAGCGCCTCGGGCGAAAGAAGAACATAGTTCGCGAGTGAGATTTCCATCTCAATCTCGCCATCCGACAGTTGCCGCGTTGTTGGCTCCGCGATGGTCAGGTATTGGAGCGACGAGAAGCGAACGGCACCCGACTGCACGAGGTGCTTGTAGCTCGCTTTGCTGGAGAGCTTGTCGAGGAGGTCCGGCGGAATCACCAGCACCTCGAGCGCCGGATCATTCATCGCATTGATGACTTCTCCGATATTCGGGACAAAGTTCCACGCCAAGACGACCACGCGGCTCCACCCGCCGCGCAACGTGCTGCGTTCGCGCTGCGCGCGCTCCAGCGTCGCCTTACCGCACAGCTTCGTAGGTGAGTCCACGACGACAAGCGTGCGACCGTCCGAAAGATAACCGAGGTTGCGGTTCGGGCTTTCTTCTGGTGGGAGAGGGATTGCGCCAAACAGTCCCAAAACGACCTGCGCGAGATCGCCGATCCGGTAACGCGCGCCAAACGCCGCAGTGAGCTGCTCCTTC
>CAYQVE010000406.1:0-1666 GCA_964420785.1 uncultured Enterobacteriaceae bacterium | reverse complement strand
AGTTGGGGCCCTGGGCGTGCCTGGCCTAACGGGGGGCGCAGCTGGGCGTTGGTCGGGTTGGCTCGGGCCACTGCGTAGATCAGCCGGATTTGCAGGTGGTCCTGCAGGTTTTCACCGACGCCCGGCAAGTCGTGCACCACGGGGATGCCCTTCTCCTGCAGCAGCGCCGCCGGGCCGACGCCCGACACCTGCAGCAATTGCGGCGACTGCAGCGCGCCCGCTGTCAGCACGACCTCGCGATGCGCGCGCACCTCCTCGGTCCTGCCATGCTTCACGTAGCGGATGCCCACCGCGCGCGTGCCTTCGAAGAGAATCTTCGAGGCCAGCGCATCGGTTTCGATATGCAGATTCGGGCGGCTGCGCGCGGGCTTCAGGTACGCCACGGCCGTCGAACAGCGCCAGCCGCGCCGGGTGGTCAGTTGGTAGTAGCCGACCCCTTCCTGATCGCCCCGATTGAAGTCCTCGACCGTTGGGACGCCCAGGCGATTCGACGCCGCGATGAACGCATCGACCAGTTCGTGACGCTGCTTGATGGTGGAGGCCCACAGGGGTCCGTCGACACCGCGTGTGGGCGACGCGCCCAGTTCATTGTGCTCGAGGCGCCGGAAGTACGGCAGGCAGTCCTGCCAGCTCCAGCCGCGATTGCCGAGCGCGGCCCAGTGATCGTAATCCTCTTTCTGGCCGCGAATGTAGATGAGCCCGTTGATCGAGCTGCTGCCGCCCAGCGTGCGCCCGCGCGGCCAATAGAGCTTGCGGTCGAGCATGTTCGGATCCGGGTCGGTGTAGAAGCCCCAGTTGTAGACCGGATGAAACATCGTCTTGCCGTAACCGATCGGAATATGGATCCACAGAAAACGGTCGGGTGGACCGGCTTCGAGCAGACACACCGAGTAGCGGCCATTTTCCGAGAGGCGGTTGGCCAGCACACAGCCTGCCGATCCCGCGCCGACGACGACGTAGTCGAAACTCCGTGTCATGAAGGTTGTCTCCGTACTGTTGCTTGACTTATAAAAACCGGTAGATTTCGTCCTAATTTATTGGATGGACATTTCCGCTTCAAGCTAATCCGGTTACGATCGAGTAATCCGGTACGAAAACCGACTTTTTTGTTTCATTTTCAGTGATGCGTTCAGCCATGCATTCGGGTTGCCACTGAGCCGGCCGTGCCGCCTTCACCTCGATCCGCCTCGGGAACACCCATGAGAGACACCACGCGCGCCCCTTCACCTCACGAGCCCGGCGACGATACCCGCGTCCTGCGCGCGCTCAACGTGCTCGAACAGCTCGCGTCCGCGGGACAACCGTTTTCGCTGTCGCAGTTGTCCTCGCGTCTGCAGATTCCCAAGGCAACGCTGATGCGCCTGATCGAATCGCTCGAAGCGCGGGGTTACGTCACACATATGCCGGACTCGCGCGGCGCGGATCGCGGCATCGCGCTCGGCCCACGCGCCGCCCAGCTCGCGCTGAGCACGCTCGCGAACAGCACGTTCACGCGCGCTTGCCGGTCGCTGTTGCGCACGCTCGTGGACGCGCTCGGGGAGACCTGCAATCTCACCGTGCTCGACGGCGACCGGGTGCTCTACGTCGAGCGCGTCGAAACCACTGAACCGTTGCGCCTGCACATGCAGCCCGGCATGCGCGTGCCGCTGCACTGCACCGCGAGCGG
>CAYQVE010000405.1:0-1685 GCA_964420785.1 uncultured Enterobacteriaceae bacterium | reverse complement strand
AGAAGCGTGCTTTTGAAGGGCAGCCTGCGTTTATCTTGGCCAACGACAAGTTGTCGTTGAGCATCTGGGAACGCGGCGGGGCCATGGTCGACCTCGTGCTCAAAGACGATCCAGAAAAGCTCAGCCCACTGTGGAATCCGGTACGGCTCGCGCGCGAGCTGGGGCAGACTCGCGAGGCCGGTGGAACGGCAGGGCACTTCGTGTGCGTCGACGGATTCGGGCAACCTTCGCCCGAAGAGCGCGCGGCAGGCATACCGATGCACGGCGAGGCGCATGTGGAGATGTGGGAGCTGGCCAAGGCCGCGAAAAGCGGCGCTGCCACCGAGATTGCTTTCCGGGCGCGCTTGCCGATCGTGCAGGAGATCTTTTCGCGCACCTTTCGGATTGTCGACGGCGAGAACGTGGTCTACATGGACAGCACTCTTGAAAACGAACTGGGCGTCGACCGGCCCGTGGCCTGGGCCGAACACACGACCATCGGCTCGCCATTCCTGGCATCCGGCGTCGCGCTGTCGAGCGTTTCGGGAACTCGCGCGCAAAACCGTCCGTATCAGGGTAAGGGGAATCCGGGCTCGGAGCGGCGGCTGGCTTCGGGGAAAGATTTTACGTGGCCCATGGCCCTCCTGATCGATGGGAAGCCCACGGATCTTACCGCGCCGCCCGAGGGCGCTCATTTTCTGGACCATGCGACGGTGCTGGTGGACCCCGCTCTCAAATACGGTTGGGTCGCCACGGTGCAGACCGCCAAGCATCTGATCCTCGGTTACGTGTTCCGGCGCACAGATTATCCGTGGGTGCAGAATTGGGGGAACTATCCTGCGAGCGGAAAATTCTCGCGCGGACTGGAATTCGGCACCCAGCCCTACGATGAGCCGCGGAGCGAGGCCATCGCGAAGAACGGAATGTTCGGCGCGTCCACCTTCCGCTGGCTGCCGGCGAAGTCGGCGATCCACAGCAGCTTTCTGATGTTCTACGCCCGTACGCCAGCCGATTTCGGCAAGGTCGAAAACGTGCGATTCGAGAACGGCGTGATTTCCATCGAGGACCGCGCGAAGCACAAGATCGTATTGCGGGCTTCTCTACCCCTGAGCGACCAACCATAGGGGCCCGGGCTCCGGGCGGCAAACGCTGGCCGGCATAGAAGGACCTATCGACAAGAGCCTGGGCACAAAGGAGCGTTGGCGGTGCGCTTAAGGAAGCTCGCCATCGACGGCGAGAAGACGCTCCAGGGGGTCGCAGAACTTGCGTACCAGCAGAGCTTCCAGGTGTAGTGCTTTCAGCGTTTGAGCACCGCCTTGACCGGACCGCCCGAACCTATCTCTCGTTCATCGGCGCGCCGGAGTCGGACCGCCTACCGTAGGGATACCGCGTGCCGAGAGCCATCGAGCTGGTATACCAAGCGCGCTACATCGGCGAGGTGCGGCACCGTGACGCGAGGAGTCCTGAGGCCGTGCCGAGGTCGAGATCCACCACGAGGAGGCCAGCTCCGGGGCGCGCGTTGGTGTAGGATGTGATCATGTCGTCCAACCGGAGCAATCGCATGAATGTCCGCCACCTCGTTCCGTCCGTGAGCCGCCGGCTCCTGTCCATGGGATCCCTCATGTTGGCGGCCGGCCTGCAGCAGCCGGTTCACGCGTCAGGCGTAGACCTCTCGAAGTTCAGGCGCATCGAGCCGCAGTTCATCG
>CAYQVE010000404.1:0-1687 GCA_964420785.1 uncultured Enterobacteriaceae bacterium | reverse complement strand
ACGATAGCGAATCGCCGAAATACTCGCGGAAGCCGATCCCCGTCTCGGACAGTCGCGCGAAGATGAAGCCGCGGTACTCCTCGACATTGCGGATCGGCGTCAGCCCGCCCACCGCAGCCGTTTCGTGGATCCGCGTGCCGTCGTAGCCTTGCTTGAGCGGGATGTTGATCAGCGTCCCATCGGTGCGGTAGGTCCACGCGTGGTAGGGGCAGCGGAACGTCTTGCCCGCATTTCCCGCCAGATCGCCAACTACCTTGGTGCCCTTGTGCGCGCAGCGGTTCATCAGCAGCCGGATGCTGCCGTCCGTATGGCGCACGCAGATCACCGGCTTCGCGGCGATGTTGAGCGTGATGAAGTCGCCCGGCTCGCGTACCTGGCTGGTATGACCGACGTAGACCCAGGTGCGCGACCAGAGGCGCTCCATCTCGAGCTGGAAGACTTCCGGGTCCGTGTACACGTCGCGATGAACCCGATCGGGCTCTACCAACCGGTCGAGCGCTCGGGTATCGTTCCTGTAGCGGTCCATGGGAGCATTGTAGAATCAGCTAAATGATTGTTTTCGACTTCCTTTGTAGCGCCGGCCATCGCTTCGAGGGGTGGTTCGGCTCGGCTGCGGACTATGAGGGCCAGAAAGCGCGCCGGCTCTTAAGCTGCCCGACCTGCGGCTCCGCGCACGTCGAGCGCGTGCCATCGGCGACGCGCGCGAACCTCGGCGCCGAGCCGTCGAAGCAGCCCAAGGCTCCCAAAGCGCCGCAACAGCCCGGCAAGACGCCCGATATGGAGGGCAAGGACCCGTTCGCGATTGCGCAGATGCTCTATTCGCGCATGCTGGACGAGTTGCTCACCAAGACCGAGGACGTCGGCCGCGAGTTTCCGACCGAGGCGCGCAACATCTTCTATGAGCGCACTCCCGGCCGCGCCATCCGCGGCCAGGCGACCCAGCAGGAGCACGACGAGCTCGTCGACGAGGGCATCCCCGTCGCGCGCTTCCCGATCCCGCCCAAGGAAGGGCTGAACTAGTCCCAGCGCTTCAGGTAGGTCCGCAGCAACTCGCCGGCGCCCGTCGGCTTCAGCATCTGCTCGCACGGCACATCCGGATCGGCCGGGTAGCTGATCGTGAGCGTCTTGTACTCGCACACGCGGGTCGGCACCGAACAGGGCTTGCGCCAACTGTTCGCGTACGGCAGTCCGTGCGTCACCGAGAAGCCCACATGGCCGCACGGCGTGTCGTACCAACTCGGGCCGGTGATGTTCCAGCGCTCGTCGCCTTTACCGTCGCCTCGCTGCGCGAGGGCAAGACCGCTAAAGACCGAAAGGACGAGGAACAGAATGGATTTGGCGCTCATACGTCGTGAACACTGGGTCGCGGGTCAGTACTCCAGCCAAGCGACGGCTCACAGAAGTCTGCACCGTTTTTTCGCCAAATGACTGGATATTGAACGACTGAAAAGTATTGTAGAGCAATGACTTACCGGATAAAGGTAAGCCAATGCTTGAGAGACGCGCAAAAGAAATGTCAGCCACGTGCGCTAGGCTTCCAGAAGCGCCTCCGGCTTGGCTAGGCAGGTGCCAACCCGCGTCCCATTCAACCTTTTGAGGGAGTGAAACGGTGTGCAGAACGCGCAGAAACTGCTCTTATCGCCTTGGTTGTGCGTTGCATCGGCACGGCGGGCATCCCTCCAGGCAC
>CAYQVE010000403.1:0-1705 GCA_964420785.1 uncultured Enterobacteriaceae bacterium | reverse complement strand
GATCTGGCCGCGGTCGGCTTCAATCTGGTGGGTTATGGGTGTACTACGTGCATTGCCCGTGGGACTCCGGTGCTGCTCGCGGACGGCACGAGCCGACGCATCGAGAGCCTGCCCGCTGCGGGCGGTATGAGGCTCTTCGGCCCCACTGAAGACGGCAGGCTCGGCGTCGCTACGCAGACTGAAATGATGGTGCAGGGCGAGCGCGAGTGCGTATCGGTCGTGCTGCAGGATGGGCGCAGGCTCACCTGCACGCCGGATCATAAGCTCTTGTGCGCGGATGGCCGCTGGGTGCGGGCCGACGCGCTGCGCGTCGGGCGGGATCGCCTCGTCGTCGGTCTCGAGGCGCCGCTCGATGAGATCGGCGCTGACGAGGCTGGTTATGAACTCATCGCCGGCGACCTGCACTTCAGCATGGCGAACGAGCAAGAACGCGCGCGCACCCTGGCCTTCGCACGCTTGGTAGGTCACCTGATCACTGATGGATCGATCAGTCTAGCGGGCCAGGGGCGAATGCACGTTGGACAGGCACTCGATCGCGAAGCCGCCCTGCGTGACATCGAGCGGCTCACGGGCAAACGTCCGGCCGCCCGTCGGTACGATGAGCGAAAGTGGACAATCGTGCTCCCAATGGAATTGACGCGAGCGATCACCGCGCTGCCAGGGGTGAGCATTGGACAGCGCATTCATCGGCCGCCGGCGCTGCCGCAGTTCGTGCTCGAGGGCGATTGCCCTGTCGCGGTCGTTCGCGAGCTGCTCGGCGGCCTCTTTGGCGGGGACGGACACGCGCCGGTCCTGCTGCGTCAGGGCGCGAACGAGAACAAGGCGGTATTGAGGCCGCCGGCATATTCGCGAAGCGCCAAGCCCGAGCACGTGCAGCAGCTCAAGGACGTGATGCAGCAGATCATCAGACTGCTGGTCCGATGCGGAGTAACGGCGCTCGGCGCTCGCCTGTACGCCGGCCCCACGCGACGAGCGGCTTCGAGTTATGCGGCCGGCCGCGATGGCGCGGACCGCATCGAGGTCCGTCTCATGCTCCCCGATGGCCTGTCGTTCATCGAGCGCGTGGGATTCCGATACTGCGTGGACAAGGCGCTGCGCGCAACTGCCGCAGCAGTGTACTGGCGCACCATCGATACCATGAACCGTCAGCGCATGTGGATGGCAGATCGCCTCGAGGCGCTGTATCAAAACTATAGATTCCCTTTTCAGCAGATCCGCCGCATGGCCGCCGCGGAGTTGATGACCCATGAGACCGTGTTACACCCTCACTATTCTCTGCTCGAGGGTCACGTTTACATGCCACGTACCGAACGGCGGCGCTTCAACCCGAGGCACAGTCCTGAGTTTCCCCCTCCTGTCGAGCTCTTCCGGCAGATGGGAGTGCGAGACTGGTTCGCGCGCCTGCAGCCGCGCGGGTCCGCCGAGAGTTCCAAGCGATATTGTGCTGAGAAGGATGCCCTCTCCCTGCCCACCTTTTCGCTTCAGGTGACTGATGTTCGCCCCGCGGGCACGCGAGCCGTGTTTGACCTGTCAGTGAACGATCTCCATGCCTTCGTCGCGGGCAGTGTTTGTGCGCATAACTGTATCGGAAATTCAGGCCCGCTCAAACCGGAAATCTCCGCAGCGGTGAAAGCCGGCGACCTGACAGCTTGCTCGGTGCTCTCCGGCAACCGCAACTTCGAAGGCCGCGTGCACCCGGAAGTGC
>CAYQVE010000402.1:1000-1712 GCA_964420785.1 uncultured Enterobacteriaceae bacterium | reverse complement strand
CCAGCAAAGCACGCGCCGGGCGCAGGACCGGGAAAGTGTGTCACAGGCGCTGGAGCGCATACGGCAAGTCGCAAGGCAACGGAAGAAGGAACGGTTCACCTCGCTCTTCCACCATATCAGTGTCGAACTCCTCCGGCTGGCATTCTTCGGACTCAAACGAGATGCTGCACCGGGTGTGGACGGACTGACATGGCAGGACTACGAGGCAGACCTTGATCATAAGATCGAGGACCTGCACGCACGGGTCCATCGAGGAGCATATCGGGCTCTGCCGTCTCGGCGACATTATATACTGAAGGCCGACGGTCAGCAGCGCCCGCTCGCAATTGCCGCACTCGAAGACAAGATCGTCCAGAAGGCGGCATGCGCGGTGCTGAACGCGATCTACGAGGAAGACTTCCTCGGGTTCTCGTACGGGTTCCGGCCCAAGCGCAGCCAGCACGATGCGCTGGATGCACTCATCACCGGAATCCACTGCACCAAGGTGAACTATATTTTCGACGCGGACCTCCGAAGTTTCTTCGATTCTGTCAGCCAACAATGGCTCGTCCGTTTCCTGGAACATCGGATCAATGATCGACGCATGCTCCGCCTGATCCAGAAATGGCTCAAGGCGGGTGTTCTGGAAGCCGGGGTCTTGACCGTCAGTGATAGGGGGACCGGCCAAGGTTCGGTGATCTCACCACTCCTTGCCAACGTTTACCTGCACTAC
>CAYQVE010000402.1:0-990 GCA_964420785.1 uncultured Enterobacteriaceae bacterium | reverse complement strand
GCGGGAATTGTGCAGCCTGGGTTCTGCTTGGGGGGACGAGTTAAAGAAGCCACGCTCGCTCGGTGAGGGAACTGACGTGAAAGCGTCAGATAACGGCGAGGCTCCGCAAAGGGCTACCGCTTCAAGGCTCGTCTCTACCATCCTGTTTGACCTCTGGGCCGAGCGATGGCGACATCGTGAGGCCGTGGGCAACGTGATCCTCGTGCGATACGCCGATGACCTGGTCATCGGTTTTGAGCTCGAGAAAGATGCCCGCCGCTTCCAGGAAGCAATGCGCGATCGACTGCGGGAGTTCGCGCTGTCACTCCATCCGGAGAAGACCCGTCTGATCGAGTTCGGCCGCTTCGCAGTGGAGCGCCGCGCTCATCGGCGGCTCGGAAAACCGGAGACCTTCACCTTTCTTGGCTTCGTCTTCATCTGCGGAACAAGCAGCGACGGACAATTCCAGATCAAACGGAAAACCCGACGCGACCGCATGCGGGCGAAGCTCAAGGAAATTAAGGAGGAGATACGACAGCGACGGCATCACTCAATCCCTGAACAGGGGAAGTGGTTGAGGCAAGTTGTTACCGGTTTCTTTGCATATCACGCAGTGCCAACCAACATCTGGTCACTCGGCACGTTCCGTTTTCGGATCATCGACCTCTGGCGACGCTCGCTAAGGCGCCGCAGTCAGAGGGACGGCACGACCTGGCGACGGATCACGAAACTGGCGAATGACTTTCTCCCCAGAGCCCGCATCCTTCATCCGTGGCCGCAAGCGCGCTTCGCCGTCAAGCACCCGAGGTGGGAGCCGAGTGCCCGAATCGGGCCCGCTCGGTTCTGTGCGGGGGGCGCTCAGTAATGAGCGTCCCTACCGCGATCGGCGCTTGAAGGGTTCGGTAAGAAACTGCTGCCCTCGGACGAAGTGGTGATCGAGGCGACCGGCAACAGCATGGCAGTCTCACGCGTGCTGACGCCCTTCGTTGCGCGCGTGATCATCGCCAATCC
>CAYQVE010000401.1:0-1713 GCA_964420785.1 uncultured Enterobacteriaceae bacterium | reverse complement strand
CCAAACGGCGCGCGTATTTGCGCGCGCCGTCGTCATGCCGAATCTTCTGCCTCCCATTACGGATACCGCGCTCGCCGCCGCCTACCGCGGCCGCGTCCTGAAAGCCCTTCCGAAGGGCTCCGATTTCGAGCCTCTCATGACCCTTTATCTAGCTGACGGCACGAGCGCCGCGGAGATCGCGCGCGCCAAGCGATCGGGCTTCGTATGCGGCGTGAAGTATTACCCGGCCGGCGCGACGACGAACTCGGAAGCCGGAGTCACGAGCATCGAGCGCGCCTATCCCGCGCTCGATGCGATGCAGGAACACGACCTTCCCCTGCTCGTTCACGGGGAAGTCACGACTCCAGGTGTGGACGTTTTCGATCGCGAGCGCGTGTTTCTCGAGACCGTCCTCGTCGGCATCGCCCGCCGCTTCCCGCGGCTTCGAATCGTGGTCGAGCACGCGACCACCCGCGAGGCGGTGGATTTCGTGCTCGCGGGAGGGCCCCAGATTGCCGCCACGATCACCGCGCACCACCTGCTCTACAACCGCAGCGCGATGTTCGCCGGCGGTTTCCGGCCACACTATTACTGCCTTCCGCTCCTGAAGCGCGAGGAGCACCGCGAGGCGCTGGTGCGCGCCGCGACCAGCGGCAATCCGAAATTCTTCCTCGGCACCGACAGCGCGCCGCATGCCCGCGCCGACAAAGAGACGCCGTGCGGGCACGCGGGCATCTATACGGCGCATGCGGCGATCGAACTCTACGCGGAGGCCTTCGAGCGGGCCGGGGCGCTAGCCAAGCTCGAAGCCTTCGCCAGCTTTCACGCGGCGGATTTCTACCGCCTGCCGCGCAACCACGGCACGATCACCTTGCGCAAGGAGACCTGGACCGTGCCCGGCGAGATCCCGTTCGGCGCGGCGACGCTCGTGCCGCTGCGCGCGGGCGAATCCGTCGGATGGCGGCTCGCCTGACGGGGATGGCCGAGCGCAGGATGCCTGCGCTCGATGCGCCGATCTTCACGGCGCTCACGCCCCTGCTCCGACGCCTGCCGCCGGACCGGTTTCCCCGGCACGACGAGCTCAGCGCCCTGGCGACCCCGACGGTGGTGAGCGGCGGCGGCGCTCCGATACGCTTCGTTCCGCCCTCAGTGGCCTCCGGGAAATTCTCCGCCCACTACGAAGTCCGTATCTTCGAGACCGGAGAAGTGCAAACGCGCCCGGCCAGCTGGCACGATCTGTTCAACGCGCTCGCATGGATTGCGTTTCCGAAAACCAAGGCGGTTCTGAACGGCCACCATTACAACGAGATCCGGGCGCGGCACGGCGAGCGGCTGAGGGGGACGGCCCGCGATGTGCTGACCCTGTTCGACGAGGGTGGAATCGTCGTCGCCGCGGCGGACCCGGAATTGCCGGCGCTGTTGCGCGAATTCAGGTGGAAGGAGTTGTTCTGGAGGCGCCGCGCGGAGGTGCTGCGATCCATGCGCTTCTATGTGTTCGGCCACGCGATCTACGAAAAAGCGCTCGAACCCTACAAGGGCGTGACGGCAAAGGCCTTGATCGTCGATACCACGCCCGGCCTGCTCGATGCGCCACTCGAGCGGCAGCTACTCGAAATGGACGCGCGCGCGGCAGACTATTTCTCCGGTCCGCAAGCCCTCGCCTCGACCCGCAGGCTATCGCCGCTGCCAATCCTCGGAATTCCCGGCTGGGACCCGGCGAACGCCTCCGAGGAA
>CAYQVE010000400.1:0-1753 GCA_964420785.1 uncultured Enterobacteriaceae bacterium | reverse complement strand
CTGGAGTCAACCGTTTCCGGGGGACTCGCTGACCCGTTCACACTTCGATCGCTCTGGAATCGGCGCCTTACGCCCCTGTCGTCCCTCACCGGAGCAATCCGCGAGTGACTACCCGGCGCTCCGTGCAGCGAGGTAGACAATGCTGCCGAAGATCGGGCGATCGCAGTCCACCATCCGCACATCGACGAGACCGGCCTCACGCATCAAGTTCAGAATCTGTTCCCGCCCGTTGTCCTGCATGCGCTCGCGGGAATGAAGCCAGCGCGCGAGCGGATTGTGGCTGTGCGCGCCCTCCTGCTCGAAGTCCAGCAGGTGCAGCGATCCGCCAGCCTTGAGCACGCGGCGCACCTCGCGCATCGCCGCGAGCTTCGCGTCGTGCGGCAGATGATGAAACATCAGGCTGGAAAAGACGCGATCGAAGCACGCGTCCGGGTACGGCAGGGCATTTGCGAAACCCTGATCAAAGCGGATCGATACTCCCGCGCGACTCGCCTTGCGACGGCTGTGGGCCAGCGCCTTTGGATCCGGGTCCAGGCCAACGACCTCGACGCCCGGTAGCCAGCCCTTGATCGCAACCGCGAAGGTCCCGGTACCGCAACCGATATCCAGGACCCAATGGTGCGGCTGTACGGATGCCTGGTCGAACAGCTTCTTGCGCGCGCGATCCGCGCCAAGGAGCTTCACCAGCGGATCGTATAGCGGGAGGAGGAGATCCATGCCAGCGGCGGGCAGATAGGTGTGCTTGGCGTGTGACATTCGCACAGCTCCCATGAATGCCCGACCTGAAGCCTAGACCCTGGACCCGTGTGCAGGGTCAATCCCCTCAGTGGCACTTCTTCATATTCCGGCCGAGCAGCCAGAAATTGACGGGCCAGGCGGCCAGGAATCCCGCGACGGAGGCGACTGTCAATGCTTCCCAGTATCGCGGGGCGATGAGACTCTTCACGCCCATGCCGCCCATGGCGTAGTCGACCACGTTCATCACGATTTCCATCACGCCGATCGACACCGCCTCACCGATGAACACCGTGCTCAACGCCGACCAGAAGCTCATGCCGTGGCGTACCAGCGGCCACATGGTTAAACCGAAGCCGCTGGCGTAGGCGAGCGCGGTCGCAAGAACCACCGTGACGCGCACCGGCAGGGACAGCACCACGCCGATACTAAGACCAAGCCACTCGCCAATCAGGCATCCGGTCAAGCAGTGTGCTGTGACCATGGCAGCGGCGTGCCAGCCAGTCCCACCGCTGTGGCCGTGCGCGCTGGGTGCCGCGTGCTGAGTGCGGTGACTTTCATGTTCGCGCTCAGCCGGTACGTGAGCGTGGCTCACTCGGTTCATGCAAGTCTCCTGACGCGCCGGGTCGTTGCCGACTTCGTCTCCACCGGCAGCACGGCCTCGATGATGGGGCAGCCGGCCAGCGGTCCATCGCCGTGGCATCGATCAACGAGGTTGCGCAGCGTGTCGCGCATCCGGCTCAGCTCGCGAAGCTTCTGCTCGATTTCTGAGAGACGCTGCTCCGCAAGGGCTCGCACGCCGGCTCGGCGGCCGCCCCCGTCGTTGAGTCGCAGGAGCTCCGCGATCTCCTCCAACGAAAAGCCCAGCGCCTTGGCGCGCCGAATGAAACGCAGGCGCGCTGCGTCCGATTCCGCGTAGAGACGGTAGCCTGCGGCCGTACGCTGCGGCTTCTTGAGCAGTCCCGCGCGTTCGTAGAATCGCACCGTGTCAATGCGAACCCCTGCGGCGGTGGCGAGC
>CAYQVE010000399.1:0-1760 GCA_964420785.1 uncultured Enterobacteriaceae bacterium | reverse complement strand
GGCCTAACATCGGTACTCCGAGTGCGATCACTAGGCCTGGCATCGAGGGTTTCTGCGTTCGCTGTAGATCTGCCGGCCGCGTTGCTTCTCGGTGCTCCCCCTTGACACAGCCGGATCAATCAGTGACTATATTGCAACTAGGGCGCGTCTCATGCAACCATCCTTCCTCGGACGTCGCCTGGACGGTCAGTGTCTACTCGCGTAGACAACCTGGAGATCGGAGAGATCATGGGCGGGCGAGCGGTCCTATATGAGATGCGGCCGTGCAAATCGACCGACGCACACAAAACCGGCCATCTGGCGGAACTGGTCTGCAGCAACTCGCTTAAGAGCGAGCAGGAGAACTCGGCGCCGTGGCTTTTGAAAGAAGAACTGCGGCGCTTGGGATCGCTGCTGATTGGCGACGTCGCCGCGCGAACGCGAGTCCCAGCCGGTCACGCTCTCACCGTCGATCGGGAGCGGTTCGCGGAAGAAATTACTCGCATAATCGAAGCCGAGCCGAATATTGAAGTGCGGCGGGAAGAGGTGACCTCGCTCGATCCCGATAAAACCTGGATCGTTGCCAGCGGACCTCTGACCTCTGACGCGCTCGCTTCGGAAATCGCGCGAATAACTGGATCTGAGCGGCTATTTTTCTACGACAGTATCAGCCCGATTGTGGATGCGAGTTCGATTGATTATTCGATTGCGTTTCGCGCGTCGCGCTACGGCAAGTCACTAGATGGCACGGACGACTACCTGAACTGTCCTTTCTCGAAAGACGAATACGAGGCCTTCTTGGATGCTTTGCTCGGCGCCGATAGCGTGCCTGCGCACATCGAGCAGGATCAGGTGAAGTACTTTGAGGCCTGCCTGCCAGTGGAGGAGATCGCGCGCCGTGGCCGGGATACTCTGCGCTTCGGCCCCATGAAACCTATGGGGCTGACCGACCCGCGCACCGGACGGCGTCCGTATGCTGTGGTTCAACTGCGCGCTGAAAATGTGCGCGCGGGCAGCTACAACCTGGTCGGCTTTCAGAACCACATGCGGTTCGGCGAACAACAGCGTGTTCTTCGCATGATTCCGGGCCTGGCAAACGCAGAATTCCTGCGCTTCGGCCAGGTGCATCGCAACACCTACATCAACGCTCCAGCTTTGCTCGAATCGACTCTGCGTTTGCGCGGCGCGGCAAACATCTTTTTCGCCGGCCAGATTTCAGGTGTCGAAGGTTACGTCGAATCGATTGCAACGGGGCTAGTCGCCGGCCGCAACGCCTGCGCGCCGGAAAGCGCTCGGGCTTTTCCACGGCGGACCGCCATCGGATCATTGTGCCATTACGTCTCGCATGCCGATCCGCTGAATTATCAGCCCGCCAACATTACCTTCGATCTGCTTCCCAAATTGGAGCACCCGCCTCGCGATAAAAAAGCGCGTTACGCCGAAGTATGCGGGAGGGCGTTGGTTGCCCTCGACGAATACATGTGCGCTCATGCCTGAATCGCCGCTCCAAAGCGAAATCGGACGGTATCTGGCCGAGCTTGCACGCCAGAACGCTTCTCCGCATACGCAGCGCAATTACGCCTCGGATCTGGAACAATTCCTCAACTATTTCTCGCCTCCCGGCGAAGTGCCACCGGCACTAGAGACATTCACCGCTCCGCTATTGCGCGAATGGCTCACCAACCTTTTCGATCGCGGACTAGACGCGATTTCGATCCGGCGGAAATTGGCGGCTTTGCGATCGTTTTTTCAGTTTTTAGTGTGAGAGAAGAAAATCTCGT
>CAYQVE010000398.1:0-1762 GCA_964420785.1 uncultured Enterobacteriaceae bacterium | reverse complement strand
CAGCCTCCGAATACATCGGCTGCGTCTTCTCGAGGTTGATGATGTGGATCTTGTTTCGCTCGCCGAAGATGAAAGGAGCCATCTTCGGGTTCCAGAAGCGGGTCTGATGTCCGAAATGGACTCCCGCCTCCAGCATCTGTCGCATGGACACGCCGGGCATGAAGAACTCCTGTGCGGGTTGCGCCTCCGCGCATCCCCGTGACCATCCTCGCGTGAAGCCGGTCAGGGCCTCTCGTCCGGACACCCAGTCACAGAGATCGTGATGCGCGTGTGGGTTGCGTTGCCAAAAAAGGCCGCGCTTTATACCATGAAGACCTCGTCGGAACAATGTCTTACGCATGCCGCCGGGGCCCCTTGCACCGGCTCCGCCGCCATCTCATTTCGCATCCTATGCAAGTCACGATCAAGACCCCCGCGGAGCAGCAGAAGATGCGGGTCGCCGGGCGACTGGCGGCGGACGTGCTCGACATGATCGGCGAGCACGTGGTGCCGGGCGTGACCACGGAGGAGCTCGACCGGCTCTGTCACGACTACATCGTGAACGTGCAGCGCTCGGTCCCCGCGAACCTCAACTACCGCGGCTTCCCCAAGACCATCTGCACCTCCGTGAACCACGTGGTCTGCCACGGCATCCCGAACGACCGGCGGCTGAAGGCCGGTGACATCGTCAATATCGACGTCACGGTGATCCGCGACGGCTTTCATGGCGATACCAGCCGCATGTTCCTGGTGGGCAAGGCGCCGCCGCACGCGCAGCGCCTCACCGAGACCTGTTTCGCGGCCATGTGGCGCGGCATCGAGGCGGTGCGCCCCGGGGCGCACCTGGGCGACATCGGACACGCCATCCAGAGCTTCGTCGAGCAGCACGACTATTCGGTGGTGCGGGAGTACTGTGGTCACGGCATCGGACGCGTGTACCACGAGGACCCGCAGGTCCTGCACTACGGCGAGCCCGGCACCGGACTCGAGCTCAAGCCCGGCATGACCTTCACCATCGAGCCGATGGTGAACGCCGGCAAGCGCCACGTGCGGCTGCTCCCCGATGGCTGGACGGTCGTCACCAAGGATCATTCGCTCTCGGCGCAATGGGAGCACACGGTGCTGGTGACCGAGACAGGCTCCGAAGTGCTGACACTGCCTGCGAACGGCGCAGGCCATTAGCCACCCGCACCATGGGTGTCTGGGACTCAGAGTTGCTTGAGGAAACGCGTCCCGCCACGCCCCCCGCGATCTCCTGGCCGCTGCTCGCGCGCCTTCCCGCACAGCTGGCCGCCGAGCGCGAGCCGCCCGCCTGGCGAGACCTCCTGCGCGCGGCCAACGAAGAGCTCAAGGCCCGCTTCCTCGCGGGCGACCCCGTCGAGGAGCTGGTGTACGCGCGCGCCGCGCTCGTCGATACGGTGCTGCGCGAGGCCTGGGGCAGGCACTGCGCAGCGTTTCCCGGCTGGGCCCTGGTGGCGGTGGGAGGCTACGGGCGCGGTGAGCTGCACCCCTGCTCCGACATCGACATCCTGCTCCTCGTGCCGCAGCCGCCGGATTCATCCGGCGCCATCATCGAGACCCTGGTGGCGTTCCTGTGGGACATCGGACTCGAGGTCGGGCACAGCGTGCGCACCGTGGCGGAATGCGCAGAGGAATGCGTCGGTGACGTCGGCGTCATGACGACGCTCCTCGAGGCGCGCCTCCTCAGCGGGGATGCGCAGCTGCTTTCCGCCATGCGCCAGGCGCTCGCGCCCGAGCGGCTCTGGCCGGTGAAGCAGTTCTT
>CAYQVE010000397.1:0-1768 GCA_964420785.1 uncultured Enterobacteriaceae bacterium | reverse complement strand
TTTGATGATGGTCTTGATGCGCTTCTTGATCGTCGGATCCACGCAGTTGGCCTTGTCCCCGGGATTCGGACAGGTGAGACGGTCAAAGAACGCATCGAGGAATTTATCGCGGCTGTACGTCGAGCGCGAGATCACCTCGCAAACCGCGAGATGCTCGTAGAGCGCCTCGGTCGCATGGCGCGCGGCCCGCAGCAGGCACGCGCTCTGGCGAAGCTTGCCGAGCTCGGTCACCGCGTCGATCTTCGACTGCTCCCCCTGGAAGTCAGGACAGTTCTCGATATCGGCGATGTTCTGCTGGCCCTGGAGAGCCTTGGCGAGGCTCTCACCCTTCCGGTTGGCCTCGTCCATCTTGTAGAGATAATCCGGCGCGATCGCGCCGCACGGCCCGATCTTGCTGCCCCACGAGCTTACCTTCACCTTGCCGTCGGCGGTAATTCCGTTCGCGACCTGCGTGTTGTAGCAGCCCATCGCGGCCACGAAAGTTCCGCGCGTGTAGGCGTCTTCCTGCGTTCCGTAATCCCCCGTCGCATCCGGCGTGACGGTGCAGCTTCCGTCGCTGCTGCAGGAGACGTGCATCTCGATCGAGGTGCCGCAGTTCTTGCCGATGTGATTGCCGGTGATTTCCGCAAGCCCGTCGTTGAAGTGCCCCGGCGCGATGTTGCAGGTTTCCTTGCCGTAGCTCGGCCCCGGGCACTGCACGCTCTCAGCGGTCGGACTCGCCGGCAGCGGCCCCTTCTGTTTGGGATCGATCGCCGTCGGATCCAGGACCTTGCCCTGGTAGAGGCAGTCGGTCTGGTTGTGAATTCTTTTCTCCACCTGCTGAATGGCCTCGGGAATGAATACGGAGCAAGGCCGCATCCCGAAGCTCTTCGGCGTATTGAGGCCGTCCTTCTTGCAGGGCGCATTCACCTCGGTGACCGTTTTGTTCGGATTGCCCCCGACCTGCAGCGAGCCCACGGCAGGAGTCAGATTCGAGGCGGCTGTGCTGGCAGCCGTGTTCGACGTCGTGCCCGCGGCGGACGCGAGTCCAGGCGCAAGACCGAGCAATGAAAATGAAAATGACAGATGGATCAGAAACTTCCCCATTCAACCCCCCGAATGACAAAGCCCTTTAATTATATTGGAAGGCTGCTATACTTGACAATACAAATCAGGATTAGCGTTCGGGGGTAGGTCACTCATGACACAGTTCCGGTTTCGTTCGCAGATTGCGTTGAGCCTGTGCTTGCTCGGGGGAATCCACGCGCACGCCGCGGACCTCGATTCCGCCGAGGAAGGCGTCGCGGACAGCATGAATCGGTATTACGAGGCGCTCACCACGGGCCCCGCCCGCGCGCCCGCGGAGCAGGACGCCCTCGCCAAGGTGATGGTCGAGCCCCAAGCCAATGAGGTGAATAACGCCCTCACGGAAAAGCGTGAGACGTTCCTCAACAGTGTGCTCGACAAGGTTTACGACAACGAGGGGAATATATCGGTGCCGGGACCTACGACTGCGACGCGAAAAATCGCGTCGGATGGCGACGACAAGGAAGACTCGAAAAAGCCCGAGGCCAAGAAGGATGCGGCGGGCTCCTTGAAATCCGATAACTCAGGCGGCGGCTATATTCGCAAAGCTGCGGTCGAAGAGGAAAAGAAAGAAAAGCCCAAGGAAGTGGAAGCACTCGACGGCTCCGCGATTCCTCGCGAAATTGAGTTCGTCCCGCAGCCCAAGGCTAAAGCGGACAAGAAGACTCCGCGTAAACCCGCTCAAAATTAGCGGTTTTCCGCG
>CAYQVE010000396.1:0-1801 GCA_964420785.1 uncultured Enterobacteriaceae bacterium | reverse complement strand
GAGGCGCCCTACCGGCCGCGCGACGAGATCAACGATCAGAACCCGGTGCGACGTCCCCGCGCGCTGCATCCGGGCTGAGCCCCGGCGACCGTCTCGTGAAGCGGGCACCTCGCCCGGATCCCGTTATCGACTACACCATCAGCCACTGGCTGTCCTGTCGAACTTCGATCAGGGTCGGCCGATCCGCGACGAGAGCATCCCGGACGGCTTGCGCCAAATTTTCGGCGCTCGCAGCGCGAGTGGCACGACAGCCGAGGCTCTCCGCCAATCGCAGGAAGTCCGGGCTCTTGGGCTCCACGCCGATGCGCGGAATCTGCCGCTGGTCCATACCATCCGCAATCGCTTTCAGGGCATCGTTGTTCCACACGATGACCGGAAGCGCGAGCCGTTCTTCCGCCGCTGTGGCCAGCTCATTGACCGTTAACATGATGCCGCCGTCGCCCGCGACGGCGATCACCGGCCGCTGCCGCGCGCCGATCCTGGCGCCAATGGCCATCGGCAAGGCGAAACCGAGGGCACAATAGTTACCGGAGTAGTACCAGCAGCGCTCCATTTCCATCGGCATTGCAAATGAGCCGGTGTACACAATCTCGGTGGCGTCGCCCATGACGATCGCGTCGGCGGGAAGCGCTGAACGCAGTGTCTTCCACACACGCGCGTGCAGCTTTTCGAGGTCAGTCATTTTCCCGGAATTGCGCGCCAAGATATCCCGAACCCGGATCTCGCCCTGCGACCGCTCCGACACGGGCTTGCGGCTCGCGACGGCGGACGACAAGGCGAGCATCGCGGCATGCGCATCGGCCTGGATGGGCACCGCGGCGGCATACATCGATGTCAGTTCCGTAGGATCGATGTCGATCCGAATGATGTCGCCCGATATTTCGAGCTTCGTCAGGAAATGGTCGCCCGCCGCGATTTCTGAACCCACCAGTAGCACGACGTCGGCGTCGGCCAATGCCTGCTGGCTCGCCTCCTGAAGTATCGAGCAGCCGAGGGATAAAGTATGGGAATGCGGAAGTATCCCCTTACCGGCATTCGTGGAAAGAACCGGGGCCCCGACGCGCTCGGCGATGTTGGTCAGCGGCTTGCGCGTACCGACCGCACCGCCACCAACGAAAATCAGAGGGCGCTTTGCCTGCGCCAGGCGGTCCGCGGCCTCTTCGATCGCAGAGGGATCGGGCATCGGCACGGACGGAGCGCGGCGGGCCTTCCAGTCGGCCTCGACGGGGAGCGGGAGGACGTCCCGAGGCACGGAGAGATGAACCGGACGAGGCCGGCTGCCGCGAAACACCGCATAGGCACGAGCAATCAGTTCGGGCAGCTCGTCCGGATATCGCACCATGGCGCTGAAAGCGGTGAAGCCGGCTGTTACCGCCGCCTGGTCATTGAGCTCATGGATCGCTCCCCACCCTTTCCCCTGCGTGAGCGTGGGCGACGCTCCGGATAGCACGAGCATCGGCTGCGAATCGCAGTAAGCCTGGGCGATGCCAGTAGCCGCGTTGGTGACGCCAGGGCCACCAATGATCGTGCAGACGCCAGGCTTGCCAGTCGCGCGCGCGTAGCCGTCTGCCATAAGGCTCGCGCCTTGCTCGTTGCGACATTGCACGTGGCGGAGCCCGAAGCGTGCGATGCCGCGATACAGCTCGAGGGTCATCGTCCCGGCCATGCCGAACACCGTATCCACCTCGTAGGCCGAGAGTAGCTTCATCACGGCCTCGCCGCAGGTCATAGCTTGCACGTGCTCCCTCCTGTGTTCGGATGATTCGGATGTCTCGCTAACGCCGTCCTGGGCACCGCCAGC
>CAYQVE010000395.1:0-1805 GCA_964420785.1 uncultured Enterobacteriaceae bacterium | reverse complement strand
CCAACGCGATGATCCGCACGCTATGCGAAGACCGCATGTATCCGCTCACGCCCGATGGGCTCGATGAGGCGATGCGGTGGTTGGTGAAGTGACTTACGAAACAGTAGTCGGTCCACGATAAGTAACAATCCAGCGTCCAGAGCGCCACTTGTAACTGATCATCTGGTGGCTCGCCGCCAGCGAGGCTTCATAGTCTGAGTATTCAGCTGTAACCTCCGTGGAGCTCATAACGGTCACGCGATATGAGAATTGGAATCCGCCAAGATAGGTCATCCCGTACTGGTCATTCCGTATGTGATCTGGCGGCACTTGCCCTCGTGTGGTGTAAACGACATAACGTTCGGCAAGAAGCGAATGCACGCGTTTCGCCAGATCGGGAGGCACAGTTTGCTCTTCCAAAAGCAAAACCCAGACAAATTTTGGGTTTCCCGCAAAGTGCACGTGCTCCGGGGTGTGATCTAGGATTTCCGTTGCCAAAGCATCGATCTGCCGAATTGACAGTACTTCCGAAACGGTGGAGCCCCCAGCGCAGGCGCTAAGAAGAACGGCTAAGAATAGGATCGCGACAGATTTCATACACCTCAACTCCATGGTGCCGGTAGCTTGTAATCGCGCGGTCAGGACCTTATGTCTTGCACTCTACAATATGAGTCCAGCCATGTCCGAATCCTTCCACGCTACCACCATCGTCTCCGTGCGCCGCGATGGCAAGGTCGTGATCGGCGGCGACGGGCAGGTCACGCTCGGCAATACCGTGGTCAAGTCCAATGCGCGCAAGCTGCGCCGGCTGGGCAGCAAGGGCGAGGTGCTCGCGGGTTTCGCGGGCGCGACGGCGGATGCATTCACGTTGTTCGAGTTGTTCGAGCAGAAGCTCGACAAGTACGGCAATAACCTGACGCGCGCGGCGGTGGAGCTGGCGAAGGACTGGCGCACCGATCGGCGCCTCGGCCGGCTTGAAGCAATGCTCGCGGTCGCGGACAAGGATGCCTCCCTGCTGATTTCCGGCAACGGCGATGTGCTCGAACCCGAGCACGGGTTGATAGCGATCGGCTCGGGCGGTCCTTACGCGCAGGCGGCGGCGCGCGCGTTGCTGCAGCACTCCTCGCTCGGCGCGCGCGAGATCGTCGAGAAGGCGCTCGGCATCGCGGGCGATATCTGCATCTATACCAATCACAACATCACGATCGAAGAGCTGTAGCTTTTCGCCGTCATTCCGGGGCCGCTGCAGGCGGAGCCCGGAATCTAGTTCTTGCTCTTGTTCCTTGGAAAATCAAAAGAAAGAACTGGATTCCCGCCTTCGCGGGAATGACGAGCAAAGAAAAGGCATTCTTCTTCACTCTCATTTTCCGAGCATCCATGTCCGAACTCACCCCCCGCGAAATCGTCAATGAACTCGACCGCTTCATCATCGGCCAGAACGGCGCCAAGCGCGCGGTCGCAATCGCGCTGCGCAACCGCTGGCGGCGCATGCAGCTCGATCCGGCGTTGCGCAACGAAGTCACGCCGAAAAATATCCTGATGATCGGACCGACAGGTGTCGGCAAGACCGAAATCGCGCGGCGCCTCGCGTCGCTCGCGAACGCGCCGTTCGTCAAGGTCGAAGCGACCAAGTTCACCGAGGTGGGCTATGTCGGCCGCGACGTCGAGCAGATCGTGCGCGATCTCGTTGAGGTTGGAATCGGGCTTGTCCGCGCCCAGAAGCGCAAGGATGTGGAGGCCCAAGCCGAAGCGAAAGCGGAGGAACGCGCTTTGACCGCGCTTGTCGGTTCCGGATCGGCCGCCTCGACCCGGGAAGCGTTCCGCAA
>CAYQVE010000394.1:0-1830 GCA_964420785.1 uncultured Enterobacteriaceae bacterium | reverse complement strand
GGCGTGCCGCCGTCAGTCCGAGCAAGGGAGGCAGCAGGAAACACCAGACACCCAGTTGCAGCCGATGCGTGGCGTTCTGGGTAGCCATGGCCGCAACCAGCGTCAGGCCTGTAACGAGGGCGGGAAGCTGGTCCGCGCTTGCGAACGGACCGAGCCAGATGGCGAGTACGGCGCTCGCCGTGAGCAAAGTGAATTGCAGCGTCAGCAGGGTTCGCAGGGCCGGTTGGCGGGTGCTCTTGAGCCGCTCGCCCAGCAGCCTGACGAGAAACACGGTGACGCAGAACACCGGCAGCGCCAGAACCTTAGCGAGCGTGCCCGAGGTTCCGAACACCAACGAGGAGCCGAGCGTCACGAAATTTCCCGTGACGTGCGAGGTGAACAGGCCATTGAGCGCGAGAAAGCCGGCGGTGTCGACGTAACCTGCGTTGGCGCTCAACACATCGGGTAGTGAGATCCGCATCGAGCTTCCTCCAGCCGGCGAACGCCGTGGCGTCCTTCTAGTCAGAGCCGATCATTCCGAGCAGCGCTGCGACGACCGCTTCGGGAGCATCCTCCTGCACCAAATGTCCAGCGTTCTGCACGGACTGAAAGACGGCGTTCGGAATGTGCGCGGCGAGCGCACGACCTTGCGCGATGGGAATCCACTCGTCGTCCTCACCCCAGAGAATGCGCACGGGGCAGCGAATCTCGCCGTAACGATGCTCGACCTCATCGGTATAGCGCTGGTCCATCTGCGCCACCTGCCTGTAAAAGGCCGCCTGGCCCCGCTCGCCCAGCCATGGCCTTAAATACAGCTCGAGGTCCTCCGGGGCGAGCGGGCGATGGGCAGCGCCGGCGATGTAGGCGCACAGAATCGCCCGGTGGAGATAGGACGGAAGACCGCGGAAAGCCGCCTCGTGCTCGCGGACGTGCCACACAAACGGCGAGCCCCAGGGAGCGATCGCTACCGGATCGATGAGAGTCAGTGACCTGAACTCGCATCCGTCGAGCAGATGAGCCCGAAGCGCGGTGGCGCCTCCGAAATCGTGCGCGACCACGTCCGGCCGCGCGATGCCCCGATGATCGAGCAGGGATGCGAATACCCGGTTCTGCACGCCGAGCGATACGTCCTGCTTAGACCTCATTTCCGAGCGGCCATAGCCGAGCAGATCGTAGTAAAAGACTTGGCGGTGCCTTGCAACGTGAGGCGCGATGCGCCGCCAGACTAGCGAGGAGAAAGGGGTGCCGTGGACCAGGATCTGCGGCTTCCCCGCGCCCACGACGCCGTATCGAACCTCGTGACCTTCAAAGTTGAATGCGTGGGAGAGGGTCCACGAGTCGACGTTTCCGTTCGCCATCCGTCACGCGCCCGGTCCGGACTAACGACTCCACGCCAGCCGGGCGCCCATCAGAATAAACAGACCTCCGGTCGCCCGATCGATGCCGGTGCGCGCGCGCGGATTGCGCACCAAGAAGCCGCGCAACCGCGCGGCTCCGACTGCGAGGATGAGGCACCACATCGTACCGGTCGTTATGAAGGTGGCGCCGAGCGCCAGGAAGGCGAGGGTCTTCGAAGGGCTGGCCGGGCTGATGAACTGCGGAAGGAAAGCCAGGAAGAACAGCGCGACTTTGGGATTGAGCACGTTGGTGAGGATCCCCTGACCGAACGAGGTCCACGCGCCGGCGCGTGCCGGCGCCCCGTCGAGCTCGGCTCCTACAGCCGTCCCGCGCTTCGCGAACAACAGTCTCCCGCCGAGGAACACCAGGTAGGCTGCTCCGCATAGCTTCACCGCCGTGAAGGCGGCCGGGGAGCTGGCGAGAAGGATCGAGAGGCCGGCTGCGGCCATCAGG
>CAYQVE010000393.1:0-1861 GCA_964420785.1 uncultured Enterobacteriaceae bacterium | reverse complement strand
TGCGGCTTCATTCTACACCCACTGAACTACTGAACTTGTGGGTAATTCTAAGCCGGGGGACACCGTCTTGATCGGCCGGTGAAGGATTAAAGGCGAGGGAGACGTTCGTAGGGGAATTGATTCCGGATATGGCTGAGGAAGTACTTGCCCTGGGATTCGGAGTCGAGAAATTCCTGGTATCGTTCGGCGGGAAAGGTGAAGTAGCGATAGATCTCGCCACTGTGGAAGCGGAGGTAAAGGATGCGCCGGGGTGCCTCGTAGGCCTCGGCGGCCAGGAGCTTCGATTCAAGTGGCCGCCAGTCTAGATTCCGCTTCTCTGTGTCATTTCGGATCGTGCCCACGATTCGGAAATTGTGGACACGATCTTTTTGTGATGGTCGGGGTGTCATGCTGCTGCGTCCTCCGACGGTTTAGCCGGGCACAGATTCCAAGGGAGCAGTTCCGCGATGCGGTTGACCGGGTGATCGGCAATGCGCCGGAGCACCGCAGTCAGGTACGCTTCCGGATCGATCCCGTTCAGCTTGGCCGATCCGAGCAAGCTGTAGATCGCGGCGGCGCGTTCACCGCCAGCATCCGAACCCGCAAACAGATAGTTCTTGCGCCCTAGCGCGACCGCACGCAACGCCCGCTCGGCAGCATTGTTGTCCATTTCGATGCGTCCGTCCTCGCTGAACCGCAATAGCGCCTTCCAGCGATCGAGCGCGTAGCGGATGGCCACCGCCACGTCGGACTTCTGCGACAGCTTCGCCAGCGTCGCTTTCAACCAAACGTGCATCGCCTCTAGCAGCGGGCGCGATCGGGCTTGGCGAAGGTCCTTCCTTTCCGCCGGCGAGCGTCCGCGGATCTCCTGTTCAATGCCGTACATCTGGCCAATGCGCTCCAGCGCTTCTTTCGCGATCGGAGATCGATGCGCCTGATATAAGTCGTGAAACTTTCGTCTGACGTGAGCCCAACACGCCGCTTCTATGATGCGGCCCGTTTCATAGAGCTTGTTGAAACCTGCATAGCCATCGGCCTGCAGGATGCCACTGTAGTTTTGCAGGTGCCCCGCTGGGCGTTCTCCCTTTCGATCCGGCGAGTAAGCAAACCACACTGCCGGCGCCTCCTCACTGCCCGCCGGACGATCGTCGCGAACGTAAGTCCACAAGCGTCCCGTCTTCGTCTTGCCGTTACCGGGCGCCAGCACCGGTACCGGCACATCATCGCGGTGCAGTTTCTCCGTGCTCAGCACATACTTTTTCAGCGCATCCACCAGCGGCTGCACCATCCGGCTCACTCCGCCCACCCAGTCGGCCAGCGTCGAGCGGTCCAGTTCGACGCCTTCGCGCTGGAAGATCTCCGCTTGCCGGTACAGCGGCAGATGATCGGCATACTTCGATACCAGAACATGCGCCAGTAGACCCGGCCCGGCCAGGCCGCGATCGATGGGGCGGCTCGGCGCCGGTGCCTGGACAACCTGGGAACAGCCGGTGCAACTCAGCTTGGGACGTACGATGCGGATCACCTTGAACCGAGCCGGAACGTATTCCAGCATCTCCGATACATCCTCACCCAGATGGCGCAGAGTGCCGCCACAATCCGGGCACGCCTCCTGTTTCGGCGCGATCGTTTCTGTCTCACGCGGTAGTGCGGCCGGCAAAGGACGACGTGCGGGCTTGCGCGGAGCCTGCTGTTTCAGCACGATGGTGGCGGGCAGTATGGGTGGTGGCTCTGCGGCGGCCTGGTTGGCCTCCAGATCTTCCAACCGCAGTTCCAACTGTTGGATGTCGTGGGTGTACTTCTCCGAACGCGGGCCGAAGTGCATGCGCTTCAGCTTCAGGATGAGCAGTTTCAGATTCTCGATCTCGGTGGTGCGCGAATC
>CAYQVE010000392.1:0-1901 GCA_964420785.1 uncultured Enterobacteriaceae bacterium | reverse complement strand
GGAAAGCATCGGGTTGGGCCGGGGGGGGAAAACTCGCGGGATTGGTTTGCAACGTAAGCTCGGAGGCGATCTCCCCCGGCGCGTGCCAACCCATTCCGTCGGCCACCACCATAGGCAGCGAATCGCGCGTGTAGAGGTAGCCCATCCGGTCCTGGTTGACCTTGCGCCCGCCTTTCTTGCTGTCCTGGTAAATCGAAAACCGCACGATCGAACCTCGGCACCCGCTAGAACCAGGTGATGTTGTGTTCCTTCATGAAGCGCGTCACCCGTTCCTGGAAGTGCCGGATGCGAGCGTGAGTGCGCTCGGCAAACGTGAACTCCGGGCGATCGGGCACGTTGTTGAGCAATTCCTTCTGGACCGCAAAGACCGTCTGCGGCCTTTCGAGCGAATTCAGCCGCAGGCAGCGCTCGACCATCGAGATCAGCTGATTCGAATACAAGCCCCGGAACGACTTCAGCACCTGCGGCATCTTGTCGTCCTTCAAGCGGTGGTCCGACTCCTGCGGCGGCAGCCCCGACATGCAGGCGTAGATGCAGGCACCGATACTGTAGACGTCGGTCCAGGGGCCGAGCTCGGCATCCCGCTTGTACAGCTCCGGGGCCGCGAAGCCCGGCGTGTACATCGGGTAGGTCTTGCTGATATCGCGTTGCAGCGTCTGGCGAGCTGCACCAAAATCGAGCAGGATCGGCGTGCCGTCCATCCGCAGGTAGATGTTGGCCGGCTTCACGTCCAGGTGCAACAGGCGGTTGGAATGGACTTCGCGCAGGCCGTTCATCACCTGTGAAAACACGCGGCGGATAAAGCGCTCGGACAGCACGTCCTTCTGTTCCTTGCTGCGGTTGCGCAGGACATGCTCCTGCAGCGAGCGGCCCGACTCGTAGTGCATCACCATGTAGACGGTCTCGTTGGCGCGGAAAAAATTCAGCACGCGAACGATGTTCGGGTGATAGATCGACGCCAGCGCCCGGCCCTCTTCAAAAAAGCACTTCAAGCCGATCCGGTACGTATTCAGGTTCTCGGCCGCCACGTAGGGAGCAAATTCGCCCGGCTTGCGTTGCGCCAGGGCAGCCGGCATGTATTCCTTGATGGCGACCGAATTGCCGTTCTCGTCCTGCGCCAGATACACGATCGAAAAGCCGCCGCTCGATATCTTCTTTACAATCCGGTAACTGCCGAGCTGCATGCTCTCCGGCAGTGAGGCGTTGGTCTGCGCCGCCATGTCGATGCGATTTTGCGAGATCGATTCTGCGAGATCGAGAGGGGAAGTCCTACAGGAGCGCGCCGATTCTAGCTAAATCGGCCCTTACAGAACGACCTTCGGGCGCGTCCCGATCATCCGAAATGACGTGGCAATCGATGGAAGACGGGACGATCCAAGCGCCCAACCCTATTCCCGACAAGCAATGGCCGCGGTAGCCAGCATGACCGGCTTCGCGGCCGCCTCCGCCGCGACGCCCCGTGCGACCGTGAGCGTCGAGCTCAAGTCGGTCAACGCGCGCTTTCTGGAACTGGGCATCCGGCTGCCGGACGAAATGCGCGCGCTGGAGGCCGCGGCGCGCGAACTGCTCGCTTCCCGCTTAGCCCGAGGCAAGGTCGACGTGCGAGTCACGTTGACGCGCGATTCGAACGCGGCGGATACGCGGCTGAACCGGGAGACGCTGTCGCGCCTAACCGCGATCGCCGCCGAGGCCCAAGCGGTGATTGGCGTGGCCGGGCCGCTGAGTCTCGGCGACATCCTGCGCTGGCCGGGGGTCATCGAGTCGGCCGATGACGGCGTCGAGCAACTGCGCGAGCCCTTTGCACGAGCACTCGAGCAGGCGCTCGAGTTGCTCGCCCAGGCCCGGGTGCGGGAGGGAGCGGCGCTGCGGCTGGCGTTGCTGGAGCGCTGCGAAGGCATCGA
>CAYQVE010000391.1:0-1902 GCA_964420785.1 uncultured Enterobacteriaceae bacterium | reverse complement strand
GCGCGCGGACTGCGCTCGACGCGCGATGCGGGAGTGAAAGGCAACAGCTACGGGCGTGCCCGCGCCTGCAAAAGAATAGGGGGAGCGGAGCTATGCGCAACGCAAAGAAATTGGCGCTAGCGCCTGGGCGAGGCCGCGAGGGCGCCGGCGACTGCGGACTGGATTTCGAACAGCGTGAACGGCTTTGCGATCACGTCGTGGATCAGCGCGTCGAGTCCGGAGGCGCGTTCGCGCTGGTCGGCGTAGCCGGTCATCAGCAGGATCGGCAGTTCGGGATCGTCGCGCGCCACCGTAAGCGCCAGTGCGATGCCGTCCATCATCGGCATCTTGATATCGGTCAGCAAAAGGTTGAACGGCTTCTTGGCGCGGCTGAACGCTTCGAGCGCTTCGCTGCCATCTGCGGTGGAGACGACATCGTGACCGTCTTGCACGAGCGCGCGCGTCACGAGTGCGCGCACCGCGGATTCATCTTCGGCGATCAGGATTCTTGCGACCATGGTTGCTCAGCGCGCTCCTTCTGTTGCGTCACGTCGATTGAAAAAACGCACGACCACATCGTGTCCCTCGCTCGGCGGAGAGGCCAGACGCGAGCGGAAGTTTTGAGTTTCGCCGGGCTCCAAAATCGAGCGCTCCGGCGCCGCGGACCAGGAATAGATTTCCAGTCCGGTTTGATTGCGCAGGCCAAAGCGCAGCCGCGGCACGTCCACCGGCTGATTAGACGTGCTCTTGATGGTGCCTTCGACGAGGAGCACGGGCACGCCATCGCGCGCCTCCCTGGTGATCCGGACGTCGCCGAAGACGAGCCCACGCAGATTCACCGGCAGGCCGATTGCGCCGTAGAGCGAGGCCATCTGCGGCGCCATCCGCACGATGTTCGTTCGCCAAGCCACCAGTGCGGTGATGAGGAGAGCAAGCGTCAAAATAATTGCCGGCGGCCCGAACTGGGCGCGCAAAGCGCGCACGCGATTGGCCTTGGATTCGGTTAGACGCCGCGCGAACGACTCGATGTCTTCGCCTTCCGGCGGCAAAGGTGCCGTGCCGGTGCTGGTCGTCAGGATCTGCGCCGCGGGTGAAAGCGGCGGTGCCGCGATGTCGGGGATCGCATTTTCCGCAGGCGGGGCGTCAGAAGCCGGTTGGCCGGAAGCCTGTTCCGGCGATGCGGCAGACGGTCCGGCGGCGACATTTTCCGGCGTGGGTGACGCGGGCGAGTTTGTGGTTGCGGCTGGCTCGGATTGCGGTTCGGATCGAGTGGCGGCCGTCCCAGTTGCCTGCGCGGCAATGATGAGTTCCTGCGAGCGGGTCGCGTGCCAAACATTGAAGCAGCGTGCGCAGCGCAACGAGCGGCCGCTCTCGCCGATCAGGTCGGCTTTGACCTCGTAGGTCGTTGCGCAGTTTGGGCAGGCGAGCAACATGGGCGCTGACTTGGAGCGAGCTGACTTGGGGCGATAACTTGGTGCGACCGGTGTCGGCCGGTTTTTCGGCCCCGACCTTAGACATGAGTCCGTTAACGGATCGGAAACCATACGAATGCAGATGCTGCCTGCGGACGCTGAGGTGCTAAAAGTTAACGAGGCGTTAACGGCGCGGCTGCGGGCGAGGTTTCCGCTATTCTGGGGGCTCGCGATTCGGTCCCGGACCGGGCCGGCAAAAGAGCTGCAACGTCGCCTGTGAAAGAGGGCTTTGGGACGTGGTGCGATTCGAAAACGTGGGCTTGCGCTACGGGCTTGGGCCTGAGGTTCTGCGCGACCTCAGTTTCCAGATCGAGCCGCATTCGTTTCAATTCCTCACCGGTCCTTCGGGCGCGGGCAAGACTTCGCTGCTGCGGTTGTTGTTCCTCTCGCTCAAGCCGACGCGCGGTCTGATCACGATGTTCGACCAGGAGGTGTCCACGCTGAGCAAGGA
>CAYQVE010000390.1:0-1944 GCA_964420785.1 uncultured Enterobacteriaceae bacterium | reverse complement strand
CGGCTGCACTCCGCCAGCCCTCCAGGCGGGCGCGCGCTGCAAACCCGACGACCATGCACTCAGGGCCGTCGATCCGATGCGCATCGGGCCCGTTGCCGCCGTGGCGACCGAGGTACACCGTGCGCAGACCCCAGTCGAACGCAACGCGCTCCAGGTAGAAGAGCGACGCTGCGCTCGTGAGCCCCGCCAATGGGTACGCCGTGTCATTGCGCCAGTGACGAACGAGGGTCCCGTACAGGACCGGTGCCAGATCCGTACCCACATCGAGAACATGCGCCCCCGCCAGGTCCGCCGCTCGGCGGATTGCGGCACGGTCGCCCGTCCGGGCATCGACGAGCAGCGTCCTCACGCGAATCGGGTTGGCATCTTCCCCGGTCACCGGCCGAGCCATGGCGCTGCCCGCCCGCGTGGCAGCCGCCAGCGCGATGCATCCCTGCAGCAGGCTTCTGCGCGTCAGGATGTGTGCTCTCCGGATCTCACTTCGACCACGTGCGATCAGCTCGACTTCTGTCGAAGGTGCCGCGGCCAGATCCCGTACCTCCCAGGCGACAATATTCCGTTTGGATCGATGGCGTCCTTCAACGTCTCATGGAAGCGAAGCAGCGCGTGATTATTGAACGAGTAGGTGCTCATGATAAGGTCCTGGTACGCCGGTGCCGCACGGTACTCACCGAAGCCCGCCTGGGCCGCGAGCCGCACCAGCTGTGTCACTGCGGACCGTGCCTTGGCATTCTCGGCCGGGTCGCGGCTGGTCGGCCACAGGAAGATGAACATCAGCGCCCGATGCCAGAAGAAGTACGGAATCGAGTACAGCGGAACGCCGAGCTCGTGCTCGCGTCGTGCCTCGGCGAACACCCGGTTTGCCTCGAAGATCGCCTCGCCGGAGCGCGGGATGATCGGCGAGAACCCCTGGTGGCCGTAGTGCGGCCCCGTGCTCTGTTCGCTGCGTGAGATCCGGCTCCAGATGGAGAGCGCAGGTATCCCGAACTCGGCCTTCGGAAGCTGCTCCTTCTGCTCCGCCGTCAACGGCAGCCGGATCAACGTTCCTTCGCCGAACGTGGCGCCTGGAATCCGCGCGAATCGCTCCTTGGCGAATTCCCACTGCAGCGGTATCGTCCGGGCGGGGCCATAGAACTTGATCCGCAGGCTCCAGACCGGGAGCTGCTTGCGCGCGGCCGAGGCGTTCAGGAGTTCCGCGTCTCCGTCGATTGCCTTGTCGACGAGCACGCGCAGCTCCTCCGTGTTGGGCGCGGCCTCCGCATCGGCCGTGATGCCCATCGCGGGAGACCATAGCTCCGGCATGCCATTAGTGATCGAGCTGTTCTCGAGGTAATTGAGCGCGTCGATCAGCGGTATCAGGTCGGCGTAGCGCGGCGCCGATACCGTCCCGCTCAGGTAGGCCTCGGGCTCGGGCATCAGCCAGAAACCCATCTTGGTCACGATTCCGAAGTTCGATTGCGAGAACAGGCCGTCGACCCACGGCCCGAAGCTCCACTTGAAATCCTGCCAGCTCTTGGATCCGGGCAGTGCGCCCATCCCGGTACGCATCAGTTCGCCGTTCGGCAGCACGACTTCCATCCCGCAGTGCGAATCGAAGTGCATGCGGAAGGCGGGCATCGTGTACCCGCCACCACGATCGAGCGAGTTGCCGATGGGGCTGCCCCAGCCCGGGTCAGGCACGTCGAGCCAGACCCTGAGTCCGCGCTCCTGGATGTATTGGTACAGGTCGAAGTAGCTGACGCCCGGCTCGACCAGCGCCGACGCATTGCGCTCGTTGACGTCGAGCACGCGGTTCATGCGCTTGAGGTCGACGACCACGCTGCCCGTATAGGTCGGCGCGGAGCCGCCGTAGCCCAGGTCGCGGCCCGTGGAGATGGGATAGAGCGGGATCCTGAGCCGGTTGGCGATCCGGACGATCTCCTGCACCTGCTCGACGCGCTCGGG
>CAYQVE010000389.1:0-1955 GCA_964420785.1 uncultured Enterobacteriaceae bacterium | reverse complement strand
ACTCACCGAACGCTCACGCGTGATCTCATCGGCGAAATTCTAGCACGTGCCGCTCGGCACGCGCCGTGGCGCCCCAGCCCGTGGGCGTGAAGCCTCGCGAACCCCGCCGCGACTCCATCGAGCCGTTGTGCATTCTCTCCACAGCGAGGCGTTCTAGAGCGCGGGCATCGCCACAGCGCTGTGGCCGGGACGACCGCGCATGACGCGATCGATCCGCGCGTTGGGGGGACTGTTGCCGTGCGCGAGGGTCGCGGCTCACCCGATAGGGACGGTGAACGGCCGCATGACCGTGAAGAACGTGAGCACGATGACCCCACTCCGGGATCCACGCTCACCGCTGCTCCGGGATCACGCTCATTCGCAGAACTCCAGACAGGCCCAGCGCGCCGCGCCACCACGGCGTGCTCCACGAGTGGTCCAGGGCTGAGCAAGCCTGAATGGTTCCGGGGCGGTAAGAATCACACCACTTTTGGCGTTCTCGTGACCGGAAATTCAAAATGATCAGATGACACAGTACCTTACGGACATGGCCCGGGCTGGTATCGCCTTTGCGTTAGTACCCTTGCAGGAGGGAAAAGCGATGATCAGCACGATGGTTCGTACGCTCTCACGGGTTCCGATCTCGCTCCGCAGCCTCGCCGTTTGCGTGGCTTGCGAGGAGTGCTTCGAGCTGGGCGATCCGACCTGCCCGTCTTGCGGCAGCGACGAGTACGTCCCGCTTCTTCATCAGCTCGAGGGCCGCATCCTCAACATGACGAGCAACAACTAGATGCTGGTTCGGCGCGCTGGGTTGAGATCGTTCGATCGTCGAGCCGGCGATTCAACGGCGCGGAGAACAGAGCGTTCTGGAGCCCCCGCCAACCAGCCGGCTGCTGGATCGGCAGTCTGAGTCTCGCTTCCGACACACCCGCTAGACAGTCAGACGACATTCACTCCCGAGCAGCGATCAGCGTCCCTGCCAGTCAGGCTTTCGCTTTTCGAGGAACGAGCGCACGCCTTCGTGGAAGTCTCGGCTCGTATAACAGGACACGATGAGATCATCGAGGTCCCGAGGCGCCAGCGCCGCCAGCATCCGGCGCGTAGCCTCTTTCGTCGCGGCGATCGTGAGCGGGGCCAGCTCGGCAAGGCTCGCGGCGAGCTCCCGGGTGCGTGACTCGAGCTCCGGCGCCGGATGGATCCGATCGACCAGCCCAAACGTCTTGGCTTCCTGAGCGTCCAGCAGGCGGGCCGTCAGCACGATCTCGCGGGCGCGATTGGGACCGAGAACCGACACGAGCAGGGTGAGGCTCACCGGCGCCAGGAAGTTGCCGAGGGTACGCGCCACCGGGATGCCCAAACGCGCATGCGGGACGGCGAGCCTCAGATCGCACGCCAGCGCGATGAAAAGCCCACCGCCGATCGCGTCGCCCTGGAGCATGGCGATGGTCGGCTTGCTCATGCCGGCGAGCTTCGATAGCACCCGGGTCAGGCGGGCCTCGTAGTCGAGCGCGTCCTGGCGGGTCTTGAGCTCGAGGAACTGGCGGATGTCGGTGCCGCTCGCGAAGGCCTTATCGCCCGCGCCCCGCAACACTACCGCGCGTACGGCCGGATCGGTGTCGAGGGTGATGCACGCGTCGTGCAGCGCCTCTTACATCTCGAAGGTCATGGAGTTGCGCGCGTCGGGGCGGTTGAAGGTGAGCAGCGCGACGGGGCCGTCGCGCTCGACGAGGAAGTGTTCCGTCATCCGACCCGTCGCGGGGCCACCCCGAAGCCCCAATCCCGGAGGTCCTGATCGAGCTGCTCGCGCCGCCGCTCGGCGCGCCGCCGCTCTTCGGTGAGCTCCTCGAACCGCTGACGCTGCTCGCCCCGGCGTCGATCGAAGAGCACCCGGATCCGCTCGGCGCCGGAGAGCTCCTGCGCCAGGAAGTCGTACAGGTCGGGCTGCGAGCGCGCCACGATGAAGAGGTGCCCGAGCT
>CAYQVE010000388.1:0-1971 GCA_964420785.1 uncultured Enterobacteriaceae bacterium | reverse complement strand
CTCATGTACAGCCAGCGCGGCAGCGCCTACTCGAACATGGTGACTCTGGAACTGACGGTCCCTCTGGAGATCCGCCGCGCGCACCGCCAAAACCAGAGACTCGCAGCCAGACTTGCCGAGGCCTCGCAGGCAAAGGCCGAGCGCGAGGACATGCTGCGCGAGCACGCCGCCCACATCGCCGCCATGATCGATGCCTGGGACAGCGCGCGCGAACGGCGTGACCGGTATCGGACGTCGATCATCCCCCTGGCCTCTGACCGGGTAGTAGCGGCCCGCGCGGCGTATGGCGGTGGTAAGGCAACCCTGAACGACCTGCTGTCCGCTCACCGCGCCCAAATCGACGCGCGACTCAAGGCTCTCGAGCTGGAGGCGACCGCTGCGCGGCTTTGGGCTCAATTGGCATTTCTTGATGGGCCGCCTGAGATTCTGGCGGCGGCTCCCACTTTGATCGAGACCGATCGCGGAGCGCTGCCATGAGTCGTAAGTACCTTCTCGCCGCAGTGTTCGGGGCTGGCCTGCTCTACGCGCTTGGGTACTCCCTCTACCGCGCCGGGGTCGGTGCAGGACGCAGCCAGGCGATGGTGGCTGCAGCCGCGCCATCGGCTGGGGCGCCTGCACCGCAGAAACCCGGTGATATCGATCCGCGCACAGGGAAGAAGATCCTCTACTGGCACGATCCCATGGTGCCCGCGCAACGCTTCGAGCATCCGGGAAAGTCTCCATTCATGGACATGCAGCTGGTACCAGTCCTTGAGGGCGGCGCGGATACCGGCGGCGTCGCGATCAGTCCCCGCGTACAGCAAAACCTCGGCATACGCACCGCGTCGGTGACTCGCGGCCAGCTCCGTTCACAGATCACGGCGAACGGGAGCGTTGAGTACGACGAGCGCGACGTCGCACTCGTGCAGGCACGCGCCAATGGATTCGTGGAGCGACTGCGGGTGCGTGCGACGCTCGATGCCGTGCGCGAGGGCGAGCCGCTCGCGGACCTTTACGTTCCCGACTGGGTCGCGGCCCAACTGGAATACCTCGCGGTGCGCAGCCTCAAGAGTCCAGGAGCCGCAGACCTCGTGGACGGCGCCCGGCAACGCATGCGCCAGGCCGGCATGCCCGAGGAGCTCATCATGACGCTCGAGAAGAGCGGCACGCCTCAGTCACGATTCACGCTGTTGGCGCCGATCAGCGGCGTGGTGACTGAGCTCATGGCGCGCGAGGGTATGACGGTCGCCGTCGGGTCCCCACTGTTTCGCATCAACGGGCTCCGAAGAGTCTGGGTCAACGCCGAGGTCCCGGAGATGTTCAAAGAGCAGTTGCGACCAGGCGACGTCGTGAAGGCGCGAACTCCCGCGCTCCCTGGTACCGCCTTCAACGGGTCGGTAGGTGCAGTGCTTCCGAGCGTGAGCGTCGCGACCCGCACCATCACCGCGCGCCTTGAGCTCGAGAACCCAAAGATGCAATTGCTGCCTGGGATGTTTGTTACGGTGCAATTCGCGAGTGTCGGCCGGGCCGACGTTCTCCTGGTGCCTACCGAAGCCGTCATCGAGACCGGCACCCGCAGCGTCGTCTTGCTCGCGGAAGGCGCGGGTCGCTTCCGTCCCGTCGACGTCGAGACCGGCGCGCAAGGTGGCGGACAAACGGAAATTCGCTCGGGGCTCACGGCCGGCCAGCAGGTGGTGGTCTCCGGGCAATTCCTGATCGATTCCGAGGCCAGCCTCAAAGCCACGGAGGCGCGCCTGCAATGATCGCCCGGCTGATCCGCGCCTGCATCGCCCACCGCAATATGGTGCTTCTCGCGGTCGCCGTGATCGCCGCCTGGGGAGTCTGGGCGACGTTGAGGACGCCTCTCGATGCAATCCCCGATCTCTCCGATGTCCAGGTGATCATTCGCACGACGTATCCCGGACAGGCGCCGGAAATCGTCGAGAACCAGGTCACCTACCCGCTCGCCACGACGATGCTGTCGGTGCCCGG
>CAYQVE010000387.1:0-1992 GCA_964420785.1 uncultured Enterobacteriaceae bacterium | reverse complement strand
CAGGATGGGGCGCGCGCGGCGATCGTGGAAGAGGCGGTGGCGCAGACGATCTTCAACTATGCGCGTGGGCACTCCATGCTCAAAGGTCTAGACCGGATCGATCACAACATTCTGAAGCTTATTCGGACCATGGTGCGAGGCCTCGAAGTCAGTCGATGTGAGCTGCACGAATGGCAGCGTGCGATCTTTGTAGGCTTTAAGGCATTTCGCGCCTTACGGGACAATCGCGGTGGCTGGCTGATCCTCGACGCGGAGACGCGCAGTCTCACTTACAGCAAGGACGGGCCCGTCGCCGGCTGATGAGAGAGCGGGATGCGCTCATTGAGCCCCCATTTGGGCGGAAACCAGGGGGGCCGCAAGGGCTGCGGATTGGCGGCAAATTTCTGCTTGATGCGGCTGCGACCGCTGAAGCCCGCCACCTCCGGATGGACCACGCGCGCGTACTTGTCCACCTCGCAGAAGAGATTTTGGCAGTCGATCAGCTGTAGCGGGCGACCCCAGAGAGAAACGGTCTTAAGCCCCCGCGCGGCGAACTCCTGCGCCTGCCGTTCCGCCACCCATCGAATGGCATCCGCTTCCGAGTAATCGCCCAAACTCACAAAGCACTTGCGAAGTCCGTCGCGAGCGCCCGGTCCCGGCATGACGAACTCGCTCTCCGAGAAGGCGAGGTGCGGGCTGTAGTTGAGGTCGACAGCGAACTGGTAAGCCAGGAAGGGCCCGATGCCGGGCAGCGAATGCAACAGCGCGTACGCATCCGCCATCGAGCGGGTCTCGATCAGACGCTCTGGCAAAGATTCTCGCAGTAGCCGAGCGAGAAGCTCCAGGTGCGTGAGATGTTTGCGCGGCTGTCGGAGATCCGCCGGTCCGCTTGGCATGATGTAGGCGGCCGAGTAGATCGTGCCGCCCGCGCGAAGGGCATGATCGAGGGTGCGAGCGAGGCGCGCGACGTCAAGCCGATCGGCCCGCAACTCCCCTTCGGTTTCCTGCAAGAGCTTCCAGGTCTCGATCTTGTTGAAGAGCTTAAAGAGCAAGACCCGGAAGACCGTGTCCCGCACGCCATAATCGCCCGCATAGATCACGTGTCGGATCAGGTACTGGCTGACCCGATCCGCGGCGCGGTAGGGGTTGGTAAATTTGTAGGTGCTAATGACCGGGTCGGTCGTCCATGGAGGCGGACCGCCCTCAAGGCGCCGCAGATACACATTCTGGCGTTCAGCCGCAAATCGCCAGTACGTATCAAACACCGCGCTCGGCGTCGGCTGCCGGCGGCTGACGACGACCAAAGGGGGGGAATCGTGCCGCTGGCGTCTCGTCCGCCGAGAAGCGGAATCCGGTGTCACTCGATTAAGCACGCTATGACTCTCCGCCTCGGCTCCGCTTAGTCGAACTGACGGCCGCCCTGCGAATCAGAATGGTCGCAGTATGGGTGTCGAGTTCTACTCGCACCTTATCGCCTTCCTTAAGCTCGAGCGTATCTAGGAGATTCGGATCAAGCGCCACACGCCGCGACTTCTGTATGATCGAGGTGCCGAACGAGACTTTTTTTAGACCTTCCATGGTACAAAATTGTACCAGACGAGACGGGGAGCCTGCCAGTCGCCACTATCGGACCCGGACCTGACTGGCTTGTCGGACGAATTGAGTGAGTTGTTCCTTCTCGGTGAGGGGCGGCGGCATCGTGGCGACGAATCGATGAACCGAGGCCGCGAGTTCCGGGTGGCCTTGGGAAGCGAGGATCTCACTCGCAGCTCCCCAACCGAGTTCTACACCTTTGCGTGTCTGGATCAGCGTTGACTGCCCTGGCTCGAAGTGCCGCATACCGTTTTTCAGTTCAGCTGCCACTGCCTCGATGCGCTCGCTTGCATGGGTGGAATCGCCACGGAGAGTCGCACGGTAGATCCCATCGGTCTTGTTTATGAGCGTTTCGCCGCGGACTGCCCGCTCGGTTGCATTGGCACCAGTGCCTCGATAGCGAAGATGAGTGGCGATTTC
>CAYQVE010000386.1:0-2015 GCA_964420785.1 uncultured Enterobacteriaceae bacterium | reverse complement strand
CCGACCACGATCTAAGTTTGGAGTCAATGGCGTCATGATGCGTGCACTCTCCCGAGGCCGGCAGAATGAACTATCGGCCTGGAAAAGTATGTCTGGCCGCTGCTCGACCCAATCGCCCAGTGGTCTTCCACCGAGTTGGTATCCCGCTAACCATTTTTGAAACACAGGGTCTCAGGCAAAGGCCGAGCCCTCATCGATCTCAAAACAGCGTAGGGTGCCAGTGGAAGGTCCGATCATGATCTACGAGGTCCTGGTGGCCTCAAGGGCTGCGTTCAGAGAGATCGATCCACTGGGTAAACCAACTTCAAAGCGACCGCGATACGGTCGATCAAATTTCACCAGCGAATAAGCGACACGCGCGAGCTTTGCGGTGACGGCGGTGCGTGCCTTGCGTCGCCGATCCCGACTCTCCGGGTCTGCGGCAATGTAGCGCGTGTACTTGTCGCGGAAAGCGTTCTCGCGCATCCGTATAGCGCTGATCGAGGCCTGCCAGAACGCGCACCGAAGCCGGGCGTTGCCACGCTTGGATAGCCGCTCATGGCCGCGCGTTACACCGGACTGTACCTTGGCCAGGTCAAGCCCGCAGTACTTGAGAAATTGCTTGTGGTGAGAGAACCGACGCAGATCCCCGCCCTCGGCCAAAATGACCAGAGCGATGATGGGGCCGATGCCGGGAATTTCGCAAAGACGCTGGTAGTCGTGACGGTCCTTAAGCAGGGAGTGGGCTCGCGCCTCGAGCGCGTTGCGCTGCTGGTTGAGCGTGTCATACCGGGATAGTTGCAACTTGAACGTCTCGACGGCGATCGAGTCCATCGCCAGCGGCAAAGCAATGCTTCTCTGGGCGAGCTCGTGGATCTCCTCGAGCTGCCGTCGCTTCTCGACTTTGCGTCCCACGACTTCCCAGGCCGCGGCAACAAACTCTTCGCGCCCCAGGGCACCCACCACTGCTGCGGTAGGAAACTGCATGAGGAAACGGACGAACCAGTCGTTACGACTGGAATACCAGAAGCGCTCGATCTCCGGGAAATGCAGCGGCAGATAATGCGTAATGATCCCATGGCGCAGCTTGGTGCGGGCGCGGGATATGAGCTCGTAGGTCTTGGAGATCTCCTCGAGATCGTGAGTACCCTTGACCAATGGGTCGTGGTACTGCTGCGTCACTCCCTGCTTGAGCAGCTCGAGAATCACCTGGGCGTCCTTGGGGTCGTTCTTGTCCCAGCTGTTGAACATCGCGTCGCGATAGCGAGCTCCGGCGACCGACGATACCTGGCAGACTTGGAAGCCCTCCTGCAGGAGTCGGTATCCCAGCGTCCGGTGATAGACGCCGGTGGGCTCGAAGGCAATCCGGCAACTCAATCCAGTGCTCTGCAGAAGCCGGACCAAACGGTCATAGTCCTCGTGCACGTGCTTGAACTGAAATCGCTGCCGCTTGCCATCCGGGTACTCAATGAGCGCGGCGTTCCATTGCTTCGCAATGTCTATCGCCACCAGTACGCATGTGGGCGTACGATCCGCTTGGTTAGCCATCGTCGGTGCCCTCCCGAGTGTCACTATCAACCTCAGGATGCTCGTACTGACGGTGGCTGGCCACTTCCGCAGCTGTGTCGGCGGCAGTCTGAAAGATCGACATGTCCGTGACGCGGCTCAGCGTCTCGGTTTACAGGGATACCGAGGTAGCGGCCTCGCCGAGATCGCCGCGCCTGGAGCTTTATACGCAGCCGATTTTTCCAACACCGAAGAGAAAAGCCAGAAACGGAGCCGAAATCCGTCCGAAGAGGCCGAACCACCCCTCGCTCCACCCCAAGGGCTTCTTCTCCCCGCGCTGCGCGCGGTGAGACTGCGCTGCGGTGAAGAACTCGATGACGGAGATCAGGAATGAAGAGGGAGAAATCCACCGCCGACAGACCTCGACTACAGGAACCCAGGGCTCCGAATGTAAAAGGGCTCGCAATTCACCAGCGAGGAGTGGCTCGCGCCGCTGAAGGCCCGGGGCGTGGCGATCAGCATGGACGGCA
>CAYQVE010000385.1:0-2032 GCA_964420785.1 uncultured Enterobacteriaceae bacterium | reverse complement strand
GGGATCCGGCCGCCGAGCGGCGCGCCGAGCGCGCCAGCGCCTCCAGCACGTTCGAGGCGATCGCGCGCGAGTGGCTCGCGAAGCAACCGTTCGCGCCAAAGACGCTGAGAAAAGCAGTGTGGACCTTCGAGGATCTGCTCTTCCCGTACATCGGATCGCGTCCCGTTTCCGCCCTGACGGCGCCGGAGCTCCTCGGGGTGTTGCGCAGGCTCGAGCGGCGCGGCAAGCACGAGACTGCACATCGCGCCAAGCAGCGCGTCGGCCAAGTCATCCGCTACGCCATCGCGACGGGGCGGGCCGAACGCGATCCCACGGGGGATCTGCGCGGCGCCCTGGCGTCCATCAAGGTGACCCATCGGGCGGCGGTTACGGACCCCCGCGAGGTTGCACAGCTTCTGCGAGCAATCCATGGCTATCGAGGGCACTTCGTCGTCGAGGCAGCACTGCGGCTTGCGCCGTTGGTGTTTGTTCGCCCCGGCGAGCTTCGCGCCGCGGAATGGTCGGAGATCGATCTCGAGGGAAGAGAGTGGCGGATTGCGGCACATCGTACCAAGATGCGTCACCCGCACCTGGTACCCCTCTCGCGGCAGGCGGTGAGCATTATCCGCGAAGTCGAGCCGCTGACCGGACGGGGCCGTTACGTGTTCCCATCGCCGCGCAGCCTTCAGCGGCCGCTCAGCGACAATGCCATCACAGCTGCCCTGCGCCGCATGGGGTATACGGGTGAGCAGATGAGCTGGCACGGGTTTCGCGCCATGGCATCGACGTTGCTCAACGAGCTCGGGTTTCCGCCGGATGTCATCGAGCTCCAGCTGGCGCACCAGGAACGCAACGAAGTGCGAGCTGCCTACAACCGAGCGCAGCGAGTCGAGGAGCGTCGCAAGATGATGCAGGGGTGGGCGGACTATCTCGACGGCCTGCGGACCGGTGCGAATGTGGTGCCGTTTCGAGCGGCCCGCTAAGCGAGGCGGGCGACGGGATCTGCGAGCGCTGGATATATTGAGTTCAATCGTGAATGCGCACGCGGCCTACCTCGACGATCCACAATCAGAGCGCGGCTTTCGAGCCGGCAGACCTCAAGGATGCGCGGGTCAGTCGCGCCGCCGAGTGCTTGCTCCAGAATCGGTTCACCGTGCCGATGCCTTGGCGCATGCAAGCATCCGGTCGCGATCACAAATCCCATGCTGTAGGGCAATGCGCTCTGCAGAACGTCGAGAGCGCCCCGGTCACCCGTACCCCAAATGCTCTCGCAGCGCGACGTCTTGAGCTTCGGCTTGAGTGGGTAGCGGAACCGCTACCAGGACGGCCCGCTGACGGGCCCTCGACTTCGGCTACGGCTCGGCATTCCTCGGCTATACGCGGCATGGGCGCCCGAAGGCAGATCGGCGCCGGGATCCAAGGCGACCGGCTGTTCGTTCCGGATCGGCGCTCGGCCGAGACGACCGATGGCTTGCTGCGTTTCAGCCTGTCCCATCACTGGTCGGAGCGGCTGAGTCTCGATGCGTTTCTCGGGCCCGTCTGCACACGTCGAGCGGCGGGCGGGGCGGGCCGGCTGGCGCTCAAGTACGGCGGCCTGCGGACAGACTTCTCGCTGACGATCGGGCGACAACTCGCCCCGTCCTGCTTGGGCACCTTGACGGTCCAGGAGTCGGCGCAGCCTCCGCCATCGCTCACCGCATGACTGAGACGCTCTGGAGTGTGACAACCCTATCGTGCCTTCGCAGTACCGACGCCGTTGTGGCCGCAGGCGCCACGCGCTATCGCGTGTCCTACTGGCGCCCCCACCAGGGCTTGCGGTGGCAGGTGGCCGGGACCTTGTCTCTATCGTTGAGCGCCGGCGAGGCCAAGCAAGCGGCCGACACCGCAATTGGTCACGCGAATCGCGTCAGCGCCACGATAGGGTCGCGTGGACGCCGCGACGACTCTTCTAAAAATCAAATCCGCAGCAAGAGAGTCAGCCCGCTTATGTATAATCAGGATCGAACCCGGACGACTCATTTAACATAAACTTCAGGGTCGACGATGGGGCTCA
>CAYQVE010000384.1:0-2042 GCA_964420785.1 uncultured Enterobacteriaceae bacterium | reverse complement strand
GAGCTAATGTCAAATCTGGTGTACGACATGTTTGATCAGGCGGCGGCTCTGCTGAGTTGACCCTCACTGTTTTCCAGACCGTCTACGAAATGCACTCCGGCAATCACCTTCGCGAGATAGCCGAAGCCTCTCAGCCGCTTGAAGCCTTGCTCGGCGGCGAGTGCGAGCTTGAACATGAACGACAACATCGTCGCGCGACTTACGCAGCCCTTGGCGCGATCGCTGCGATGGCGGATAGTCGCGAACGCCGACTCGATCGGATTCGTTGTGCGCAGGTGCGCCCAGTGCTCGGCCGGGAAGTCGTAGAAGGCCAGCAGCGCCTCACGGTCTTTCCGCAGGCACTCTGTAGCCTTCGGGTACTTGGCTTGGAAGGTCTCCACGAAGCGATCGAAGGCGGCCTGAGCTCGTACACGCGCCGGCGCCATCCAGATCTCGTGCAGCATCCCCTTGGCCTTCGGCTGCAGGCTGCGCGGCAGGTAGTTCAGCACGTTGCCGGTTTTGTGCATCCAGCAGCGCTGTGCACGCGTAGTCGGGAAGATCTCCTCGAGCGCTGCCCAGAATCCCAGCGCGCCGTCGCCGACGGCCAACTGTGGCGCTGTGAGTCCGCGGGCCTTCAATCCCAGCAGCACCTCGCGCCAGCTCTGCGTCGACTCACGTACTCCGTCCTCGATCGCCAAAAACCGCTTCTGTCCGCGCTCATTGACGCCCATCACCACCAGGGCACACAGCCGCTGATCTTCGGCCCGCACGCCGCTGTAAATCCCGTCGACCCACAGGTAGACCCAGCGATCGGCGTCCAGTTGTCGCTCGCCCCAGGCGCGATGCTCGGCCTGCCACTTGAGCTTCAGCCGATTCACCACCGGCGCCGACAGTCCATTGGCCTCGCTTCCGACCAGCACAGAGAGCGCCTCTTTCATTTGCCCGCTGGAAACTCCCCGCAGATACAGCCACGGCAGCGCTGCTTCCACGCTCTTGGCCTTGCGCACGTATCGCGGCACCAGGCTCGAGCGAAACACGACCGACTCGCCGGTGCGGCTGCGGACCTTCGGCACCCGCACCGCCACTGGGCCGATTCCGGTGAGCAACGCTCGTTCGGGCAAATACCCATTGCGAACGACCGCAGCGCGGCCTTTGTCGTCACGCTGATCCGCGTGCATCGCCAAGAACTCCTCCAGCTCCGACCGTACGGCTTCCTGCAGCAGCCGCTGCGCTCCCTCGCGCAGCAGCTCCGTCAGCGAATCGCGCACCGACCCTGGTTTCTGAAACCGAACAACCGTATCCTCATCCATGGCGTGCCTACTCCAAATGCTGAAAGTTGACCCAAGCACTCAAATTTCAGCAGGGCACGCCGCCCTTCTCAAGTCATCCACCAGATTCAGTTATAACTCGAAATCTTGCGATCTGCACCGCCGCTTCGCCCACCGCTCCGGTGCAGCCATTGATGAAGACACGCTTGCCGGATGCGAGGTTCGCCTTATCTACCAGTCCGTTCCAAGCTGTAACACCGGGAGTTCCGAGGCAAGCCGCGTCCTCGAAGGATATGCTGTCAGGCTTCTTCGCGAGAAAGCTCTCTTCGGTGATCACAGCGTCGCCGAGCGCCCCGCTTTCCTTAATGCGAGAGAGGCCGAACACGGCGTCACCGGGCTTGAACCGCGCCACGCCTGGGCCGACCGATATCACCGTACCGGAGAAGTCGCTCCCCATAGCACGCGGAAACGCTTTGCCCGTGACGAATTTGAAGTAGCCGCTGCGCACTTTCCAGTCGATCGGGTTGATGGCAGCGAACTTGACCTTCACGGCCACCTCTCCTTTGCCTGGTAAAGGCAGCTCGAAATCCGCCAGCCGCATCAGCTCGGGACCGCGGTACTTATCGTATTGAATGCGTTTCATAACGGTGGTCAGTGAGGCTGAACCGATGCCATGTAAGCGGCGAACGGTGTCGCGTCGTAGATGACAGCAGTAGAGGTGAGCTTGCCGCCCTGGACTTTGATGAATTCCGCGACGAGCGAATGCGGGACCGGGTACGTCTCAGCGTCGTAAAC
>CAYQVE010000383.1:0-2049 GCA_964420785.1 uncultured Enterobacteriaceae bacterium | reverse complement strand
AGGTAGACGGAGCAGCCGCGCCTCGCCAGGGCTTCAGCGTAATCTGCGGCGGCGGCGCCGATCTGGGCCACCCGGGCGCCTTCTGGGATCCAACGGGCGAACTGGCGCCGGACGATGGTGAACTCGACAATGCCCGTGTCAGGCACATGAATCTCATCGGCATCCGCGCGGGCTGCATAGGTCTGAGCGATTCTATGAATGCGCTCGGTCATGCGCGGCCGCCTCCCAGCACCGCTCGCGCCACGATACCGGATGTCTCTATCGCAGAGAGCGACACACGACGCGTTAAGACGTCATAGTTGGCGCGCTCGATATGCTCGAGCAGCCGAGAGTAGAGGGAAATCAACGTCCACAAAGAAGCCCGGCTGCGCTTGTGCACCATGCCGAGCAACGGCCGCGACTGATTGTAGTAGTCGTGGGCTCGAGCCGCTTCAAAGCGCATCAGTTCGCGGAATGAGGCATTGGGAGTGCCGTCTCGAAGCAGTTCCGGCGCTACACCGAAGCGGGTCAAATCCTCCCCGGGCAGATAAATGCGATCCATCCGCGCGTCTTCGCGAATATCGCGGAGGATATTTGTGAGCTGAAAGGCGACGCCGCACTTTTCGGCCAGGGGGAGCGCATCCTCCGAATCGAAGCCAAAAATGTGAAGGGCGGTCATGCCCACCACCGAGGCGACATGGTAACAGTAGCGGTAGAGTTCCTCGAAGGTTCCGATACGCCGCGGTTCAAGATCGGACATCACCCCGTCGATCATATCGTGAAAATAGGGGTGAGGAATGCGGTAGCGCTTGACGGCGTCGTTTAGCGCGGGCCAGCAGGGGTGATCGTCGCAGTGGCCGGCGAGGGCGCGATTCAGGCTGGCCCGCCAGTCCTCGAGGGCCAGGCGTGTGGCCCCCGGCTCGTCGCTGAGGTCGTCGCAATGACGCATGAAGGCGTAGACCGCGCACATGGCATCACGCTGCTCCCGGGAAAGCAGAATGAAGGAGTAGTAAAAGTTCTTGGCACGGTTGCGGGCGACCCGGCGGCAGTAGACGTACGATTCCGCTACCGAGGGCATTACGCCGCCTGGCGGGAGAAGGCCAAGCGCGCCAGCGTGCCTAGCAGCAGCAGCACGCGCTCGGATTTGGAGATGGCGGGGCGCTGACGCAGCACATCGTAATCGAGCGCTTCAATCTTATCGAGAATGCGGAGACCGCCGCGGCTGAACAGCTCCAGGTCCAGCGCGAGACGCCGGTCGACCATGCGAGCCAGAGGCAGACCTTGCAGGAAGAGGTCGCGCGCGCGCTCCACGACCTCCCGCATCGTGGCTTTGAAGGCCGGCGTGGCGCGCCGGGCAACCAAGTCCGCGACGGAGTAGCCGTGGCGGTCCATGGCTTCGAGAGGTATGTAGACGCGATCCTTTTCCAAATCGACGGTGACGTCCTGCCAGAAATTGGCGAGTTGCAGAGCGGTGCAGGTCGCGTCGGAGAGGGATTGGCGCTCCGGATCGGAATAACCGCACAGGTACAGAATAAGGTGGCCGACAGGGTTGGCGGAATAACGGCAGTAATGGTAGAGCGCATCATACGTGCGATAACGAGTGACATTCTGATCCTGGACGAAGGCGCGTATCAGATCCGAGAACGGCTGCTTCGGTATGGAGTGCCGCGCCACAGTGCCCCGCAAGGCCACAAACACGGGATGCGACGCATCGCCCGCGAACATACGGTCGAGCTCATGCTGCCACCATTCGAGCAGGCGAAGGCTTTCTCGGGTGTCGCCGATTTCATCGCCGAGATCGTCGGCCCAGCGGCAGAAGGCGTACACATTATAAAAGTCCTGATGCAGGCGCTTCGGAAGCAAGAAGCTGACGACGTGGAAATTCTCGTAATGATGAGTGGCAAGCCAGCGGGTGTAGGCCTCAGCTTCAGCGTGAGTGCAGCGCGCGGCCAGCGCCTCAGGCGACCGGACGAAGTCTTTAGGCGCGAGGTGGATCATCTTGTTGGCCAAACTGTACAAAAATTGTGGGGCGGGCAATCGTGCCCGCAGCCGGCCTTCCGGCCGGCTGGA
>CAYQVE010000382.1:0-2052 GCA_964420785.1 uncultured Enterobacteriaceae bacterium | reverse complement strand
GTGGGCTGCACTGGCTTCGCGGGCGCCCGAATCGGCAGGTTGCGCAATCATTACGGTCGGCGTCGAGGACCTGGCGCCGGTCGCGACGCTGGCGGTGAATGCCGGCATACGCAGAATCCTGCTCGAAAAACCCGGTGGCTTGAACGCATCGCAGATCGCGGCGCTCGCCGCGCTCGCCGCGCAAAAATCGTCCCAGATTTTCGTCGCCTATAACCGCAGGTTTTACGCCTCCACCCAGCGCGCCCGCGAAATCATTACGACGGACGGCGGGGCAAGCTCATTCCAGTTCGAGTTTACGGAATGGACGCACCTCATTGTCAAAGAGCCGCATCGCCCGGCGGTAAAGCGTGAATGGTTTCTTGCCAACTCGTCGCACGTTGCCGATCTCGCGTTCTTCCTGTGTGGCCTTCCTCGAGTCTTGACCACCTTCCGGCGCGGCGCGCTCGATTGGCATCCGGCCGGGGCACAGTTTGTCGGCTGCGGCGTGAGCGAGACCGGGGCGCTATTTTCCTATCACAGCAACTGGGAATCCGCCGGCCGATGGGGAGTGGAAATCTGCACTGCCAAAAGACGGCTGTACCTGCGCCCCCTGGAGCTGCTGCACGAGCAGGTGAAGGGCGAAACTCAGATTCGGCAAGTCTCGCTCAGCGATGCAATGGACCAGAAATTCAAGCCGGGCCTGCATGAGCAAGTGCAGGCGTTCCTGGAGCGCCGCGATGCGGACCTGCATCCGATCGCCGCACAGGCCAAGATCGTTGCCGAAATATACGCACCCATCGTCGACGGACGCCGCGCGGAGCAGAATGCCTGAGGAAATGGCCAGCGTGTCGAATCGGGCCGGGCGGCGCCTCCTCATCATTGGCGACAGCACGGCAGACCCCCGGCGGGAGGTGCAATACCGCGATACATGGATTTGCCTTCTAAAAGCCGCGCTGCCGAATGTCGACGTGATTCCCCTGCTTGATGGAGGTCGCACTACCGACTATCTGTGTCTTTATCCCCGATCGCGCCCCGACGGATCGGTCGAATATGACCCGTGTACGCTCGAGACATTTGAGCCGGAGATCGTGGTCCTTAACCTCGGCATCGTGGATTGCGCTCCAAGGCTCTTCAGCTACCGCGAATCCTATTTCCTCGAAAGAATGCCGCAACGGCTGCGCGGTTGGATCATCGCGGCCGCCAAGCGAGTGCGCACCAGGAACGACAAACGGGCCTACGTGGACGCCGGCCGATTTGAAAAGAATCTGCGGCAGTACTTCGAGCGTTGTAAGGTGGCTCGAGTTGAACGCCTGGTCGTAATCGGCATTCTTTACCCCGACGGTCGCGCTGTAGCGAGTAACCCCGGCCTGACCGAAGCAGTGTCGCGCTACAACGCGATCTATCGGCGGTTATGCAAGGAATACGATTTCGCGGTCTTTGTCGAGCCGCTGCGCGAGCAGCAGGATGGGTCGCACGTCTTTATCGAGGATGGCTACCATCCTTCCGCGGGGGGGCATGCCGCTATCTTCCAATCCGTCGCGCAGATCCTACATCGGGGGAGGATGGCGATCGACGCATCTGAGATTTCCTCAGCCAAGGCTCGCCGGTGACGGCTTTTTGCGGATCGGGATGAATTTCTGGTCCCGAGGCGTGCTCGTTTTTGGCGCCCGCGCGCTGGTCTATCTGCAGTCGCTTCTCCTTGTTCCGATCGTTGTCAAGTTGGCAGGACCTGAAACGTTCGGTGCGTTCTCGCTCGCCATCACGGCGCTTGGATTCGTGTATGCAGCTTCTCCGATGGGCGTGGGACTTCGTGCTCGACGCGATCTTTCGGCAGCGCGTCTCCCGGCGGACCACAAGCGTCTTTTCTTTCCGCAATTCTGGTTCCATGTCGCTGCCCTCGCGCTATGGGCGCTGGCGCTCGGCCAGATCATGAAGCTTCTTATAGGAGGGACAGCGCCGCAGGTCTCCCTCCCAGTCTGGACCGGCGTGATTTACCTCTATGCGTATCTGCTGTACAGCCAGTTCAGCAGTTACCTTTTTTACCCCCACCACCCCCGTTCCTACCCCCCCTGC
>CAYQVE010000381.1:0-2074 GCA_964420785.1 uncultured Enterobacteriaceae bacterium | reverse complement strand
CCGCGTGAGCCCACCCCGCAAGGCCCTTCTGGATCACGCAGGCCACGACAGTGGTACGCGGCGCCTCGGGCAGGGAATTCTCGGCCCGGTACCGGTGCAGCTCCCGGTGGGACGCGAGGATCGACTCTTCCAGGAAGGCGGCCGGATCGGCCAGCATCGGCTTGGCCTGGCGCTGGAACATCGCGGCGATCGTCTGCAGCGTGAGCTCGGAGGCGATCTCCCCCCGCGCGTGGCCACCCATGCCGTCAGCGACCACCATCAGCAGCGAGTCGCGCGTGTACAGGTAGCCCATCCGGTCCTGGTTGAGCTTGCGCCCGCCCTTCTTGCTGTCCTGGTAGATCGAAAACCGCACCTATCGATCCTCCAGCAAACGCTCGTGGAAAAACTGCTGCATGCCGCTCAGAACCACGTAATGTTGTGTTCTTTCATGAAACGCGTCACGCGTTCCTGGAAGTGCCGGATCCGGGCGTGGGTTCGCTCGGCGAACGTGAACTCCGGCCGGTCGGGCACATTGTTCAGCAGCTCCTTCTGGACCGCGAACACCGTCTGCGGCCTCTCGAGCGAATTCAGGCGCAGGCAGCGCTCCACCATCGAGATCAGCTGGTTCGAATACAGACCCCGGAACGACTTCAGCACCTGCGGCATCTTGTCGTCCTTCAAGCGGTGGTCCGACTCCTGCGGCGGAAGACCCGACATGCAGGCATAGATGCACGCACCGATGCTGTAGACATCGGTCCATGGGCCCAGCTCGGCGTCGCGCTTGTACAACTCGGGAGCGGCAAAGCCCGGGGTGTACATCGGGTAGGTCTTGCTGATGTCGCGTTGCAGCGTCTGGCGGGCAGCGCCGAAGTCGAGCAGGATCGGCGTGCCGTCCATCCGCAGGTAGATGTTGGCCGGCTTGACATCGAGGTGCAGCAGCCGGTTGGAATGGACTTCGCGCAGGCCATTCATCACCTGCGAGAACACCCTGCGGATGAAGCGTTCGGACAGGACGTCCTTCTGTTCCTTGCTGCGGTTGCGCAGGACATGCTCCTGCAGCGAGCGGCCCGACTCGTAGTGCATCACCATGTAGACGGTCTCGTTGGCGCGGAAGAAGTTCAGCACGCGAACGATGTTCGGGTGATAGATCGACGCCAGGGCCCGCCCTTCTTCGAAGAAGCATTTCAGGCCGATCCGATACGTATTCAGGTTCTCGGCCATCACATGGGGCGCGAATTCGCCCGGCTTGCGTTGCGCCAGCGAGGCCGGCATGTATTCCTTGATGGCGACCGAGTTGCCGTTCTCGTCCTGTGCCAGGTAAACGATCGAAAAGCCGCCGCTCGATATCTTCTTTACAATCCGGTAATTGCCGAGCTGCATGCTCTCCGGCAGTGAGGCGTTGGTCTGCGCCGCCATGTCGATGCGATTTGGCCGAGATCGAGAGGGAAGTCCTGCAGGCAGTCCTGCACAAGCGCGCCGATTCTATCTAAATCGGCCCTTTTGGAACGGCCTTCGGGCGCGTCTTGATCCGCCGAAATGACGTGGCAATCGATGGAAGACGGGACGATCCGAGCACCCAATCCTGTTCTCTGCAAGCGATGGCCTCGGTAGCCAGCATGACCGGCTTCGCGGCCGCCAGCGCCGCGACGCCACGCGTGACAGTGAGCGTCGAGCTCAAATCGGTCAACGCGCGCTTTCTGGAGCTGGGCATCCGGCTGCCGGACGAGATGCGGGCGCTGGAAGCCGGAGCGCGCGAGCTGCTCGGGTCCCGCCTGGCCCGAGGAAAGGTCGATGTGCGGGTCACGTTGACGCGCGACGCGAGCGCCTCGGATACGCGGCTGAACCCGGCGGCGCTGTCGCGCCTGACCGCGATTGCTGCCGAGGCTCAGGCCGTGATTGGCGCGGCCGCGCCGCTCGGACTGGCCGATATCCTGCGCTGGCCGGGGGTCATCGAGTCGGCCGATGTGGATGTCGAGCAGTTGCGAGAGCCGTTTACGCGTGCGCTCGAACAGGCGCTCGAGCTGCTCGCCCAGGCGCGATTGCGGGAGGGAGCGGCGCTGCGGCTGGCGTTGCTGGAGCGCTGCGAAGGCATCGA
>CAYQVE010000380.1:0-2076 GCA_964420785.1 uncultured Enterobacteriaceae bacterium | reverse complement strand
TGCACTTCAACGATCTCTTGCCGACAAACGGCATGAACACACCAGGGCTCACGCTGACCTGGAACCTGACGGGTTTGACGATTCCGGCCACCGTGCCGACTTCCAGCCTCGTGTGGCATGTCACGGCGGCATCGAACACTGCTGGTGGCATCAATACAGCCGGTGCTTTCAAGCTCCTGACGACCGCCGATCAGTCGGTGACCGCCGCGACCATCGGCGGAACCGGCAGTCAGGTCCTGTCGATCGCGAACAACAACGACAACAACTTCTTGCGGCAGATGGCCGCCGCGGGCGGCGGTACTGAAAACCCCGCTGGCAGCGGCAACTTCACCGGCGTGACCAACCCGATCACGACCACCAACACTGCGGACGGAACCTACGCGAACGGCAAGTACAGCACGGTACTGAATGCCTTCACGTGGAATGCGGCGACCGGCACGACCCAGGCGGCGAACTTCTGGTCGCTTGCCAACAACCGGGGCGCTGCCTCGCTGATCCAGACGCCCGTGCAATACGCCGGAATCTGGACGCTCAACCTCACCGCCATGACGCTGACCTATAGCGTCGGGGGCGCGGCCGTACCGCTGCCGGCAGGCCTGTGGCTGCTCCTCTCGGGACTCGCCGGGCTCGGCATCGTGGGCCGCCGCCGCGAAGAACCACAGGTGCTCGCAGCCTGAGGCTGTCGCGAGCTGAATCATCCACCCAGATCTCGTTTACGGAGAGTACTCATGATGCGTTTCAAGCCCTTCGCGCTCGCCATCGCAGCTGCGCTGCTGGCGAGCCCTACAGTGTGGGCCCTCGATCCGACCACCACGGCCGCCATCCCGGTCGGCAACCAGCTCTACATCAGCGGTTCGACCGCGATCGATCCGGCTTTGCAAGCCTTCTTCGAGCTCGACGCAAGCGATGCGCGCGGCCCGTGCGCGGTTGGCACCATGGACCTGTATAAGTCTGCGGCCGGTTACGTGATTAGCTGCACCGGCCGTGCCGCTACGACCTTGGCCGGGCTCAATATCGCGATCCTTAAACAGACGGCGGGCGGCTCGGCCGTCGGGATCGTCAACGTGGCGCGCGGCACGACCGCGTCGGGGTTCACGGCCTTCGCTTCGATCGGCAGCTGCACACTGGGTGCGGCCCAAGCGGCCGTCGCTCCTTTCATGGCCTACAACAATTACAGCTGCGCGGCTGCCGAAGTGTCCGCGATTCCGAACGCGGGAGTGTCGGACGAGGATCCGACCACCTTCGTTGGAACGGGCGGTGTGCTCAGCTCCGATGCCACCGCACTCACCGCTGCGAACGGCCTGCAGCAGCCCTTCGCCGTCATCGTAAGCAAGCCGCTGCGCGACAAGCTGCAGTCAGCCGAAGGGCTGACCTCGGGTAGTGAGCTGCTCGCCGACCAGCCCTCGCTCACCAAGCAGCAGTTGGCCGCAATCCTCTCCGGCCAGATGCTCGACTGGAGCGACTTGTGGGTCTTCGACAAGGCGACTCACACTAGTCAGACGCAAGTCGGTACCGGTGGCGCGGTCCCCACATCCGGCGTCCACATCTGCCGGCGTGGCGACACCTCGGGCACGCAGCTCGGCAACAACATCTTCTTCTTCGGACAAGGCTGCTCCAAGGGTGCCTCGGTCAACCTCATCACGCTGCCGGACTGTCCGGCCGCGCAGCAGGGCGGTGAGGCATGGAACGGCGGAGCCAGCCCGAATTGCCCGACTATAAACCAGACGAATATGTTCGCGTTCGCGGGCTCGGGCACGGGCGAGGTGAAGAAGTGTGTCTCCGCTCAGGCTCTCGCGACGGGCGACACGGTGATCTACCGCATCGGCTTCATCGGCACAGACAACAAGTCCACCGATGTCGCGGCGACGCCGGATGTCTGGCGCTACATCGCCATCGACGAGCAGCCACCGACTCTCTACGCGATCTTGCAGGGGCGCTACGGAAACGTCACCGAGAACACGCTCAATTCGTCCAGCGCCTCGCTAGCGCAGAACGGCGGCCTGGGTAATCACGGCGTGATTTTCAGCTACATCACCGCCAACGTGGGCAACAAGACGGCGCTGGCGGGACTGAACG
>CAYQVE010000379.1:0-2104 GCA_964420785.1 uncultured Enterobacteriaceae bacterium | reverse complement strand
GCGCCGAGATGACGGGAGGGCAGATGCGGCTGATGCCCGGAACGGACGGCGTCGGCACCCAGGCGCGCATCGAGTGGCAGCTGGGTCCAGGCGAGGTGCGCAAGCCCGACGCCGCCTAGAACAAGCCGCCCCGGTCGCCCCGGGACGTGATCCGCGCCGCGCGACGCGGGTTTTGGCCGCCCCGTGCGGGGTGCGGGGTGACTACGGTGCGTCGCCGACCACGCGTACGGCGCGACATTCGGCGACGATGCGCTTCTCGTCGCTGCCCGCGTAGTTCGCCGCGATCTCGCACAGCGGTCGTGTCGGGTAGGACGCGACCAGCACCGTGTTTCCGGTCAGGTTGCCGTACAGGTAGGTGACAGTCAGGATCCAGACGTACATAGGTGGCGGCCCGAAGATGGAGGTCAGCGGGCGTTGTTGGGCTCCTCCAGTAAGCTCTTATCGACGTCCCGTGCCGGCAACAAGCCGTTGCGCACCGCGAACAGCGTGACCGCGGCGGTGTTGTGCAGTTCGAGCTTGCGCATGAGATTCGCGCGGTGCTTCTCCACCGTTTTCACGCTCAGGCGCAGCGCCATAGCGACCCGCTTGTTGGAATCACCCAACGCGATGCGTGTCAGCACCTCGCGCTCGCGCTCCGTGATCCTCGGAGAGGTATCGGCCGAGGGGTCATGGCGCCGCAGATAACCCGATACCAGCCGCGCGGACACCGGTTCCGAGAAGTACTTCTGGCCCGCGATGACCGCGCGGATCGCCTGTAACAACTCCGCACGGCTGGCATCCTTGAGCACGTAGCCATCGGCACCGGCGCTGAGCGCTGCACCGATGTATTCGTCCGTGCAGTAAGCGGTGAGCACCATCACCCGCACGGCGGGGCAGGCGGCCCGCAGCTCGTCGATCGTTCGCAGTCCCGATCCTCCGGGCAGCGCCAGGTCGGTGATCACCAGCGTAGGGCTGACCTGCTGCACGACGCGGACGCCCTCCGCGCTCGTGCTGGCCTCGCCGACGACCGCGAGGTCGGATTCCATGTCGATGAGGGCGCGCAGTCCTTCCCGCAAGATGGCGTGGTCCTCAACCAGGACTATGCGTGCCGAAGCGTCGGTCATGTCCACCCCTGCTGGCGCCTCAGGGCGCCGCTCCCTGTGTTCTTTGTAAGCATTATCAGGGAGTATTCCTTCTTCGTTGCCTCGATCATGCCGCGAAAGTCAACGTGGGTCTACTTGGGTCGGCGGTGCATGGTTCACACTTATCCTAAGATACTCGCTTACCCTACCTGTTATGTCCTTCGGGCGGAGAGTAAAAAGAAGCAATGCGCGTTCCGTGGGGCCTCCGTATGGGCATGGTGCTGCTTGCGTCCGCGGCCTGGGGGGTTTCCCGCGCCGACATCTACAGCTTCGTGGATTCCGCCGGAGTGACACATTTCAGCAATGTGCCCGTGGACGGCCGTTATAGGCTGCTGCTCGCGACCCCCGCCGAGGAGCTGACGGAACAGCCAGGGAGATGGCTGGCCAAGTCGGCCGACTACGACCCCCTGATCGAGCGCGCGGCGCGCGCCGCGGCGGTGCGCCCGGAGCTGGTGCGGGCGGTGATCGTGGTGGAGTCCGCGTTCAACCCGCACGCGGTATCGAAACGCGGTGCGCTCGGGCTGATGCAGCTCAAGCCCTCGACGGCGCGCCGGTATGGCGTATCCAACGCCTTCGACCCGGAACAGAACATTACGGCCGGCGCGCATTATCTGCGCGACCTGCTGCGCCGATTCGGCAATGATCTCGAGCTGACGCTCGCGGCATACAATGCGGGTGAGGATGCGGTGGAGCGATACGGCCGGAGCATTCCGCCGTTCTCTGAAACCCGCCAGTACGTCCCGACGGTAATGCGTGTCTACCGCAAGCTTCTCGCTCAGCAGCGCAGCAGCTGATCGTTGCCCGGGCCGTTGGATGCCAGACTAAACATAACGGCACACGGGCGGCGGCGGGTGTACCGAGGGCGCGGCATGCGGCGCTGCTTCGGCAGCCGATCTACCGTGATCACCTACCGCCCCTTAGGTGCTTACCCTCCATTCTCTAGAGCGCCCGCCCACTGTCGAGCGCTGCCGTCTTTGGCGACC
>CAYQVE010000378.1:0-2176 GCA_964420785.1 uncultured Enterobacteriaceae bacterium | reverse complement strand
ACACCGGGGGAGGGCTCCCTCGACAGCTGCTTCAGGGAGGCGATGAGCGAGGCCATATCGGCATCACCGATCTGGAAGCGCGGCATCAGCGAGTCGAGCCGACCTCCATCCGCCCCAACCCCTTCGCGAATCGCCCGCGCGAGCGTGGCGTCCGAATAGGCGCTGCGTGCTTGCTGCAGCAGCTCGAGTCGCGCGCCGGGCTCGGGCTCGGCCGCCGGGAGTTCCGGGGCTTCCGCTTGCACGGGTCGATTCTGGCTGCTCGGGCGGTACAGATACTTGGCGGTTACCGGCGGAACCAACGCCGGGCCTTCGAGCTCGCCGAGCCCGCTGCGGCGGTGGCAATTCGCACAAGCGGCGGAGGCACCCTCAACGCCCGGGGCCGACGGGCGTTCGCCGCGTACCGGTTCGCCCGTCGACAGCACTCCGCGCTGGTAGATACCTTCGCCAGCGCCTGTGGGCACTGACGAGTGGGCCCGCGCTGCCAGGCACGGCGGCGCGAGAAGCCCCAGTGAGAGCGCGGCCCAAGCGTAGCGAAACAATAACATCAGCAAGGTGTTACGGCATTCGGGGAGAAATAGCGTAGTTCCAGTCGCTCTCAGGAGACGCCGGCTTCACGTCCGGCGAGGCGTCCGGAGGCTTGATGATCTCAGTACCCCTGTTGTTGGGGCCGTTGTCGATTCGCCCCTTGATCTTCGGCGCGCTGCGGGTCGTGGTGTGGCCAATCAAGCTCACTGTCACGTGGTGGCACGCCCGAGAACGCCCTCGGTAGCCGTGAGTGATCAAAGAGAACATCTCGTGCTCGATCCTGAGCCACTTACTCGTGCCGAGCGGTAAGCAGCAGATCGACACCTTGAGCCGGGTTTGGTCGGCAAACCGCTGAATCTCCTGCTTCCAGACAGGCGAGGGCTTGTCGCCGGCGTCCGCCACGATGAGTAGCTCGTTTGCCCGCGGATACGAGCGGCACCCCATCTTCCTCCACCAGCGGCGGATCGTTTCCACCGCAAATTCCGCGCTGTCTTCGTCCGTCCCGGCGCTGACCCAGCCATTGTTAGCCGTCACAGCCTTGCGCGCATCCACGGCGATAACCGGGTGGCCTGTCTTCTGGAACGCGAGCGTCTGGTGGTTGATGTACTCGAACTGGGCGTTGCAATCTGGATGCGAGGCGCCTAGGCGGATCGGCCGAATCGCCGGCAGCTTGTAAGCCATCCCCTTCAGGAGGCCCGCGACGCTACGGTCGCTCAGCTCGTATCCCATGCGCCCCAGCTCCTCGGCCAAGCGCCGGGTACTCTTACAGGTCCAGCGCAGCGCCCCTTCCGCACCAGTGCTTGGCGCCGGCGCCACAAGATACTCGAGCGCGGTTAGAACCGTCGGCTCATGTTCGATCAGGCGCTTGCGGCCTCCGCCTGTTCGGCGTACCCCCTGGAGCTTGGCCGGTCGTCCCCGCTTTTTCAGCTCACGCACGCCCGCGGCAACCGTATTGCGAGCCATGCCAGTTGCTCTTGCAACCAGAGAGACACCGCCCCAGCCCGCCGCCGAAGCCTCGGTCGCCGCCCAGATGCGACGCGAGCGCTCATCCAGGACACGCGACAGACGGTGATATTTCTCCCTAATCTCCGCGAGACTTGACATAACTACCCGGACGCGCGTTTCACTTTGCTTAAGTTATTATTTCGCCCGTGCTAACGGCTAGAATTATGCGATTTCGCGCGCTTGCCTGTCTAGTTGCTGATCGCGTATTCTCATTCTTTATTTCTGTGTATCGCAGCGCGCTTGAGCCGCTCGGGGCCAGTCGCGCGCAGCGTGGAAGAGGGCGTTAAATGATCGACGAGACCCCGGCGGCGCGTGGCGGGATGAGGCAAAGCACCTCGGGTGCGAGCTTGCTGGCGTGGATGGTTGTGGGAGTCAGCGCGTTGCTTTGGCTGTCTGCGGCGGGCGGCGAGGAGGCTGATCCGCACGCGCAGCACCGACAGATGATGGAAGCGCCGTCGGCGGTGACGCGGATCACGGCCAGTTATACGGTCCCCGACATCGCGCTGGTGCGCTCGGACGGTGCGCACGTGAAACTCGCGCAGGAACTCGACGACGGACGCCCGGTACTGCTCGATTTCCTCTATACAACCTGCACGACGACCTGCCCCGTGATGAGCCTGCCCTTTGCCGAGGTGCCACGCCGGGC
>CAYQVE010000377.1:0-2180 GCA_964420785.1 uncultured Enterobacteriaceae bacterium | reverse complement strand
TCCGACCCGGAGCTGGCGATGCCGTCGTCTCATGGGTGTGCGCAAGGAAAGGACGCTTGGACGCTGATCACGAATGACATCGACCACGAAAAGATCCACACCGGTCAGGTGCTCGAAGCGCGTTACGAATCGCGGATCACGGCGTCGGCGATGGAACGCCTCGTGGCGGAGTGGCTCGCGGAGCGCTCCCGCTTCATCGGCTCGCTCATCGGTTTGACGGACGAGCAATTCAATCGCGAGACAGCGGCCGGCGAATGGACCTATCGCGTCGTGGCCAAGCACGTGCTCACGCTGGAACAAGACTCCCTGAAGACGATTGTCGCCGACCGCGCCGCCCGGGAGAGCATCAAGTAATCGGTCCGGGCGGCCACGCCGGCCCTTGCTTCCCCCGGCGCGTGGTCTGGTCGAGGAGCCCCATGAAGGCTCGTGCGCTCGCCGTGACCCTCCGAGCCTCATGGTGAATGACGTGGAAGTGTCGCTGAAGGCGAACGCCGCGAAGGCGCAGCGCGTGGAGCCGGCCGGCGGCCATTTCGCCTCGCACTGCATAGAGTGAAACAAACGCAACGCCCAGCCCCGCCATCACGCCTTGCTTGATCGCTTCGGTATGGTCGAGCTCCATCGCCACGCGGAACTTCACCCGCGCCCGTTGGAGCGTGCGTTCGGTGACACCGCGGGTCGCAGATCCCTGCTCCCGCATCAGCAGCGGCTGATCGGCGAGCGAGTCGGGGGAGACGTCCCGGCGTCGAGCCCATGCGTGCTCGGGCGCGACGATGAGAACCAGCTCATCGCGCATTCCGGCCGTCAGACATTCCTCACCCGGTGCGAGGGCATGCCCGCCGACGATCCCGAGGTCGAGCTCGCGTTCTCTGACTCGTCCCTCGATCGTCTGAGAATTCGCGATCTGGAGCTTGACGTCCACGCCCGGGTACTTGGCTCGAAACGCCGCAACGATTCTCGGTAGCACGTACAGCCCGGGGGTCGTGCTGGCGCCGATCAAGAGCGACCCGTGAGCCAGGCCATCCAGGTCGGCGAGCGCCTGGCGCGCACCCTCGACCGCTGAGACGGCGCGCTCCGCAAACTGCTCGAAGACACGGCCCGCCTCGGTCACGGAGACGACCCGGCGTCGACCGCGACGAAAGAACAGCTGCTTCCCCAGCTCGCTCTCGAGCTCGCTGATGTGTTCAGAGAGCGTCGGCTGGGACGAGTGGATCTTCTTCGCCGCCAGGCTGAAGCTCTTTTCCCGGGCGACGGCGAGAAAGACCTCGAGCTGCCGCAGCGTCATTTCGGGTTTTCCCTATGCTCAAAATCCAAAGTTCGTATTGGACCCTATAGCACTCCCGGGCGTATGACAAGGGCCACAACGCGAAAGGAGGACCCGATGATTTTCCGCCATTTCCTGTCGCCGAAGACCGGCTGCGCCAGTTACCTGTTCGGCTGAGGGGGCGCAGCTGCCTGCGCTGTGGTGGATCCACAGCTCGATATCGAGCCCTATCTCGACGCCGCCGCACAGAAGTCCATGCGCGTCACGCACATCTTCGAGACCCATGTCCAGGCCGATCACCTGTCCGGCGCTCGTCGTCTCTCGGATGCGACCGGCGCTCCGGTGATCTTCCACAAGTCAGCACCAGTCGAGTTCCCACACCTGAACGTCGAGGATGGGGAGGAGCACGATCTTGGCAACGTGTCGCTCTCGATCCTCCACACGCCGGGGCACACCCCCGACAGCGTCTCGATCCTGGTCACGGACAAGACGCGGGCCGCGGAGCCCTGGTTCGTCCTGACCGGCGACACGCTCTTTTCCGGCGGGGTCGGTCGCCCGGACCTCGCTGGCGCCGGCTCGGAAGCGATGCTCGCCGAACAGCTCCACGAGAGCCTGCACAGCAAGATCATGACGCTGCCGGATCACCTCGAAATCTTTCCCGCCCATTTCGGGGGCGCGGCATGCGGCAAAGGCCTGAGCGGTAAGCCGGGCTCGACCATCGGCTTCGAGCGCCGTTTCAATCCAGCACTCCGAGCCAGGTCGAGAGCCGAGTTCGTGGATTTCGTCCTGGCGGATCTTCCGCCGCAGCCGGAGGTCTTCGCGGAGAATCGCCGGCGCAATCTGACGGGCGCATGAGCGAGATGCGGCTTGGACTGCGGGAGAACTTCCCGCAGTTCGCGCTGCTCGTCGTCCTGAATTC
>CAYQVE010000376.1:0-2183 GCA_964420785.1 uncultured Enterobacteriaceae bacterium | reverse complement strand
TTTCGAGTGCGGTGGCGAAGCGGTTGGATTAGCTCTCGCGCCGGGTCTCGCCGTCGGTGATGATGTCCAGGCCCGCTTCCTCCTGCGCGCGGATCGCGAGCAGCGTCGCATCCTCCTGTGCTTCGGCGAGAAACGCATCGGGGACACGCCAGAGCTCTCTCGCGCGCACGCGCGGCGGAAAACGCCCGGCGAGCTTCTTGCGGTCGATCAACCACTCCGGCTGCGGGTAGCTCCCTACCAGCGTGGTCGGAAACAGCATGCTCAGGGTTTCAGGCCTTGAAAGAGCTTCTCCCGGCCGAGCTTGATGCCCGGGTTCCCGTCGTACATGAAGATATCCGCCGTGGCGAAAGTGTCGTTGAAGTTCTCCGGGATGAAGGAGCCGGTGCCGATCACGTCGAGGGGCGCCCTGCTGTTGGCGAACATCTTGCACTTGAACAGATTGAATCCCGACGAGCCCACGATCTTGCAGGCGTTGAAACCGTTCGCGTCGAGCGTCTGCCGCAGCTGGATGACTGCGGCCACGGAGACGCCGGTGCCGAACAGAACCTTGCGCACGCGGTCCTTGACGATGTTCAGGCTGTCGGCGTCGAACGCTTCTTCGCCCATCACGTAGCGCACTGCTTCGTACTCGTTCGGTACGTGCAGCCAGTTGACCACGATCTCGGTCGATTTTTCGTAGTCGAGACCTTCGGCGTAACGCTCGCCGTGGGTGTCGATGCGCAGAGCGAGCGCTCGGGTGCCGGTCTCGTCGCGCGGCAGGTATTCGTTGTACCACCAGCGGCAGATGTCAAGGGCGTCGGAATACTCGCGCCCGTAGTAGTCGATCAGCACCGTGAGATTGTCCTGGGGATGGGTTTCGACGTACATCTGCGCGGCGCGCAGGGTCGACCCCGCGTAACCGATGATGCCGTGCGGCATGGTACCGATGCCTTTGTCGTGGCCATAAAAGTGCGCGGTGAGGTCCTGGGAGGAACCGATGAAGCCGATTGCGCCGCCGAGCTTCGCCATTCGGCTCCCGACCGAGGCACCGTAAGCGACGAGCAGCGAAAGGTCGTCGCCCGGCGAGTGCCGCGCGTGCATGTCGATGAACGCGACCTTCTTCAGGTTCATCGACATCTTGTAGGCGTTGTACGCCGAGACGCACGCGACGCCGACGCGCTGCAGGATGAGCGTCTCGAGCTCGACTAGGGCTGCAAGCGAACCGGTGTACGTGAACAGCGCCTTTTGATCGGGTACGAACGCGCCTTCCTCGTACAAGCGCGTGATCCTGAGCGGGTCTGCCTTCACGGAGTAGTAGCTGCGCAGGACGTCGATGGCGGGATTGACGGCGCAGATCACACCGCGGCGCAGGAACACCCCATAGGTGACCGTCCGGTCGCCGAACTTCTCGACGATTTGCCGCGATTTGCTGAAGTACTTGTCGGTGCGGCGCTTGAGGTATTCGAGCTTTTCCACCGGCAAGGATTCAACGGGTTTGTTCATAGCGCAGCCTCCGCTTCGGGAACAATTCTAGCAGCGAGCCCCGCGTCTATGGCGAAACGCTCCGGCGCGTGCTAATTTTCAACCTATGCGCGGGATTTTGGCGGCTTGCGTGGTCGTCGCGGTTGCTCTGGCGGGCTGCACGGTCCGGTATTCGGCCGAGGAACGCGCCTCCGGCGTGGGCAGCACCGCGACTTCCCAAGTGAGCGTGGCTACCGGCTCGCCGCTCGGCAACGCGATCATCGTCGGGGTAATGCTTGCCGACGGCGTGCACTACTTCCGTCTCGGCCCGGACGGCAAGGCCTCGGTCCCCGCCCCCGAACCCGATCCGACGCGCAAGATCAACATCCAGGATTGCACCCGGCCGGTTGATCCGAATGCGGGCAACCTGCTCTGCCGCTGACCGATCCCATGATTCATTTCGTGGTGCACGACGAAGACGACTCGGTCGGAGTGGTCGTCGTCGAGGGCATGAAGGCAGGGCAGGAGTTGACCGGATGGATCATGGACCAGGACCGGGAGATCAAGGTCCGCGCGAAGAGCGACGTTCCCATGGGCCACAAGCCCGCGAACCGCTAACCCAAGGGTGGGGGAACGGGGAACAAAAACCGCTCTCACCCTTCTGCGCCCGCTGACGAATACCGCCGGGGTGACGCGCCAGCTCGCCGGGGCGTACAACAGGACCGCGGCACGGATGATGGGGG
>CAYQVE010000375.1:0-2242 GCA_964420785.1 uncultured Enterobacteriaceae bacterium | reverse complement strand
TGCCCGGTCATTTTCGTGCCGAGCGGAATACCGAATGTGAACGACCCGAACAATCGGCCGCCCTCGGTCGGGTTTTTCGACGACATCAAACGCGGCTACACGCAAAAGGCTATCTTCGGCTCAGTCGACCTCGACTTGATCCCGAAGGCCCTCACCCTGACGGCCGGTACCCGCTACTACCGCATCGACTCGACCGAGCAGGGCGCGGTGGTGGGCAGCTTCGGCTGCAAGCTGCTGTTTCATCCCACGGCGCCCAATCCGTGCATCAATCATTCCAACGACACCAACATCGACTCCCTGGGTCTCGACAAGCTCTACAAGGGCTTCAAGAGCCGCGCCAACCTGACCTGGCATCCCGCGACGGACCTCCTGCTTTACTACACGTGGTCGCAGGGCTTCCGTTCCGGCGGCTTCAATCGCCCGAACTCGGTCACGTCCGGTCCGCTCAAAGGGATATTCCTGCCACCGGTGACTTTCTCCCCGGATACACTCACCAACGACGAGCTGGGTTGGAAGAGCGAGTGGCTCGATCACCGTGTGCAGTTCAATGGCGCGATCTACCAGGAAGACTGGAAGGACGCGCAGATCTCGGTCTTCGACCCGGGCATTACCGGCAACCTGACTTTCACGACGAATGGCGGTAAATATCGCGTCAGGGGACTCGAGACCACGGTGGCTGCCCGCCTCACGCACGAACTGACTGTTGCGGCGGGAGCGGCATGGAATCATACGGAGCTCGTCGAGGAAGCCGCGATTCGCGGCTTGAACGGCCAACCAATTGACTGGGCCACCGTCGTCCCGGGCCGGCCGCTCACCAATCCCGCCGGCGTGAAGGGTGACCCGCTCGCGGGCGCGCCACCGTTCCAGGCCAACGTCCGCGCGCGCTACGAGTTCCTGCTCGGCGACTATAACGCGTTCTTCCAGCTGGCCGGACAGTACACGGGACACCAGTTCTCGAGCACGGACAAGCTGACGAAGGACCTGCAGGGCAATTCGATCGCCTACGATAATCCCAGCTACTCGACTTACGACGCGGCGGTTGGTATGTCCAAGGATGCTTGGAGCGTCACGCTGTACGACGTGAACCTCACCGACAAGAAAGCCGACCTGTATGCGAACGCGCGGCAGTGGTACAAGGCGGTGACCGTCAACCGCCCGCGGACCCTCGGCCTTACGTTCAGCTACCGGTTCTCGGGCACCAAGTAACACCCGGGCGAGCCCCCCGCAGGCCGGGTTTTCCGTAAAATCCAAGGCGGGCAGCGATGCCCGCCTTTTTCTTGCCCGGCTACCGCTTGGGCGGTGGCCGGAGGAGTTCGCGAGGCCCCGTCATGGTAGCAGCGCAACCCGTGCCGTCCGCATCGCGCATCGAGGCCGAGATGCTGCGGGCGCGGGCGCTCGCCAAGCAAGAGCAGTTCGCCGAGGCATTGTCGGTTGCACAGGCCTTGCTCGCCGAGGTGCCCGAGAACCGCGACGTGCTGTACGTCGTTGCGGTCAGCCAGCGCTATCTCGGCCGTATCGCGGACGCCCTGAAGACACTGGCCCGGTTCGAGGCCGTGCATCCCGATTACGGCCGCCTGTACCAGGAGTTCGGCCATTGCTACCGCGCCGTCGGTGAGGCCGACGCAGCCATCAAGGCCTACGAGCAGGCGGTCGCCCGCAATCACACATTGTCGGCGAGCTGGAGCGCGCTGCGCGACCTGTACGCTGCGCGTGGACTGCGCACCGACGCCGACAACGCAGCGGCGCACGTGGCGACGCTCGCGAAACTTCCGGGCGAGGTCGTACACGCGACCAACCTGTTCCTTGAGGGCGAGCTGCACGCTGCGGAGCAGCTCGTGCGCCGGTTCTTGCAGACGCAAGGCGACCACATCGAAGCGATGCGCCTGCTGGCCCAGATCGGGGTCAAGCTCGAGATACTCGACGATGCCGAGTTCCTGCTCGAGAGCGTGCTGGTGTTCGCGCCGGATTACCGCGCAGCGCGCTACGAGTACGCGTCGGTGCTCGTGCAGCGTCACAAGTACCTGCAAGCGATCGAGGAGACAAACAAGCTCCTGCAGCTCGAGCCGCGTAACCCGGCGTACCGGACCCTCTACGGCAACGCCTGCGGTGGCCTCGGACGGCATGAGGACGCATTGCAGGTGTACCGCGAGCTGCTGGTCGACAGCCCGCAGGCTGCGGACTTGCACCTGTCGATCGGCCACGCCCTCAAAACCCTCGGCCGGCAGAGGGAGGCGATCGAGTC
>CAYQVE010000374.1:0-2255 GCA_964420785.1 uncultured Enterobacteriaceae bacterium | reverse complement strand
GGCGGGCCCGAGCTTCCACGCGCGCGTCAGAAACGCGCTATCGGCGGGCTCTTCACGCATCTCGGCGGCAGAGGGCCGCCTCGCCAGCTCGTCGTAGCAGGCGAGCCGCGCAGCGGTGTCCTCGAGCTTCGCGCACTGTGCAAGCCCATCGTCAGCCGCGCGCGCCGCGCCGAGCGCCGCGCCGAGCAGCGCGAGTGCTGCCAAACCGCGTTGCGCTAACGTCATCCATCGAAGTGTAGCCAGGGATCGCGATCCGAGCATTTTGCACGGCTGTCAGTTGCGTCAGCCGCGCAGGTGCAACTCGATCCCTAATTCGACGCTAAGAGAACATGCGTCATACTGGCTGCGCACATGCACGCCACGTTATCCGGATGATGTCCACGCCACTGAACGCCGAACGCGTAGCCGAGATCACGCGCACGCTGATCTCCGAGCGGCTGCTGCTGGAGGGCTACCGCTGCGGCACCGATCCGGTCTGGCTGGCGCGGCTGCTGGTCGCCCGGCTCACGCTCAGCACGCTCCAAGAGCGACTGCGGCGTCGATAGGGACGTCTCCATGGGTGGAGCCAAGGTGCTGGTCGTGGACGACGACCGGATCATCCGCGAGCTCGTCAGCCTGCATCTGGCGAACGGCGGCTACGACGTGTGCGTCGCCGAAGACGTGGTGCAGGCGGGTCGCCTCATCTTGCGCGAGCTGCCCAACCTGATCATCCTGGACGTGGCGATGCCGTACATGGACGGCTACGAGTTCGCCACCGCCTTGAAGCACGACCCGGCGACGCAGCACATTCCCATCGTCTTCCTCACGGCCGAGGACAGCGTCGAGGAGAACGCGCGCAAGATCGGCGCGGCGGCCTACCTCAAGAAGCCGGTGACCGCGAACAAGCTGCTCGAAGTCGTGCAGCGGTACGCCGCGAACTAGGCCCCGGCGATCAACAAAGCCATGAGCGCCAAGCAAACGGCGTACACCGCTTGGCTGATCATGGCCAGCGTGAAGGAAGCGAGCGGCACATCTGCGATTTCGCTTGGCCATGCGTAGTAAGCCAAACCGAGTACAGCGGCGGACACCACGAAACGAGCGATTCGCTGATACGGAGCGCTCCCATAGTCGGAAGACTGTTCGTCGGCAGTGCTGCCGCTGCGCTTTGCGAACATAGCTCCTGCTCAGGGCTGTTTGATGAGGGCGGCTGCAATGGCGCTCGCGAGCTCGTCGCGCCGGTCGAAATTGGCCACCTCGCCCGCGAGCGAGTCGAGCAGCCCGATCGTCTCGGGCGTCAGCGCATCGAGAATGGAAAGGTCGAATGCTTCACCTTGACTAATTCCGACGAGTGCCGCCAGGATCCGCTCTACCGGGCCGCCGGGATCCTTGAGCACCTCGAGGGCCGCCCGTTCGATCGCGCTGCCCCGCGGCACATCCTGCGGCATGCCAGCGGCGCGGCGCCGGATCTCGAGAACGAGGCTGGCCAAGGTCACGGCGGATTAGATATTCACCGGGCTGAGGTGAATTTCGAAAGGCCCCATTTCACCGTATGCTGGATCGGGATGCTCGGGTGCATACTGCTGCATGCGCCTGCCTATGGCGTCCAGCGCGGCCCGCAACAGGCGGTTATAGCTGAGTTCGTCTGCGGTGCATAGCATGTACGACAGCTCTCGGCTAATGGTCACTCGAATGGCCCTTGATCTGCTCTCTGGTCTCTGAGGCCAATCGCATTCGATATGCGTAGCGCCACCGACATTGAAAAACAATAAGTCAGCATCGGGCCCCAAGACGCCTTCGCGCCGCATTTCAGTTTCCAGCCTGTCGTAGAGCTGCTCTCGAGTTCGCGGCATCGGGTCGCCCGAGCTTAGCAACAGGACTCTTAGGGGCGATTTAGCGTCCCGTCATCGCGCAGTCGGGTGGCCGGTGATTCTCAGGCGCGCGTTCCAAGCGCGAGCGTTGACACCGCTATAGGGCGGGGGTAGTTTGATTCGTCTTCTCGGAGGGGGACGTTGTAAACACCGCGCATCACATGCCCATGGGATGGCGCCAGGGAGCGCTGTGCGTCACATTTCGTTTTGGGGAGGGGAAAACCATGCTTGGCATCCCGCTGGAAGGCACTTCGCTCAAGGGCCGCGTGCTGGCGGGCCTGTGCGCTCTCGCTCTTCTGCTGCCCGCGTCGGCCCGCGCAGACGAGAGGGATGTAGACCAACCACCATTCGACCGCATCGTCGTGTTCGGCGACAGTCTCTCGGACCCCGGCAATGCCTTCCTGCTGA
>CAYQVE010000373.1:0-2301 GCA_964420785.1 uncultured Enterobacteriaceae bacterium | reverse complement strand
AGAGTAATTTCCTGGGCCGTTTGGAGGCTTGGCAGGCGGCGGACGCTGCGGGCGCCGGGACTCCGGGTCTGGTGCTTTGGGGCGATGGGCCTCAGGGCGGGGAGGTCGTCGCGAAGAGGGGCGTCCGGGAGCTTGCGGGGAGCGTCGTGTTGGCCGGGCATCAGGACGATCCGGCTCCGTACTACCGCGCTGCGGACCTCCTCGTGATTCCCTCGCGTCGCGAAGGGCTCTCCGCGGCGATGCGCGAGGCGCTCGCATCCGGCTTGCCGGTGATATCGACGCGGGTCGCAGGTAGCAGCCTGCTTCTGGGCAATCCGCCGTCGGGGGTCGTTGTGGATGTCGGCGACACGGCCGCCCTGGCCAAGGCGATCCAGACGCTATTGAACGACGACGCGACCAGGACCGGCCTGGCGCGCGCCGCTCGTCCGACCTTCGACGCCCTGGATCGTCTGGAGGAACTTGGCGCGCGCGTGGGCCGTCTTTACTCGACGGTTGGAAACCACTTCCACGCGGTTGCCTAGATGGCGCCGAAGCTTCGCGTCCTCTTTGTGCCGGCTTCGACCTATTGGGTGACCGGCACCCTGGCGAAACACTTCGCGCACTTCAATCCATGGATTGAGGCGACAGTCATCTCCGGCCCGGTTCTCGAGGACGTATTCCGCAGAGTCCCGGATTTGATCAGCCGTTTCGATTTGGTTCACTTCACCTGTCCGTCGGCGAGCCAGCAATGGCTGCCCAAGTTCAGAGGAGCGATGCCTTGTGTGACCAGTCTCCATCATGTAGGTGACTGGTCCGCGCTCGAACACATCGCGCTGGCCGATGCGATCATCGCCGGATCGAAGCGGGGCGCAGACGACCTTCACGCGCGCCAAGTCGATCCCCAGAAGGTCGTTCTCATTCCCTACGGCGTCGATCCCCGCCGTTTCGCCCCGGCCGCACCCGAGGCTCGCGCCGCTCTGCGGAAACGCTTTGGAATCGAGCACGACGCGACAGTGGTCGGCTTCTTTGCGAAATTCGGCAGCAACGAGCTCAACCGAAAAGGGCCTGATGTATTCGTCGACGCAGCGACGATGCTCAAGCAGCGCGTCGAGCGGACGGTCGCGCTGATCGTCGGCCCCGGGTGGACCGATGTCGTGAGGCTTCTCAAGTCGCGGGGGATCGCGTGCCTCTGGTTTCCATTCGTCGCGGACGATGAGGTCGCGAGGATCTATCAGGTGCTGGACTTCTTCTGGGTGACCGCGCGAGTCGAGGGCGGGCCCGTGACGCTGCTTGAGGCGATGGCGACCGGGGTCTGCTGCCTGACGACGCCTGTCGGGCATGCGACCGAAGTCATTGAGGACGGCAGGAGCGGTTTCGTGATGCCCTTCGACCGGCCCGAGGCCTTTGCTGCCAAGTCGGCGGAGCTGGCGGCTGACGGATCGACGCGCCGTGAGATCGGCCGAAACGCCCGAAGCGCGATCGCCGAAAAGCAGGACGTTGCGAAGACTGCGCGGCTGCTCGAGACCGCTTACCGCGCTGCGGCAGTGAGCTTCCTGCGGCGCCCAGGTCGTAGCGTCGAATTCGACCTCGACCGGATTCTTGTCGAGCGGGAACACGCAATGCCTCCCGCTACATTGATCCCCACACCGCTGTACGGTCTTCCCGAAGCGATGCGTCGGCGCGTGACCATGATGGAAACGCTCAGATGGTCCGAGCACCTCATCCTGTCGAATGCGCAGGCATCTACAGCGTTGCGGCTCATACTTGGGCAGTGGGCACGAAACCCGCTGTCACCGATGCCGGTACGAGCGCTCCTCCGGCGGTTCCTTCCGCCTTCTGTTGTCGCCCATGTGGTGAGCTTGAGGAAGCGATAGCGAATTGTCATTGCCGGGAAAACCAATTCCACGCAGTGGAGACGATCGCGTCGAGGTCTCGATACTTCGGCTTCCAGCCGAGCTCGCGCCGCGCGGCCGTGCTATCGGCGACGAGGACAGGCGGGTCACCGGGCCGACGCGGGCCCATGCGATATTGGAAAGAGGTCTTCGTGACTCTGCGGCAACACTCGACTACTTGGAGTACCGAGGAGCCCACATCGGCGCCAAGATTGAAGGCGTGAGCGCCCGCGAGCGTTCCATCGATGAGGCGCTCGGCGGCAAGGAGATGCGCCGAGGCGAGGTCATCCACATGCACGTAGTCGCGCACGCATGTGCCGTCCGGCGTCGGATAGTCGTTGCCGTGGATCAGGAGGCCGGAGTTGTTCGCGTGTCCCCCATTCCCCACTCGTAACGCCTCACGCAACGCATTCGGGATGCGCGGCGTCTC
>CAYQVE010000372.1:0-2302 GCA_964420785.1 uncultured Enterobacteriaceae bacterium | reverse complement strand
GGCGCGCTTCATCCAGGTGATGGAGGAGTGCGGCCAGGTCGCCAAGCTCGGACGCTGGGTGCTGAAGCAGGCGTGTCGCGACATGTGCGCCTGGCGCAAATCCATCGCTGGCGGGTCGGCCCTGCGGCTCGCGGTGAACATCTCGGCCCGCCATCTCGAGCAGGGCGATCTGGTGCACGACGTCACGCAGGCGCTGCGGGAATCCGGACTCGAGCCGGACAATCTCGTCATCGAGCTCACGGAAAGCACCATCATGGACCACAGCGGTGCGAACCTCGAGCGATTCCGTCGCCTGAAGGCGCTTGGCATTCGACTCGCGATCGACGATTTCGGCACCGGCTACTCGTCCCTTTCCTACCTGCATCGTTTCCCCATCGACATTCTCAAGATCGACCGTTCCTTCGTGAGCCGCCTGACCAACTCGGACAGCGGGCCTGAGCTCGTGCGCACCGTGGTCACCCTCGGCGAGACGCTCGGACTCGACACCGTGGCGGAGGGAATCGAGCTCGATGCCCAGGCCGCGGCGCTCCTGGCGCTCGGTTGCGTCGCCGGTCAGGGCTTTCTGTTCGCCAAAGCCGGATCGCTCGATGAGCTGTCGCACAGCCCGTTCGTAGCCCGCCGCAATGCGCTGTGGACGGCGCAAGCCGCGCGCGAAGCGCTCTCCGCGACGGGCCGGTTCAAGGCGTTGAGCGGCCTCGACGGGTCCGCATAAGACGCCCGCGAGGACATCGCGGCACAGTGAGCTCGGTGGGTGCGCGCCCTACTCCCTCGGGAGCGCGGCGCTGGCGAGGGCATCGTCGGAAGCGCAACCCAATGACACCTCGGCCCGATCGTGAATGTCCCAGCCCCGCTGCGCGAGCGCGGCGTGTGCGCGGGGCGAGACGGTCCCCGCGAGCCAGAACTCGCGCGCTCCCGCATCGGGTGGCAACGCCTCACGGATGGCGTGCTCGTAAGCCGCTACATCCTCGGTCCAATGCACGTTGTCGAAGGCGCCAAAGACCATCACGCGCCCGTCGGTCCGCTGAGCGGTCGGCACGCGCAAGCCCGCCAGGACCCGAGCCACGGGCGAGCGCGAGTGAAAATGCAGCAGCAGACAGGTGCTGCTCAGAAATACCTCGATCTCGTCTTCAGCCGTCACCGTGGCGGCGTGGCGGAGCAGCTCCGCCCGCCCCTCGACTCCCTCGAGCCGCTGCACCGCATCGACCAGCAGCGTCTGGCGTGTCGGCGTGAGGAGCAGCGCGTTCTCGAAGCTCTCGACTTCGGAAGGGCGGAGGTCAAAGCCGGCGAGCGCTTCGTGGCGCCGTTTGCGCAGCACTGCGGGGTCTTCGTTGTAGATGGCATCGAGCGCGCGCCGCACCTCGCCCGCGAAGGGCACTCCGAGCGGCGCGAAGCGGATGCCGAAGCTCGCGGCCGCATCGATCCTGGCGAGGCGCTTGACGGCTCGGCGCAGAACCTCGTTGTTCGTATACGGGTCGACGCGTAGTTGGCCGTACCAGCGTCGTTCGGCAGCCGAAAGGCCGAGGTAGCGATCGGCGTACTGCCTGGCGGCGTGCTCCGCCTGCCCTACCCGTCCATCGCCCTTCTTCTGCGAGTCATCCGCCTTCGAAGATGACCGCACCTGGGCCGCGATCTCCCCGGCCTGCGCCCTGTAGCCGCCCAGGAGATGCGCGATGCCCTTCGGTATGCCGATCACGGTGCCGACAGGATTCAGGGCCACCTGCACGAGCGACCGGGCATCCTCCTCGATGCCACGGCTCACGGACTTGAGGACGACCTCCGTGTTGGAAGTTCTCGCTATCGTCGTCAACGCGGCCACTTCGCGCAGCCGCACCGCGAGCGCGTCGTGCCCGTAGGCCGGAAAGACTCCGAAGCGGCTCTCGACGATGTAGTGGTGCATCAGCCCGTCGCTGTGCACCGGGTTCTGAATGTGAAAGCTCTCCCCCGCGACCTGGGTCGGCGTCAGGCTCGCATCGGCTGGCTCATCGCCCGGGGTCTCGAAGTCGGCCGTCGTGGCGCTGCAGAGCGTCGCTCCGAACACCGCAGCGCTCGCGGCAAGGATGATCAGCCGTCGCATGCTGCCATCAAGTCGCGCGCAGAGCCGTCGTCACCGGGACTCGCGCGGCGCGGAGCGCCGGAAGTATTCCGCCGATCAGTCCCATCGCCAGTGCCCACGCAATGCCCACCACGGCGAGCGCCGGGCTCACGTCGAGTCGGAAACTGAAGCCGAAGGGACTCACCGACATTCTGTTGAAGAACATCCAGGCCAGGAGCACCCCGAGCAGCGCACCCGGCAGGGCCAGCA
>CAYQVE010000371.1:0-2350 GCA_964420785.1 uncultured Enterobacteriaceae bacterium | reverse complement strand
ATGGAGGCCCACGTAAGCCCCGCGACAATTAGAACCGCAACTAAACATAGCGTCTTAAATAATGCCGCATAGCCGCCGCAGTACCGGGTTGGGACGTTTCCAACACTCGAATCGCTCGGCCACCGCTTCGAGGAGCTCGCCGAGGGTCGGGAAGTACCGGTTGTGGGTGGCCAGGCGCCGAGCGAGCTTCCAGACGCGCTCGATCGGGGAGAGCTGGGGTGCGTACGGCGGCAGAGACAGCCGCGTCAGGGCGCGTCGATACGCCTTGAGCAGCGGCCGCAGGAGCGCCGCATGATGATAGGTGGCGTTGTCGAGCACGAGCATCATGCGCTGACGGCGACGGCGATGTCGCAGAAGCTTTTTGAGACAGGCTTCGAAGGTGAGCGCATCGAACTTCGGGGCGGTCGACCCGATGAACCTCCCCGAGCGCAGACTGACCGCGCCGAAACAGGCGACCGACTTGCGGGTCGGCGCATGCATGAGGCTAGGGTCTTTGATCTCTGGGGCGACCCACATCCGCGCCCGGGTGCCGTGCTGCTGGAAGTGGCATTCGTCCACGCTCCACAGTTCAAGATCCGCGCGACGAGCGAGGCGTCGCAGTTTTTTTTACGGCCGCGACCCGTGCAGGGTCCGACTGAGCGACTTGCGGTCGGGGTTGGCGTAAGCGGAACCCCATTTGCCGGAATAGCCGTTGACACTGGCGCACGCCGAGGTCGATCTGATAGCGCCGGCGCAAGTGCTCGCTCAGCAGCTGCCCGTCCCATAGGTTCCGCGAGTAGCCGTGCTGGCGCGGACTTGGCCGTAAGTCGCGCTCGAGCTGCCGCCATTGGCGAGCATCGAGGGATCGGGGACGGCCCGGCCGTTCGCCTTCGCGTAATCCCTCGAACCCATTGGCTTCGAATCGCCGGACCCACCGCTGCACCGTTCGGGCGTCCTCGCCAAACACCTCGGCCACGTGGTTCGCACTCTGTCCGGTTGCCACCAGCAGCACACCGTGCAGCCGATGGTCGTAGCGCGACTCCTCCGAACGCGCGATCTCCTGCCGGATCGCCACCTGCATGACCTGCGCGTCCGCAATCTGCAGCTTGCGCATTGCCGCCTCCACGTATAAGAGACGGCACCATGTTACTCCATTTATGCGGCATTATTTATGTCGCTATGTTTAGTGTGATGTCCCATAAGAAACTATTGACACTTGCGTAAATGACTTGCAACTTCCCACGCCTGCCGGAGTCCAAGATGTGGTGTAGTCTTGGACGGGGAGGCCATGAGCAAGTCAGAGAAAGAGAGTCGTGCTCTGCAACGCCGGCGCATGCGAGCTGGCAGTCTGCTGTTGCGGGGCGTACCGCAGGCCGAGGTCGCCCGCCGAGTCGCCGTGACGCGCACGACGGTCAGTGCCTGGAACGAACAGCTCGAGTCGGGAGGTTTGCAGGCGCTCGAACGCCGGCCGCGGGGTCGACCGTCAGGCTTGGATGCGCAGCGGAAGGTCGAACTGGTGCGGTGGCTCAAGGAAGGAGCACTGGCACAGGGGTTCGCTACGGAGCTGTGGACGTTGCGCCGAGTCGGGCAGCTGATCGAGGAGAAGTTCCACCGTCGATACAGCGAGAGCCAAGTGTGGCGGATTCTGATCGGCTTGGGCTTCAGCAGCCAGCGCCCGACGAGTCGCGCGCTCGAGCGCGACGAGGCAGCGATCCGGCGGTGGAAGCGAGTGCGCTGGCCGGCTCTAAAAAAAACGCCGCAAAACAGGGCCGAATCATCGTCTTCATCGACGAATCGGGACTGAGCGAGCGGCCGACCCAGGTGCGCGGCTGGGCACCTCGTGGAAAAACCCCCGTGCTGCAGTACCACTTCAACTGGCACCAGCTCTCGGCGATGGCCGGTATCACCTTCTACCGCTTCTACTTCCGACTGTTTCCAGGAGCGATCAAGGGACCCCAGGTCGTCGAGTTCCTTCACGCCCTGGGTCGGCAGATCCGCCGCAAGGTGCTTGTGATCTGGGACGGTCTGCCCGCGCATCGCAGTCACGTGGTGCGCGACTACGTCGAGAGTCTCAACGGTGCGATTCAACTGGAGTACCTGCCGGCCTACGCTCCCGAGCTCAACCCGACCGAGTACATCTGGGGTCACCTGAAGCATCACGAGCTGGGCAACTTCTGCGCACGCACTTTCAGCGAGCTCACCCGCCGCGCACGCAATCGGCTGCGCTCGATGCAGCGTCGTTCCACACTGGTCACTGCGTTCTGGCAGCAAGCCGAATTACCTCTGTAACGTGTCAGGCATTAATGCAAGGATCAATAGGTCACTCCCGTTGTCCCGGGTCCTGTCGGGCAGTTGTACAGTGTGCTCTACG
>CAYQVE010000370.1:0-2357 GCA_964420785.1 uncultured Enterobacteriaceae bacterium | reverse complement strand
GTTTCGTGTTCTTCTTCCACCAGCTCGGCAGCTTCTTCGGCGGCTGGCTCGGCGGCTACCTCTTCGACCGCACCGGTTCGTACCAGCTCGTGTGGCTGATCGCGATCGGGCTCTCGGTGATTTCCGTGGCCGTGAATCTGCCGATCGACGAGCGCCCGGTTGCGCGCAAGCCTGTTCCCGCCTGAGGCTCCCGCTCAAGGCCCGGAACCATGCCGAGGTTTTGCGCCAACATCAGCATGCTGTTCAAGGAAGTCGAATTTCCCGAGCGCTTCGACGCCGCGGCAGGGGCGGGCTTCAAGGCGGTCGAGATCCAGTTCCCGTATTCCTGGGACAAGGGCCGGCTCGCGCAGATCGCACGGCGCGCCGGAGTCGAGGTGGTGCTCATCAACATGCCGGCGGGCGATCCCGAGAAAGGCGACCGCGGCATCGCCTGTTTGCCCTCTCGTACCGGTGAATTCAGAGATGCCGTCAGCAAGGCGATCGAGTACGCGAGAGAGCTCGGCTGCAAGCAGATGAACTGCCTTGCGGGCGTCGCGCCGCCGCACGTCGGCGAGGCGAAGCTGCGCGAGACCTATGTTTGGAACCTGCGCTACGCGGCGGTGGAGCTCTCGCGCCACGGCATGACGCTGCTCGTCGAGCCCATCAATACGCGGACGATTCCCGGGTTCTATCTGAACAAATCGACCCAGGCGCTCGCGCTCATGGACGAGGTCGGCGCCGCCAATCTCAGATTGCAATACGACCTCTTTCACATGCGGACCATGGGGGACGACCTCGCCGGGCCCCTGACGGCGAATCTCACCAGGATCGGGCACATGCAGGGCCCCGATGTTCCCGAACGGCACGAGCCCGGAACCGGTGAGCACGATTTTCCCCGTCTTTTCGATCACACCGACCTGCCCCGCTACAAGGGCTGGATCGGCGCGGAATACGCGCCCGCGGGAAAGACCGAAGACGGCTTGGCGTGGGTGAAGAAATACTTGTAAGCTGCCGATAGCGAAAGACAGACATGAACATCGCCGCGACCGGCGTCAATTTCATCCGCCAGACCGAAGTCGCCGGACGTTTGCGCCAGTTGTTGCCCGCGGATGCCGTGCTTCACGCGACAGAAGACACGCGCTCCTACGAATGCGACGGCCTCTCGGCCTACCGGCAGCTGCCGATGGTGGTGGTGCTGCCCTCGAGCGAGGAAGAAGTGCGGCAGGTGCTCGCCACCTGCCACGAGCTGAAGGTGCCGGTCGTTGCCCGAGGCGCCGGAACCGGCCTCTCCGGCGGTGCGCTTCCCATGGGCGACGGCGTGCTGCTGTCGCTTGCGAAAATGCGGCGCATTCTCGCTCTCGATCCGGTGGCGCGTACGGCGCGGGTGCAGCCGGGGGTCACCAATCTCGCGATCTCGGACGCGGCGGCGCCCTGCGGTCTTTTCTATGCGCCCGATCCTTCCTCGCAGATCGCCTGCTCGATCGGCGGCAACGTCGCCGAGAACTCGGGCGGCGTGCACTGCCTGAAGTACGGCCTCACGCTTCACAACGTCCTGCGCGTGCGCGCGGTCACGGTCGAAGGCGAGGTCGTCGAGCTCGGAAGCGAGGCGCTCGACTCACCCGGCCTCGATACTCTCGCGCTCATGATCGGGTCGGAGGGCATGCTCGCGGTCGCGACCGAGATCACGGTGAAGCTATTGCCCCGCCCAGAGACGGCGCGGGTCATCCTCGCTTCGTTCGACGACGTGGAAAAGGCAGGCAACGCCGTGGCCGACGTCATCGCGGCGGGCGTCGTGCCTTCGGGCCTGGAGATGATGGACCGGCCGGCCGCGCGCGCGGTGGAGGAATTCGTGCGCGCCGGCTACGATCTGGAGGCCGCGGCGCTTCTCCTTTGCGAGGCGGATGGCACGCCCGAGGAAGTCGCGGAGGGCATTGCCGGGATGACCGAGGTGCTGCGGCGCGCGGGCGCCACCGCAATCCGCGTTTCGGGGTCCGAGGCGGAGCGCCAGAAGCTCTGGGCCGGTCGCAAGGCCGCCTTTCCCGCGGTGGGCCGCATCTCACCCGACTATTACTGCATGGACGGGACCATTCCACGAAGGAAATTGGGCGAGATCCTGAAATTCATCGCGAAGATGGAGAAGAAGTACGGCCTGCGCTGTCCCAACGTGTTTCACGCCGGCGACGGCAACCTGCACCCGCTCATTCTTTTCGATGCGAACGATCCCGACCAGCTCGAGCGCACCGAGCGCTTCGCGGGCGAAGTGCTGGAGAAGTGCGTCGAGGTCGGAGGCACCATCACCGGCGAGCACGGCGTGGGCGTGGAAAAGATCAACCAGATGTGCGTGCAGTTCGCGCCAGCGGAGATCGAGCGCTTCCAGG
>CAYQVE010000369.1:0-2374 GCA_964420785.1 uncultured Enterobacteriaceae bacterium | reverse complement strand
GTGGGATGACGCTTGTCCAAGGTAACAGTAAGGGCGCGTGAAAAATGGATCACCGCGTCCGGCAAGAAGCGCACCGATTATCTATTCCCTGGCCGCGGCGCTGGTCCGATGGGTACGCGGCAATTGAGCCGTCTGCTGAAGCTCTGGGTCGTTGAGGCGGGGCTCGATCCCTCGGACTACAGCGTAGAATCTTTACGCCGGACGAAGGCTCTCCACATTTTGAAAGGCACTGGCGATTTGCAGACGGTTCGAGCGCTGCTGGGCCACGCGAGGATTGAAAGCACAGCGAGATATCTCGGTCTCAAAACGAAGGTCGACCCAATCGAGGTCAGTCGGGCCTTTGATATCTGACGCTGTCGGCGCTCCACGGATGCATTCCCGACGGGCCGGAATCTGACGGTGCACCGCGCGGCTCGCGTGAAAGGTGTAAGATTGACGCGCTCGCGCACGTTGGCACTCAGTGGGTCAGCTTCGACGGTCCGGCGAGACGAGCGGCATGTCCGCACTTCGCCTGATCGCTGCAGAATGCTGCACTGCCGTCGTCGGCGCTCCGGGCCCAGGCTGTGTGAAAAGTCGCTCCGATGCTATGATTCTGCAGGTGAATCGGCAGGCGGAGGCGATGCATGTCCGGCTTCGTGGAGGGGATTGATCGAAGCCAGAGCAGTTTGTTTCCAGCCCACCTTGAAGATTATGTTGCGGAGGATAATCCGGTTCGGGCAGTTGATGCCTTTGTAGAGGGGCTTGATCTTGGGAAGCTCGGTTTTGGCCGAGTTGAGCCGCTGGAGAAGGGCAGGCCCTGCTATCATCCGGCGACGCTGCTGAAGATCTACATTTTTGGCTACCTCAATCGGATTCCATCGAGCCGGCGGCTGGAGCGGGAGTGCCAGCGCAACATCGAACTGATCTGGCTGACTGGGCAGCTCGCGCCTGACTTCAAGACCATTGCGGACTTCCGGAAGGATAATGGCAAGGCGATCCGTGAGGTCTGCCGAACCTTCGTGGCACTGTGCCGCGAGCTTGATTTGCTGAGTGTGGCGAGCGTTGCGATCGATGGCTCCAAATTCAAGGCCGTCAATGCGCGCGACAAGAACTTCACTGAAGCCAAGATGAGGCGGCGTTTTGAACGTATCGAGGAGAGCGTTGCGCGGTACCTATCGCAACTTGAGACCGCCGATCTTCGCGGTGATGCGGTACCGGAAGCGAAGGTTGCACGGCTCAAGGACAAGCTTGCGAAACTGAAGCAGGAGGTCGCGCGGCTCACTGCGATAAAAGAAGAGATGATGCAAAGCGAGGACAAGCAAGTCTCGCTGACCGATCCCGACGCGCGCTCGATGGCGACGAGCGGCAAGGACACCGGAATCGTCGGCTACAATGTGCAAACTGCAGTCGATACCAAGCACCATCTCATTGTGGCCCACGAGGTGACGAACATCGGCACGGACCGCCATCAACTGTCGAATATGGCGGAGCAGGCGCGAACCGAGATGGGCGTCGAGACGCTCGATGCGGTGGCTGACCGCGGCTATTACGCGAGCGAGGAGATTCGCGCCTGCGAGGAGGCAGGCATCACCGTCACGCTACCAAAGCCTATGACGTCGAACTCAAAGGCGGAGGGGCGCTTCGGCAAGCAGGACTTCCGCTATGTCGCTCAGAAGGACATTTATGTTTGTCCCGCTGGACAAACGCTTTCTTACTCCTTCACGACTGAAGACCGCGGATTGGTTCTGCGCCGTTACCGGACCAACGCCTGTCAGCGCTGCGCCATCAAGCATCGCTGCACAACAGCCAAGGAGCGACTGATCACCCGATGGGAGCATGAGGCTGTGCTTGAGACTGTGCAGGCGCGCCTCGACCGCCATCCGGAAAAAATGACGGTGCGGCGTTCGACGGCCGAGCATCCTTTCGGCACGATCAAGTGCTGGATGGGTGCGACGCACTTTCTCATGAAACGCCTACCCAAAGTGAAAACCGAGATGGCGCTCAATGTGCTCGCCTACAACATGAAGCGGGTGATGGCGATCCTCGGCGTGGTGGGGCTGCGGCAGGCCCTGGCGACGTAAGCCAGGGATTTATGCGTCTAAATCAGTGGATACGGATGTCCCAGGGACCTTCGGAACCACCGAAAATGGATTCCCGGGAAATTTGCCTTCAATCGCTCTGCCGGCACCGATTCCAAGCCATTCTCACACAGCCTGGGCCCATTGCGCCGTTCTCGCACTGCAGCATAACCGACGCGATCAGGGGTCATGCGGACATGCTGCCTTGCTCCCTGACCCGTCGAAGAAGACCTGAAGGAGACAGTCGAATCTCGTAGGGTGCGCAACCGCGCGGTTCGCGGCCCACCGCGTGCGCAAAATCGCGCCGCGCGGTTGCG
>CAYQVE010000368.1:0-2377 GCA_964420785.1 uncultured Enterobacteriaceae bacterium | reverse complement strand
GGCGCGCCACCTCTCGGGTGAGCTCGATGTGCGGAAGCTGATCCTCCCCGACCGGGACGAGGTGGGCACGAAGCATGAGAATGTTCGCCACCTGCATGACCGGATAGGTGAAGAATGCGACCGGCACGGACTTCCGGCCGAACTCCTCCATCTCCGCCCTCAGCGTGGGATTGCGCTCGAGCATGCCGAGCGGCAGGAACCAACTCAGCCAAAGGGTGAGTTCGGCGTGTTCCGGGATCAGGCTCTCGATGACGAAGGAGCTGCGTTCCGGATCGAGGCCGACGGCAAGCCAGTCGAGCGCCACCTCCCACACCGCCTCACGCACCCGCGACATGTCGTCGGCGTAGTCGGACACCTGATAGTCGGCGATCAGGAAGCAGCAATCGTAACGGGCCTGCAGCCTCACCCAGTTCTCAAGCGCGCCCGCGTAATGGCCGAGATGCAGGGGGCCGGTGGGCCGGATTCCAGTCAGTATCCGCTTCTTGCCTTCCACTTCTGACGATCCTCTTAGGGGTCGTACCTCCGACGCTTTGGCTCACACGGAGCGTGAGGTCGCCACGCCGATGTAGTGCTTGATCTGCCCCACGTCGGCGTCCATGATTTCGAAGCGCTGCGGCAGCTTTTCCAGGTTTTCGAATCCGGCCGGACGCTTCGGCTCCCGGCCGAGCGCCTCGCGTATCGTCTCCGCGAACTTCGCGGGCTGGGCGGTCTCCATGCAGACGAGCGGGACGCCTTGTTCGCGGTGCTCGAGCCCGACCTTGATGCCGTCGGCGGTGTGCGGGTCGACCATGACGCCGTAGTCCTTCCAAACGCGCCGGATGGTCGCCAGGCGGTCCGAGTGCGTGCTCGATCCGGACACGAATCCGGTGTCCGCGACCCGGCGGAAATAGTCCGTTCCGGAAAGATCGAGGGTTCCCTCGCAACCGAGCCCTTCCCAAAGCGCACGCAGCTTCGCGCCGTCGCGCCCGACGAGATCGTAGGCGTAGCGCTCGAAGTTCGACGATTTCGAGATGTCCATCGAAGGGCTGCTGGTCGCCCTCACCTCGGCGGCCCTGCGCACGCGGTAGCGCCCGGTGCGGAAGAACTCGTCGAGCACGTTGTTCTCGTTGGTCGCGACGATGAGCTTCCTGATCGGAAGGCCCATTTGCCGCGCGACGTGACCGGCGTATACGTTGCCGAAGTTGCCCGAAGGCACGGCGAAGGAGACTTCCCCGCCGACGGCGAAATACGCTTTGAAGTAATACACGACCTGCGCCGCGACGCGTGCCCAGTTGATCGAGTTGACCGCGCCGATGCGGTGCCTCGCCTTGAAAGCGAAATCACCCGAGATCGCCTTGACGATGTCCTGGCAGTCGTCGAACACGCCGCGCACGGCGACATTGAAGATGTTGGCATCCTGCAGCGAATACATCTGCGCCGCCTGGAACGCGCTCATGCGGCCCTGGGGCGAAAGCATGAAGACCTGCACGTTTTTCTTGCCGCGAAGGGCGTACTCGGCGGACGAACCGGTGTCGCCCGACGTCGCACCGACGACGTTGAGCCGCTTGCCGTGCTTCTCCAGCGCGTACTCGAAGAGGTTTCCGAGGAGCTGCAGCGCGATGTCCTTGAAGGCGAGCGAGGGTCCATTGGAGAGGCCGAGGAGATGAAAACCTTGCCCGAGCTTTCTGACCGGCGTGATGTCCTCGCTGCCGAAGATCTCCTTCGTGTAGGTCGCGGCTACGAGCCGCTTCAAGTCGCCCGCGGGAACGTCGTCGGCGAACCTCGACAGGATCGCGAACGCGAGCTCGGCGTAGCTCATGCGGCGCATCGCGGAAAGATCGGCGGGACCGAATTTCGGAAATTCCTCCGGCAGGAACAGGCCGCCGTCCGGCGCGAGGCCCTCGAGCAGGATCCCCGCGAACGGCTGAGGCTTCGCCCCGCCGCGAGTGCTGATGTAGCGCATGGAACTCAGGGACCGCGACTGAAACCGTGCCTCCGGATCCGGCTCACTGCAGCTCTTCCAGCCGGATCCTGGTCACCCTGCCCGTCACCACCGGCAGCTTCTCGATCTTGTCGATCGCGGCGTTGATGCTCTTCTCGCGCGTCTGGTGGGTGAGCATGATGATGTCGACCTGCTTTTCGCCCGCGGCCGGCTCGCGCTGCACCATGGCGTTGATGGAGATAAAGGCGTCGGCGAGGATGCGCGAGATGTCCGCAAGCACGCCCGGGCGGTCCTCGACCTGCATGCGCAGGTAATACGAGGTCAGGACCTCGTCCATCGGCAGGACTTTGAGGCTGGACATGCGGTCGGGCTGGGCAGCAAGGTGCGGCCCGCGCTGCCCCTGGTCGGCGGTGTACAGGCGCGTGCAGTGCCCGGGGGGGGCCACCACCGCCGCCC
>CAYQVE010000367.1:0-2403 GCA_964420785.1 uncultured Enterobacteriaceae bacterium | reverse complement strand
GCTCACGTCCAGCAAGACCGACCAAGGGTCGAGTCTAATCCTGCGACGCGTGGCGGGGGAATGTCCGGGCTCACACTCAGCACGCGTCAGGCTGCAATCTTGTAGTTCTTCAGCACCGCCGGGGCTGCCAGGAGGTGGCGGGCGCCGGGCGCCGCCGCCTGCCCTGCGGTGGAGTCTTACCGGGCGACGCGCGTGGAGGTTCGGCGTTCGCACCGGTTAGCATATGGCCCTAAATGGTCAAATATCGTGTACATATCCATGGCAAGATCATGTAGCCAGAACGGTACCTCCACGGTACACTCCCCCGCACCATGAAAACCCATATCGAGCTGGACGATAAGCTGCTGGAGGAGGTCTTCGAGCTCGGTGGCTTTGCCACCAAGAAGGCAGCGGTCAACACGGCGCTTTCCGAATACGCCAAGATGCTGAAGCGCCGTGAACTGCTCGCGATGCGCGGCCAGGTGCGGTGGGAGGGGGATCTCGGCGCATTGCGTGCCGATCGACGCGGTCGCCGACCGTGATCCTCGTCGACACCTCCGTCTGGATCGACTACTTCAATACCCAACCCTCCGACGAAGCGGCGTACCTCACGTTCTGTATCGCCGAGTCACGGGCGCTGGCCATCCCGGGCCTGGTCCTGACCGAGATCCTTCTCGGCGTGCGCAACGACGCCGAGGCAGCGCGTATTGTGCGCGCGATGTCGGCGTTCGATCTCGCCCCCGAGCTCGAGCGCGCGGACTACGAGCAGGCTGCCGGCCTCTACCGTGCCTGCCGCGCCCGGGGCATCACTCCGCGGTCCACGATTGATTGCCTGATCGCGCAGCTGTGCCTGAAGCACGGGTATGAATTACTTGCAAGAGACCGTGATTTCGCCGCGATTGCTCAGGTTTCGCCGCTGCGGCTGACCGTCCCGGCCTTAAGCGTGCAGGAACGCGCAGCGCAGTACGGAGTGCAGGCGCCTCCCGAGCGCCGACCGCTCAGCCGTCGACGACCTTCAGCACCTCGGCGGTCTTCTCGCGCATGAGCGGCTCGCTCCCGCGTGACTCGACGTCTTCATGTGCCTGGTTAGCCAGTCAGGGCTGCCGTTCCCAAGGGTTGAGAACCTCGACCCCGGTTGGTCCGTAATCCTCTACGTTACGCGTCACGACCGTCATTCCGTGCACAAGCGCCGTCGCGGCGATGAAGGCGTCGCGTTCGGGTCTTGGGTCCGGTACATGCAGCGCCGCAGCGCGCCGCGCGACAGCGGTATCGATCGACAGGATGCGTCCCTCGAAGCGGGGCAATACCTGACGGTCCATCCATGCACGCAAGACCGCGCCCTGTGCGCGATCTCTGCGCTCCATCAGCAATATGCCGACCTCGAGCTCGTAGAGTGTGACGCTGGAGATGAAATGAAGCACCAGGGGCGTTCGGGCAGCCCATGCGGCCACTTGGGGATCCGCTCGCTCGGGTCTGCGCAGCTCGGAGACGACGTCCGTATCGAGCACGTACATCAGGGAAAGTCGACGCGCCTTGACAGTGGCCCTCGCAGCCGGGGTGGCTTGAATTCAATGTCCGCACCCTCGGGCTGCGCCAGCGCCTCGGCCAAGGACATGGGCCCGCCCGTGAGCGCCTGATAGTCGTCGATAGTCATCAGGACGTGCGCCGGGCGGCCGCGATCGGTGATGAACACAGGACCTTTGCGAGCCGCTTTCTTTGCGCGACTAGTGTCCTGGTTAAACTCGCGGCTGGAGAGCGTAGTGATGGTCTTCGTCATCGCGAGCGGCTCCGCATGAAATGTAGTAATGTTTCTACATTAGAGGACATTCCGTGGGCGCGCAAGTCCGGCGGAGGGCGCCGCGACGTACGTAAGGGATCAGGTCTCAAGGTCTCGGTGAGAGCGGCCGGCCGATCACCCTCACGCGTCGCGGGAGGACGGTCGCGCGTCTGGAGCCGGCCAGCAGCGTTGACGGCGGACACAAGCCCTGGGAGGAGCTGCGTGCGCTTGGCGGCCAGGTATACGCGGCGGCCCTCACCCGTCGACGACCTTGAGCACTTCGGCGGTCTTCTCGCGCATGAGCGGCTCGCTCCCGCGTGCCTCGACGTTGAGGCGCACCAGGGGCTCGGTGTTGGAGCCGCGCAGGTTGAAACGCCAGGCGCCGAATTCCATCGACAGCCCGTCGGTGAGATCGATGGCCTGCGCCCGCGACTCGTAGTGGGATCGCACGCGCGCGAGGATCGAGGCCGCCTCGGTGGCGAGGCGGCGGTTGATCTCGCCGCTCGCGGGGAAGAGCCGCATGCGCTCCCCGACGAGCGCCGAGAGCGGCGCGCCGCGCTCGCAGATCACCGCGAGCACCAGGAGCCACGGGATCATGCCGCTGTCGCAGTAGGTGAACTTGCGGAAATAGTGGTGGGCGCTCATCT
>CAYQVE010000366.1:0-2407 GCA_964420785.1 uncultured Enterobacteriaceae bacterium | reverse complement strand
TCGCGGTCGGCCCGGTGGGCGGTCGAGTCGAGGGCGCGACCGCCAATCTCAGCGCAGATATCCTTTCCTTTGCACGGTCCAAGGGAGCATTCGTCGGTGTGTCTCTCGAAGGGGCGGTAGTCGCGACACGGGACGACTTGAGCAGCGCCTATTATGGCAAGGAAGTCCAGGCGCTGGACATCCTTGTGAAACGCGATGTTCATAACAACCATGCGGCGACGCTCCGTTCCGCGGTGGGCAAGGCTGCGAGCGGAAACGCCACGCCAGACAAGTAGGGGGCTGACGCGGGGCCATGGCTGTGCAGAAGATTTCAGTTCACTGCTGTATCGCGGGTGGTGGTCCGGCCGGCATCATGCTGGGGCTGCTGTTGGCCCGCGCCGGCGTCGATGTGCTCGTCCTGGAGAAGCACGCCGACTTCCTGCGAGACTTCCGCGGGGATACGATCCACCCCTCCACGCTCGAAGTCATGCACGAGCTGGGGCTCCTGGAGGATTTGCTGAAGCTGCCGCACCAGAAAGCGCCGCGGCTCAATGGACAGTTCGGTGATCTGGCGCTGACCATCGCGGACTTCACCCACCTGCCGACGCATTGCGGGTTCATCGCGTTCATGCCGCAGTGGGACTTCCTGAACTTCCTCGCCGAGCGCGGCACCCGCTATCCGACGTTCAAATTGAGAATGCGGGCCGACGTGACCGGGCTGATCGAAGAAGCGGGACGCGTCGTCGGGCTCCAGGCGACGACCCCGGACGGCCCGCTGGAGGTGCGCGCACGCCTCGTCGTCGGCGCCGACGGGCGGCACTCGGTCGTCCGGGCACAGGCCGGCTTACAGGTGGACGAATCAGGCGCGCCCATGGACGTGCTGTGGTTCCGCCTGTCCCGGCGGCCCGGCGATCCGGAAAACCCCATGGGGCGCTTTCAGATGGGGCGGATCTTCATCATGCTCAACCGAGGCGAGCACTGGCAGTGCGGCTTCGTAATCCCTAAGGGCTCGTTCGAACAGATCCGGGAGCGAGGGCTCGCGGCGTTACGCGACGGCATCGCGCAGCTCGCGCCGTTCGCCGCCGACCGCGTCGGCGAACTCTCGGACTGGGACGCGATCAAGCTGCTCACCGTCCAGGTCGATCGGTTGCGTCAGTGGTACCGCCCGGGCCTCCTCTGCATCGGCGACGCGGCGCATGCGATGTCCCCGGTCGGCGGCGTGGGCATCAACCTCGCGATCCAGGACGCGATCGCCGTTGCGAATCTGCTGGCCTCGCCGCTGCGCACCGGTCGGCTGACGACCGAGGACCTGCGTCGGGTGCAACGGCGGCGCGAGCTGCCGACTCGCCTCACCCAGCGGTTCCAGGTGTTCTTCCAAGCTCGGGTCGTCGCGCGCGTCCTGGGAAGCACGGAGCAGCTTTCGCCGCCGCTCCTTCTCCGACTCCTCGCGCGTTTCCCGTTCCTGAGTCGGATCCCCGCCCGGCTGATCGGGATCGGGGTCCGACCCGAGCATGTGAAAACGCCCGCCGTGTAAAAGAAAAAAGAAGAAGGCGGGACTTGATTTTTTTGACCAACGCGACTACATAAGCTTTGGAATTTCAATCAGGACAAGGAAAGTGAGGTGGCATTATGATTAGGAAAGGCTTCGCGTGGGGAATAGGAATAACCGTTATTGTCGTGCTGGGATACTGGGGGATGTCGTCAGGGGCAAAGGACTCCGGCACTCAGCCTTGCTCGCAGGGTGCAATTCCTGCAGAGACAGTGGCCGACCACCTGCATGCTGTAATCCAGGCGGACCGGACCTTTTATACGACACATGTCGTGGAGAGGATGCAGGCAAAGGGTATCGTGGTCGCTTCGGAAAATTGGCATGAGACAAACACGCTTCCCCTCCCGGCCCAGTTCTTGAATGAGTCAAACCGGTTGGCGGGGATCGCACGCGCCGGGATTTCATATCGGCTGATCAGCCTCTGGCCGATCAACAAACAGAGTGGGCCGAAGACCCCGTTCGAGCACACAGGGCTCCAGGAGACCCTGCAGCATCCCGATCGCCGGTATAGCGAAGTGGTCATGATCGGGCACGATCCGTACTTGCAAGCGATCTATGCCGACAAGGCCGTCTCGCAGGCCTGCATCGGGTGCCACAACACCCACCCGGACAGTTCGAAGAAGAACTTCAAGCTGAATGACGTGATAGGCGGGATGATCATCACGATCCCACTAAAGAGTCAATAGGCGGAGAAGAAGGGGACAGGCACTTTTTCCTAAACAATCGCTGTCATTGCGAGGAGCAAGGCGACGAAGCAATCTAGAGCTTGATGGATGCAGGTGCGAGATTGCTTCGCTGCGCTCGCAATGACACCGGAAAGAAAGGCTAGAAAGTACGATTTACGGGGAGGGCGAGGGTGAAGTAGCGGCCTTTTTCTTC
>CAYQVE010000365.1:0-2437 GCA_964420785.1 uncultured Enterobacteriaceae bacterium | reverse complement strand
TGATGGCGGTGTTGAAAACCACCTCCCCCGAGGCGAGACCGGGCGCTCCGGCCGACGTACCCCGAAATACAGTGCCGTCAGCTAATGCAAGCAGGGCGGGCGGGGCGGTGGGCACGGCAGCGGGCTCATTGGGGCCAGACGTGCAGAGCGGGACCGGCTCGCGCCGGTCCCGCTCTGCACGGAACCCTGAAAGTATAACGCGATTCCTCCCACCCCATCAAACTTTCGGCTCGCGGGTCTGCTTCTTGCTCAGACGAACGGCACCGCTTGCTAAACCGTGCCAAAATTAATGATCCACTCCTCACAAACACTCCCGAAAACGTGACCGCGTCACGCGCCTCGATCGCTGTCCTGTCCTCGGCTGAATTCCTGCCGCAGCGAGTCTCGCTCCTTTACCGGCTGTCGGGGAACGACGTCCCCGCTATCCTTCTCACCTCGGCCATCGCGGCATTCGCCCTATGGGGCTACATCAGCAACAAACTCCTGGCCGCTTGGCTGATCTGGCTGGTGCTGGCGAGCCTGACGCGCATCGCCCTGAAGCGCGCGTACCACCTGCGCCGGCCCGGACCGGAAGCCGCGGCGCGCTGGGAGGGTTATTTCTGTCTCGCCAGTACGTCGGTCGGCGCCGTCTGGGGCCTGACGGAGATGCTGCTCTACCCGGAGCACGGCCAGTTCCACGAGATCCTCCTTCCGTTCCTGATCGGCAGCGTTGCGATGGGGTTGCCTCCGGCGCTCGCTCCCAGCCCCAAGTCGTTCGCCTGCCTGATCGTGCCGATTTTCGCGCCTTTGATCGGCCTGCTGTTTTCCCAGGGCGGCGCATTCAATACTTCCGCCGGGATCCTGATCCTGGTGTTCTCCGCGGTACTTCTGGTGCTTTATCTATCCTCGAACCGGGCGCTGATCGAGACGCTCCGCTTCGGCCGCGAAAACGAACGACTGCTCGAGCAGATCAAAGAGCAGAAGGAGAGCCTGGACCTCGCGCTGCAAGCGGCCAACATCCTGATCTGTGACTGGGACGCGCGCAGAACCAACGTTCTCCTGGACGGGAGCTGGGCAATCATCCTGAGAGTGGGCAAGGAAACCAGCGCCCTGACCTTGGACGAACTGGAGCAAATGGTGCATCCGGATGATCTTCCGACGGTGAAGCAGGCCCTGAGCCATTGCCTGATCGGGGGGGGTTCCGAGTATGTTGCCCAGCACCGCGTCAGGACCCTCACCGGAGGCTGGGTGTGGAGCAAGGGCCACGGAAGGGTGGTCGAGCGCGACGCGGCCGGCCGGCCGCTGCGAATGACCGGCGTCAACGTCGACATAGATGACAGCAAGCGCGCGTATTTCGAGGCACTGACAGCGGTGCAGCGTGAAAAGGAGCTCTCCGAGATGAAATCGAAGTTCGTCTCGACCGCCTCGCACGAGTTCCGCACGCCGCTCGCAACCATGCTGTCGTCGGCGGAATTGCTCGAGCACTACTCCGAGAGCCTGAGCCCGGCCGAGAAGCACAACCTCCTGCAGACCATCCAGGGCAGCGCAAAACGCATGAGCGAAATGATCGACGACGTGCTCACCTTGGGCCGCGCGGAGTCGGGCGTGCTCAAGCTGAACCTCGGCCCGACGAATCTGCGCGAGCTCTGCAGCAGGGTGGTGTCGGAATTCCGCATCGCGCAAGGCAAGCAGCACATCATCACCTTGGACGACCGCTTCGACCGCGCCGATGCGACCGTGGACGAGAGGCTGCTGCGGCATATCCTGAACAACCTCCTCTCGAACGCGGTGAAATACTCTCCTCCGGGAAGCGAAGTGATTTTCTCGCTCAGCCGGCGTGACGAGCAGGCTGCGATAGAGATCCAGGATCGGGGAATCGGCATACCCTTGGAAGACCAGCCGCGAATGTTCGAGAGCTTTCATCGGGCCTCGAACGTCGAAAACCGCCCCGGCACGGGTTTGGGTCTTGCGATCGTGAAGAAGGCCGTGGAGCTTCACGGCGGCGAAATCAGCCTCACGAGCGCAGTCGGCTCCGGTACCCGGTTCACGGTTATGATCCCCCTGCGGCCGATCGAACAGCCGGCCGGAGTGAGCTGATGGCCGACGCCAAAAGGAAAGTTCTCGTCATCGAGGACGAGCCCAGCATCCGCAACAACATCATGCTGATGTTGAAGGTCGAGCGCTACGCGGCGGTCGGCGCCGAGAATGGCCGCATCGGGCTGGACCTCGCGCGCAAGGATCCCCCCGACCTGATCCTGTGCGACGTGATGATGCCGGACATGGACGGCTTCGCGGTGCTCGAGGCCCTGCGCGCCGAGCCGCGCTTCGCCGAGATCCCGTTCATCTTCCTCACCGCGCTCGACGACCGCTTGAGCATGGTCGGCGGGATGAACCTCGGCGCCGACGACTACCTGCCGAAGCCCTTCACCCGCAACGAACTCCCCGAGGCCGGGAACAA
>CAYQVE010000364.1:0-2446 GCA_964420785.1 uncultured Enterobacteriaceae bacterium | reverse complement strand
CGGTGTTCATCTGCGACGAGTGCATCGAGCTGTGCAACGACATCATCCGCGAGGAAAGCGCCGCGGACAAGGGCGGCAAGCCCGCCAAATCCGACCTGCCGACTCCGCGGGAAATCTGCGGGATACTGGACGAGTACGTGATCGGGCAGGAGCGCGCCAAGAAGATCCTCTCGGTCGCGGTCTACAACCATTACAAGCGCCTGAAGCATCTCTCGAAGAACGACGAGGTCGAGCTCGCCAAGTCGAACATCCTCCTCGTCGGCCCCACCGGCTCGGGCAAGACGCTGCTCGCGCAGACGCTGGCGCGCCTGCTGAACGTGCCGTTCGTGATCGCCGACGCGACCACGCTCACCGAGGCGGGCTACGTCGGCGAGGACGTGGAGAACATCATCCAGAAGCTTCTCCAGAACTGTGATTACGATGTCGACAAGGCGAAGCGCGGCATCGTCTATATCGACGAGATCGACAAGATTTCGCGCAAGTCCGACAACCCCTCGATCACCCGGGACGTCTCCGGCGAGGGCGTGCAGCAGGCGCTGCTCAAGCTGATCGAAGGGACGATCGCGTCCGTGCCGCCGCAGGGCGGACGCAAGCATCCCAACCAGGACTTCGTACAGGTGGACACCACGAACATACTGTTCATCTGCGGGGGAGCGTTCGACGGCCTGGAAAAGATCATCCGCAGCCGCTCCGAAAAGAGCGGCATCGGCTTCGGAGCGGACGTGAGAAGCCTGAAGAACGGCAAGGACATCAGCGAGATCCTGCGCACGGTCGAGCCCGAAGACCTCATCAAGTACGGGCTGATACCGGAGTTCGTAGGGCGGCTGCCGGTCGTGGCGACGCTCGTGGAACTCGACGAGCAGGCCCTGATCCAAATACTGACCGAGCCGAAGAACGCTCTCATCAAGCAGTATCAGAAGCTGTTCAGCATGGAGGGAGTGGATCTGGAGGTGCGGCCGCAGGCGCTGCAGGCGATCGCCACGAAAGCCCTGGCGCGAAAGACGGGAGCCCGGGGCTTGCGTTCGATCCTGGAACAGGTGCTGCTCGACCTCATGTTCGATCTTCCGACGATGGAGAACGTGAGCAAAGTCGTGGTCGACGAGAACGCCATCGTCGGCGAGGGCAAGCCGCTCCTCATCTACACCGAACCGCCGAAGGTGGCGGGCACGGCTTGAGCTACCGCCGTCGTCCCGAACGGGACGCGGCTTGAACCGGGGCGCACCGCCCCAATGTAGCTGTTGATCCTTTTTTCCGGGAACGCCATGTCAAACGAGATCGCATCCACACCGAACCAGTATCCGCTGCTGCCGCTGCGCGACGTGGTGGTGTTCCCGCACATGGTCATCCCGCTCTTCGTCGGACGTCCGAAGTCGATCAAGGCGATGGAAATCGCCATGGAAGCGGGCAAGAGCATCCTCCTCGTTGCACAGAAATCCGCGGCCAAGGACGAGCCGACCGCAGAGGACCTGTACAAGATCGGCTGCATTTCGAACATCCTGCAGATGCTCAAGCTCCCCGACGGCACCGTCAAGGTGCTCGTGGAAGGCAGCCAGCGCGCCCGGATCCAGAGCATCGACGACATGCGCAGCCACTACGTCGCCGAGGCCACGGCCGTCCCGGCCGACGCGGGAGAAGTCACCGAGATCGAGGCGATGCGGCGGGCGCTGATCGCCCAGTTCGACCAGTACGTGAAGCTGAACAAGAAAATCCCGCCTGAGATACTCACCTCGCTTGCGGGAATCGAGGAGGCCGGGCGGCTCGCGGATACGATCGCTGCGCATCTGCCGCTCAAGCTCGAGCAGAAGCAGCAGGTGCTCGAGATGTTCGAGGTCAAGGCTCGCCTGGAGCACCTGCTCTCGCAGCTGGAGACCGAGATCGACATACTCCAGGTCGAGAAGCGCATCCGCGGCCGCGTCAAGCGGCAGATGGAGAAGAGCCAGCGCGAGTACTACCTGAACGAGCAGGTGAAGGCGATCCAGAAGGAGCTCGGCGAAGGCGAGGACGGCGCCGATCTCGAGGAAATGGAAAAACGCGTCAAGGCCGCGCGCATGCCCAAGGAAGCGCGCAAGAAGGCCGAAGCCGAGCTGAAGAAGCTGCGTCTCATGTCGCCCATGTCGGCCGAGGCGACGGTGGTGCGCAACTACATCGAAACGCTTGTCAACCTTCCGTGGAAGAAGCGCAGCAAGATCTCGCGCGACATCGGGGCGGCCGAGAAGATCCTGGACGCCGACCACTACGGACTGGAGAAAGTGAAGGAGCGGATCGTCGAGTATCTGGCAGTGCAGATCCGCGTCGACAAGGTCAAGGCGCCGATCCTGTGCCTGGTGGGCGCACCCGGGGTGGGAAAAACTTCTCTCGGACAGTCGATCGCGCGCGCCACCAATCGCAAATTCGTGCGCATGTCGCTGGGCGGCGTGCGCGACGAGGCCGAGATCCGCGGCCACCG
>CAYQVE010000363.1:0-2452 GCA_964420785.1 uncultured Enterobacteriaceae bacterium | reverse complement strand
CATCACCGCGAGGTCGGCCACCTCCTCAGCCATAAGCTCCCGATAGAAAGCTGCGCCCGCGACATTCATCCGCCAAAGCTCCCAGTAGACGGCGTGACAGCCAAGTTCGAGCGCGTGACGCGCAATCGTCATCATCAGCGCGCTCCCCGCACCACTACGACGCGCGACCGGCCGAACGTAAAGGTCCCCAAGCCAGAGGCGCTTCTTGCCGGTATGCGCTTCGAAGGCTTTGCACATGAGCGCGTAGCCGACCAGGTGATTCGGGATCTCCGCAATCAGGCAATCGAACCATCGTTCTGCTCCGAAACCGTCCATGAGCAGGTCGGATTCCAACACCGCGGGTACTGCGTCGCCGACCACGGCAGCGAGCTCGCGCGCCATCGCAACGACCCCTGCAGCATCCTGGACTTGCATTGGGCGAATAGTTACACGATTAACTTGCGTCATGCTTGGGCACACCCCATGTCCTGTTACAGAGTCTCGCTCGGTCGAAGTATCCTGAACGTCACGGAGCTACTACGGCGCGCGGCGTCTGAAGGCGTTGCTAGCGACGGACGTCCGCCCAATCGCCCCTGCCTGATATCACGTCCTTGACGTGATCTCGTCGACGGTTTGCCATCAGCGCGAGTGGGCTTTTAGCACGTTGATGAACGCTTGCAGAGCCGCCGGCATTTGGCGCCGGCTTGGATAGTAGAGAAAAAACCCGACCGAACGCGGCGTCCAGTCTTCCAGCAACGGGACGAGCCGCTTGCTCGCTATGTGCGGCCCAACATAGATAGCCGGCACGCGGGCTATGCCCAGGCCGTCGAGAGCGGCGCGGATGGCAAGATCGCCATCGCTGGTGATCAGTGATCCCGTGACGATCACCTCCAGACTCTTCCCGCGCTTTTCAAAATCCCATCGGTGTATCACCCCGCTGGCAAAGCGCTGCCGTATGCAATTGTGGTCTCGAAGATTGTCGGGCACTTTCGGTCGAACATGCGTGGCCAGATACTCCGGTGACGCAACGATCGTCGGCCGCGCATCCTCGCCGATTCGCACCGCGATCATATCCTGCTCGACGCGATGGCCGGGCCGGATGCCGGCATCGAAGCGGTCGCGCACGATATCAACGAGCGCGCTGTCGGTGACGATTTCCAGAGTGATGGCCGGGTGAGCCGTGAGAAATTGCGCGAGGATCGGCTCTATCACCTGCTTCGCGGCGGGGCGCGGTACCGTGAGGCGCAGGTGCCCCGCCGGCTTATCGCGGAAGACGTTGATCGATTCGACCGCCGCCTCGAAGCTCTCGAGTGCCGGTCGCAACTGCGCCAGGAGGCGCTCGCCCACCTCGGTCGGAGCGACGCTGCGCGTGGTCCGGTTGAGCAACCGTACGCCCAGCTTTTCCTCGAGTGCCCGAATGGTTTCGCTGAGTGTCGAGCGCGAGACGCCGAGCTGACGCGCCGCCTTGGCGAAGCTTGAGCGCTCGGCGACCGCCACGAAAGCGTTCATCTCGGCAAGCCCCAGCTTTCGCATTGGTCGGATACTCCGAATAGGCCATGCGGATCATGCCCGATTGCCGAACTACTGATAAGGCGTTAATTCTATCGAGTCAAGCGGGCCACGCGCCGGACCGACAGAGTTGCAGAGATCATCGCGCCGCTAGGGCCCGCATTTTTCTCAGGAGAACGAGATTGGATCAGGTTTCGCGTTACCACCCGGTACTCGTGGCGATGCATTGGGTACTAGCCTTGCTCATCATCGCGGCGCTCGGGCTCGGGGCCCTGGTGATGGCCAAGATCCCTAACGCCGACCCGATGAAGCTCGAGGCGCTCCGCAGTCACACGAGCGGCGGTATCCTCATCCTGATCCTCATGCTCGTTCGCCTGTTTGTGAGGACGCGGACTCGGCATCCGGCTCCCGCCACCGCCGGCGATCCGCTCCTCGATCGCATCGCCTGGGCCTCGCATCGGCTGTTCTACATCGCCGTATTGGGGATGGCCGGCAGCGGGCTTTTCATGGCCGTGCAGGCCGGATTGTTCGGCGTCGTCTTCAGTGGCCACGGCTCGTTGCCACCGGACCTCTGGGTCTTCCCGATACGCGCGGTGCACTACGCGTTTTCGCGTCTCCTGATGGCCCTAATCGCCCTCCACGTCGTCGCCGCGCTCTACCACGCCCTGGTGCTCAGGGACGGGCTGCTGCGGCGCATGGACTTCGGGCGCCGCGTCCTAAAGCCGAACACCGGCGCATCCGACCTTGACCCTCCGTTTTCTGGAGCATGACCATGACCTACATGATGCCGGCCCAAGCCTCCGCCCAGCTCCTGAGCCTGATCACGCTTGCCACCGCCGCGCGTTGGTACCTGGTCCCGTGGCTCAAGAGCCGCACCCGCGCCGACGCGCTGATCGCGCTGCTCTGGGTGCATGTATTTCGCTATTGTGCGCTGCAGGTGTTCTCCGGCCAGCTCGCCGGCTTT
>CAYQVE010000362.1:0-2484 GCA_964420785.1 uncultured Enterobacteriaceae bacterium | reverse complement strand
CGGCGTCGTATTCGTACAGGCCCTGCTGCGCCTTGGTGGTGGACTTGATGTGCCATTCGAGGAGCGGCAGCCCGAGCGCCCTCGCCACCTCCACGGCGAGCATGGTCTTGCCGGTGGCCGGCTCGCCTTTCAACAGCAAGGGGCGTTGCAGCGTGATCGCCGCGTTGACCGCGAGCGTGAGGTCGTCGGTGGAGACGTAAGCTTCAGAGCCTTTGAATCGCATCAGTCTGCCTTCGAAGCGGGTTGCGCCTCATTGTATACAATCGTACGGTGCGTGCATTGTTTTCGCTGCTGTTGTGCGTCGCCGTCTCCGCCGGAGCGGCGACCGTCGCCATCGACGTGGGACATTTCATCGAGGAGCCGGGGGCGACCAGCGCGCGCGGGCGCCCCGAGCTCGACTTCAACCGCGATCTCGCAGCAGAGATCGAATCCGCCGCGCGCGGCCACGGATTGAAGACCGTGCTCATCGGCTACGACGGTTTCATGTCCCAGCTCACGGCGCGCACGGCGGCGGCGCGGAACGCGAACTTTTTCCTGGCCGTTCACCACGACTCGGTGCAGCCGCAATTTCTCGAAACCTGGGAATTCGACCGCGTGGAGCGTCCGTTCAGCGACCGCTATTCCGGGTTTTCCCTGTTCGTTTCGCGCAAGAACCGCTCGCTCGCGCGCAGTCTCGCCTGTGCCTCCGCGATGGGGGAGGCGCTGCGCGGCGCCGGTTTCTCGCCTTCGCTCTATCACGCCGATCCGATTCCGGGGGAAAACAAGCCGTTTGCCGACCGCAGGAACGGCGTGCACTACTACGACAACCTCATCGTGCTCAATACTGCGAGAACTCCCGCCGTGCTCCTGGAAGCGGGCGTGATCGTCAACCGCGACGAGGAGCTCAGGGTGCAATCGGAGGAGGTGCGCAAGCGAATCGCCGCCGCGGTGGCCGATGGACTGCAGCGGTGTCTTTGACCCTGGTCGAGGGCAGCGTATAGAATGGGCCGGCGCTTTCGCAGAGTACGCGCAATGAGAATATCCCTCGCGCTCACGCTCCTCGCCTGCCTCGCGCCTCTGCCCGCTCATGCGCAGGGAAACGCCGAGGCGGCGAAGGGAAAGAACTCGATGTGCATCGGCTGCCACGGCATCCCGATGTACAAGACCGCGTTCCCCGAGGTCTACTCGGTGCCCATGATCGCGGGACAGACTCCCGACTACATCGTCAAGGCGCTGCAAGCCTACCGGGCGGGCGACCGCAGCCATCCGAGTATGCAGGGCGTTGCGAAGAGCCTCTCCGACCAGGACATGGCCGACCTCGCCGCGTACTACGGCGGCGCGGGCAAGGCGCTCAAGTGAACAGGTCCCTGATCCTCGCGCTCGCGTGTTTCAGCGCGCAAGCCTTCGCGGCAGGCGATGCGGATTCCGGAAAGCTCAAGTCCCAGGCCTGTGCCGCCTGCCACGGGCCGGACGGAAACAGCCCCACGGCTCTGGATTTTCCGCGCCTCGCCGGGCAGCACTACGACTACCTGCTGAAGGCGCTGCGCGACTACAAGTCGGGCGCGCGCAAGAACCCGATCATGGGCGCTCAGGTCGGCGGCCTCAGCGCGCAGGACATGGGAGACCTCGCGGCGTATTACTCGAGCCGGAAGGGCTCGCTCGGCGTGATCAGGTAGTTTCTCCGTGTTCGGACTGCTCCGCGACAAGGAATTGGAGGATTTCGCAGCCGATCTGGCGAGGCAACTGAATGTCCGCATGCCTGCCTCGGCGCTCAGTCCCGAACGGGCGTCCGATCCCAGGTTCAAGGCCACGCTTGCCAATGCGCTTCACCACGTGTTTCTCGCCGCACAGAACTACTGCCGCGAGCGCAAAGTCGGGCTTCTCAAGCGCGCGCGGTTCTCCAAGACCTTCCAGGACGAGATCAAATCGCTGGGCTATCCGGACGACTTCGTCAAAGAAGTCACCATGAGCCTCACCCAGCAACTCACCCAGATCTGAACCCGATGCCCGGGTGGTTTCGCAGCAGGCCTCCGCCGATCGCCGGCACGCCGCCCGGACGATCCGGCGCGGTTTCCACGGATGAAAGACTGCGGCGCGCCCAGGCGCTTCGGGACTCCGGGCGGTTCCCCGAGGCGGAGTCGGAGCTGCGGACCGCGCTCGCCGAATCGCCGCGGGCCGAAGTGCATTTCCAGCTGGGAATCCTGCTGCAAATGCAAGAACGGCTCGGCGAGGCGGAGGCAGCCTACCGTGAGGCGATTGCCGCGCTTCCTTCGCACGGCGAGGCGCACAACGGCCTCGGCGTGGTGCTGCATCGACTGGGGCGGGACGAGGAATCGCTCGCCGCTCACGAAAAGGCACTATCGGTCAATCCGGATTTCGTCGATGCCCATAACAATGCCGCGGTGGCCCTCCAGATTCTAGGTCGCGCGGAGGAGGCGATCGAGCACTACGCACGTGCGCTTGCCCTTGCTCCCGCCCACCCTGGGCTTCACTTCAACCGCGCCG
>CAYQVE010000361.1:0-2490 GCA_964420785.1 uncultured Enterobacteriaceae bacterium | reverse complement strand
ACTTCATGTAGGAGTGCGTGGGCGTGGAATCGAGGTAGAAGTAGTACTCCTTGACGTCCTCGCCGTGATTTCCCTCGCTGCCGGTGAGGCCGAAGAGGCGCTCCTTCAGGATTGGATCGCGGCCGTTCCAAAGCGCCAGCGCGAAACAGATTTGCTGATGGCGGTCGCAGATGCCGCCGAGCCCGTCCTCGCCCCATCGGTAGGCGCGGGAACGCGCATGGTCGTGTGGGAAATAATCCCACGCCGTACCTTTGGCGCTGTAGTCCTCGCGTACGGTGCCCCACTGCCGCTCGCTGAGAAACGGACCCCAACGGCTCCAGTGAACCTTGTGCTCGCGGGATTCTTCGAGGCGCAACTCTTCAGCAGTCAGGCTGCGCTTTTTTGCGTCACCCATCCAACCACCCTTCCCCTAACTCTTGGCCCAGGCGATCAGGCCCGGCAGGAAATAAGCCCCGAGATCGGGATGGCGCGGCAACACGCGCACGGTGTATCCGTGCAGGCCGCTCTTCACGCAGGGCGCCGCCGCCTGGTAGAGCCAGCATCCGGCTTCCTGCATCTCCTCTTCGATCGAGCCCAACGCCTTCATGGGCGTCGCCTGCCCGTGGACGATTTCATCGTCGGCATTCACTTGTCCCAGATAAAACTGCACTTCCACTTCGTCCGGCTTGAGCGGCCCGAGGCGCACGCGGGCCTGCACGCGGACCTCGCCGCCCACCGGCAGTTCCGAGGGCGTCCCCTTGTGAACCACCTCGGCGCGGACGTCCTTCCAATTCTCCTCGACGCGCTTTCGCCACGCCGCGAGGGCTTTGGCGCGCGCCAGGTCCTTCTCGAGCAGTTGCGTGCAGAGACTCGCGGAAGGCACGTAAAAGCGCTCGGTATAATCGCGCACCATCCGGTGCGTGTTGAAGAAATGGCAGAGCGTGCCGAGCGAGGCCTTCATCCGCATGACCCACCGGCGCGGAACGCCGTTGACGCCGCGATCGTAGAAAGTGGGAACGACGTCGCGCTCGAGCAAATCGTAGAGCGCTGCCGATTCCACCTGGTCCTGATAGCCGGGATTGTCGTAGCTCTCGGCGCGTCCGATGGCCCACCCGATGGGATCTCCCTGGGCGTCGGTTCCCGTTGGATGTTCGATTCCCATCCCTTTTCCCGACCACGCTTCGTCCCACCAACCGTCGAGCGTGCTCAAGTTCAGGACGCCGTTGGCGGTGGCTTTCATGCCGCTGGTGCCGCTCGCTTCCTGCGGGCGCCGAGGAGTGTTGAGCCAAACGTCGGAGCCCTGGATCAGGTAACGAGTGAGGGAAATCCCGTACGATTCCAGGAAAACGAGTCGCTTGCGAAATCGCTCCTGACGCGACAGCGTGACAATCTGCTGGATCAGCTCTTTCCCTTGATGGTCCTTGGGGTGAGCCGCGCCGGAAAAGACGATCTGCACGGGGCGTTCGGGATTGTTGAGCAGTTTCGCCAAGCGGTCCGGGTCGCGCAGCAGCAGCGTGGCTCGCTTGTAGGTCGCGAAGCGGCGGGCGAAGCCGATGGTCATGGCTTCGGAATCGAGCACCTCGTCGGCGGCGGTGAGCTCGGAAATGGTGGCGCCGCGCCGTTCGAGTTGTTCACGGAGCCGGCGACGCGCGAAAGCCACCAGTTGCTCACGGCGGCGCTCGTGACAATTCCAAAGCTCCTCCGGCGGAATGCGCGCCACCTTGGCCCACACTTTTTGATCGGCCGGTTCTTCCTGCCAGCGCGATCCGAGAAACCGGTCATAGAGCTGTTCCATCTCCAGAGAGACCCAGGAGCGGAAGTGCGCGCCGTTCGTGACATGAGTGATCGGGATCTCGTCCACCGGAACGCCGGTCACAATTTGGTACCAAATGTTACGCAGTACTTCGCCGTACCGGGCCCTTACCGCCTTCCCGTCGCGGGTCGTGCGCATTTGCCAGGGCGTCATGCAGAACTGTTCGTTGTTGCGCGGATCGGGACTCGGATCGGTGCGGCCGTAGCCCAGGAACTGCGGCATCGAGATGCCGAGCCCGGTGGCGTAATCGGAGAAGTACCGCTGCATCAAGTCGGGCGGAAAAAAATCGTGTCCGGCGGCTACCGGCGTGTGCGTGGTGAAGATCAATCCGGCGCTGGCGGCCTCGCGGGCCTCCATGAAGGAGATGTGGTGGCGCGTCATCAGATCGCGGATGCGTTCGAGAGAGAGCAGGGCGGAGTGGCCTTCATTCATGTGAAAGAGATATGGCTCGACTCCCAGTGCTTGCAAGGCGCGGTATCCGCCGATGCCGAGGACAATCTCCTGCTGGATGCGATACTCCAGGTCGCCGCCGTAAAGCTGGTCGGTGATGTTCTGATCCGCCGGGCTGTTACTCGAGAGATTGGTATCGAGCAGATACAGCGTCAGCCGGCCCACCTGAAGGCTCCACACTTGGGCTTGCACCCGCCGTCCCGGCAGCGCCACCTCGCCGACGACGGGGTGTCGGTCCAGTCCTCACC
>CAYQVE010000360.1:0-2526 GCA_964420785.1 uncultured Enterobacteriaceae bacterium | reverse complement strand
GGTGCAAGGGTTCCCGTGGTGTGGAAGAGCGCCGACAATAAGACGTTCGGCCGCGGAATTGCTGCAGTCGAGCGGCTCACGCAATCTCCGGCGAAGCTAACCGGTTGGGTCACCTCATGAGGTATGTCGGCGGAACTTGCCACGCGTAGGCTTCTCGCGATTGCTTCAGATCGCCGCCGCAGCCTCTCCTTGGTCAGAACGGTATTGTCGCTCGCCCGACAGCAGGTCCTGCCAACGCCGTTCCAACTCGCGTCTGCCGCGGTGATACTTAGCCGTACGCGCAGCGGTGTTGAGCCTCTCGAGTGACACCCGCTCGTGCAGCAGATTTCTGATCGCGCGATAGAACTCGGAGGTGTACGTGCCGTGGAACATCATCTCGAGATCGTCACTTTCCTGCCAACGGGTCTTCTCTCCGAGCTGCGCCTTCACCAGCTCGTAGAACCGGGTACCCGGAAGGGGGTACGACACGCTCACCCCGACATCGTCGGGTAGCGCCGTTTCGAGCAGCTCACGCGTGGCCAGAATGTCGGATAACTGCTCATCGAGGTAGCCCAGCTGAATGAAGAATCCCACGCGAATACCCTGGCTCTTCAGGCGCGCGCGCGCCGCGGCGATCTCGGCGACCTTGGTACCCTTGTTCATGGCGTCGAGCACGCGCTGACTGCCGCTCTCTGCCCCGATCCACGCCTCCCGACATCCTGCCTCGCGCAGCGCGACGGCCATGCGCTCGCTGACGAGATCTGCGCGCGTCTGGATCGTGAAGGGGATCGCGCCGCCGTCTGCACGCAAAGCCGACGTGAACTCGTTGATCCAATCGACGCGAAACCCGAAGATGTCATCGGCAAACCAGACGTGGTCGGCCCGGAAGGCGCGCTTCAGATGCGCCATCTCCGCCGCGACCACCGCGGGCTGGCGCTGCAGGTATTGGTTGCCCCAGATGGGCTTGGCGCACCAGGCGCAGCGAAACGAGCAGCCGCGGGAGGCCGCCATGTTCAGGCTGAAGTAGCCGTGAGCCCTGAGCCACATGGCGCGGTAGCGCTCGATGTCCACGAGATCCCACGCCGGCAGCTCGCCGTACTGAGCCGCGGGCAGCGCCTGCGCCCCCTTCACCGCCCTAACCTCGTCTTCGATCAGCCACGCGGTGCCGGGTAGACCCTCCGCCAGCGCGCTGGCAGAGGCGTGAGGACAAGAGTCCAGTCGCTTGAGCAGGCCTTCGAGCGCCGACAGACCCTCCCCGAGGAGCGCGATGTCCGCTCCTGCACGCAGATACGGCTCGGGCGCATCGCTGACATCGGAGCCTGAGGTGATGACGCGGGCGCCAGAGCGGTGCGCGAGCTCAATCATTGCGCACGCCGCCCGGCGCATCCTTCCGAGACACATCTTGCTCAGGAAGTTGAAGTTGTCCTCGTAGAGCAGCACCACCTGCGGCTTCACCGTCCGCAGTGCGCGGGCGTAATCCCGGACGCCCTCTGCCAGCATCGCATCGAACAGCGCCACGTCGTGCCCGGCCCGTCGAAGCTGCGAGGCCGCCTGCAGGGTCGCCAGCGGTGGGTAGGGTTTGGCCCGCTCCAGCTGCTTCCGGTCGAAATGCAGAAAGTAAGAGTGTCCGACCAGGATCGAAAGCATGGGCGCAGGCGCTCCCCCCGGCTCGTCGGCGCCCCGGCAAGCTCAGGGCACAGAACCACTTTGATACGTGAGTGCCGCGAAACTCAGTCGCGGTTCTACCATACAAGGGCAATCGCCGGAACGCGGTCGCGGGAACACTCAGCGCACAGATCCGCGTTCCCGAGAGGCCGATACCGCGTGCCTAAGCTTGGCCGCTCAGCCGCGCTGCAATGTGTCCGAGCTCCAGCCAGGCGCGACCGGCTCGGCTCAGATCGCTGTCCAGACGAACAGGAACAGCGTGTTGTTGTCGTGCGCCGAGTGCCCGAAGCCGTCGTAGTTCGTGCTCCCGCCGTTGAGGCGCGTGTAGGCGCTGTACTGCAGCCCGAAGCGCGTGTTGAGCCACGGACGGGCAAGAGAGCCTGCCTTGCCGAACGGCACACACTCGATCTGCACGATGTAGAAGCGACTGTCGGGGCTGTTGTTCGCACTGCCGAACCACGGTGACGATCGATAGAGCGCAACATTGGAGTTGCCGCCGATGTCGAAGTACCCGAGCGTGACGGAATAGGTCTGCCGGTAAGCGTACTGTCCGCTGACGGCGAGCGTGTTGACGTGATTTGCAACGCTGCTGGAGGCGCCGAGCGCGGTGGCACCAAACAACCGCTGGCGCTCGTGGATATAACTGGCGTTGGCATTGAATGTGTGCGGGCCGCCGTCCGCGAACTGGTAGGTCGCGTCATAACCCAGATCGGTGTAGTTGTCGGTGCCTACGTTCCGTTCCTGCGGCGACTGCGCGTGCGGGGCAAAGCCGACGATGCCCACGGAGCCGTAATGCGGGCCTATCGTCCTCTGCAGCGCCGCGCGCCAGTATGGAGCGGTGCCATCGATCCCGTGCTCCGCGGCCGGATCGGGGATGCCTAC
>CAYQVE010000359.1:0-2541 GCA_964420785.1 uncultured Enterobacteriaceae bacterium | reverse complement strand
CGATCTGTTTCTCGCCGATACGCCTAAGCTCCTCGCCGGGATCGAACGGGCAATCTCGCGCCGCGATTCGGCGGCGCTAAAAGAGAAGGCGCACGCGTTGAAAGGTTCTGTTGGAAATTTCGATTCCGGCGCAGTGTTCGAAGCGGCTAGCAAACTCGAGTTGCTAGGCCGAGATAACAATCTTTCGGCTGCGCCTGCCGCATTCGCCGACTTGAAAACGCAAGTCGCGCGCCTGATGCACTCCCTTTCCTACACGTTCGCCAGGACGCTGCGAGGCTTGTAAAGCTCGGAGAGATACTTGAGCTCGTCGGCATCCAGCTTGATGGCCAACGCCTTCACCGCATCTTCCAGATGACCTTGTTTACTTGCGCCGATGATCGGCGCCGTTATGCCCGGCTGATGGAGAACCCACGCCAGCGCGACCTGCGCGTTATTGGTGCCGCGTTTTTTCGCTAGCTCCGTCACCCGATCGACAATCGCGAAATCCTCAGGCCGGTAATATTGCCGCCGCGAAAATTCATCGGTCTTCGCGCGAACGGTCTCGCCATAGTCCTCTTTGCGGCGATTGCCGACGACGAACCCGCGAGCCAACGGGCTGAATGGCGTCACTCCGATACCTTCGGCGCGGCAGAGCGGCAGCATCTCCCGCTCTTCCTCGCGGTAGATCACGTTGTAGTAATTTTGCATGGCAACGAATCGCGCCAGGCCAAGGCGGTCCGACACCGCCAGCATTTTCATGAGTTGCCACGCGTACATCGCCGATGCTCCGATGTATAAGGCTTTGCCGGCCTTCACGAGGTCATCGAGCGCCCGCAGTGTTTCTTCAACCGGCGTCGAAGCATCGAATCGATGGATCTGATAAAGGTCGACATAATCCGTGCCCAGACGGCGCAAGCTGTTGTCGATCGCATGCATGATGTGCTTGCGGGATAGCCCGCGATCGTTCGGATCATCGCTCATCGGCATGTAGACTTTTGTGGCAATGACAAGCCGGTCGCGGCCCGGTCCAAAATCCTTCAGCGCGCGGCCGAGAATCTCTTCGCTTTTACCCAGCGAATACATGTCGGCCGTATCGAAATAGTTGATTCCAAGCTCGAGCGCCTTCCGAATAAACAGGCGGGCTTCTTCTTCCTCCAGGACCCACGGTCTCCACTGTTTCGATCCATAGGTCATGGCCCCAAGACACAAACGCGATACTTTCAAACCGGATAGTCCAAGGTTCACGTATTCCATAGCGAAAAAGTGTACCATTCCCCTCCTCGCAGAGGAGGGCGCGAAGCGCGAGCCCGCGCGAAGCGCAAGCGCGATAGCGCGCAGCCTCAAGAAATAGGGCGAAGCCGCAATTAATGGTCAGACCGGCTACAGGTTCGCCGAGCTGACCACCCCGTCTGCGCCTTGGCTTCGCTCGGCGCATCTTCTCTTGAGGCTTCGCCCTATCGGGCTCGCGCTTCGCGCCCCTCCTCTGCGAGGAGGGGAATTTCTCAATTTGCCTCCTTAACGAAAAATTCAGAAACACTTCAGGATGTGCCATCGCCGCAGAGTGTGTCAGAATACGCTCGTGCGACGGATGATCGCTTGCGGCTCCTTGGCCGCTCTGATTTTAACGACTGCTTACGCTCCATTGTTTCACGTGCACGCCGATACCGGCGGAGCGCCGCTGATTCATGCGCATTTTCCAGAACTGGAGATTGCCGAGAACGAGCGGGTCGTACACATGGAAGCGCATCATTCGCATTCGCCAGCGCGATCGATCGACATCCTGACAACGACTGCGCCAAGCGTCACGCACTTCGACGTCACCATTGTGGCCGTTTCGCTTCCAGCACCCGCAGCGCAGGTCTGTTGCGGCTTTGTCTCGCTGGATAGGCCGCGAGCGCACGCTCCACCCGCGCTTCGGCACCTCATTCCACGCGCTCCTCCTGCCTGACACCCTTCCGTTGTCTGACGTGTATACGTCTGTCTGATTAAAGAAAACTTAAAACCATTCATTCCTATGCAATTGATATCGAGGCGGATTGGAATTCTGTTGTTGTTTGCGGCGCTCCTGGAGAGCTGTTCAAAACCGCCGGCCAACGCTCCCGTCAAGGAACCCGAAGCGCAGTCTCGAACCGAATTCACCGGGCGGGTGGAGAACTATTTCGAGTACGAGCCGCTACACAGCGGCCGACCGAGCCAGGTGCGGATCCATTTGACGGATCTTTCCGATGGATCTCCCGTCGAGCAGGCACAAGTTACGTTGGCAATGCGGCCCCAAGGATCGCCGCAACCCGTTTATCAGGCAACCAGCCGCATCGGCAAGGTCGCTGGAATTTACGTCGCTGAGCTTACGCCACCGAAGCCCGGAGACTACGACATCGAATTTCATATCAAGAACGGCAAGCTGGACGAGTACATGCCGTTGAGCAACTTCAAAGTGGAGTAAAACGTGAGTCGAACATGGACATTGTTGCCTGTGTTGATGATGCTGATCGTAAACGCGGCGCGAGCGCAAGAGGCGGCACCACTGAGTCTCGAACCCATTGTCGACATGTATGTCGAACG
>CAYQVE010000358.1:0-2558 GCA_964420785.1 uncultured Enterobacteriaceae bacterium | reverse complement strand
TGATCTCGGCGTCAAATACGTACCCACGAAACATCGGATCCCGGTCGATCGGCTTCGTCATGCATCGCCCCTTGCCTGAAGGCCGGCGACGATACCGGAAATAACCCCCGGTGCACCAGAACCAAGGGGCGTCTGTTCTCCCTGATTTTCAGCAAGCCACCCAGGCATTCACTTCACCTTGCTTTAACTTTAAGAGCTGAAGAGATGCAGAGATGGCTGAGTCGTTATTTCGGAAGCTGCGCGACGCATCGCGAAGAGGCGGGCGTGATCCAATTCGAGGTCGGCCGCAGCCGTGAGTGCACGAGAGTCGCGCCGACTTCACCATAAACGATGTCCGTTCAGCGCACCCCGGCCTGCCAGGGATTGACGACTGGGATCTTCAGGTCTTCGAAGTGCCTGACATTTCTCGTCGCAAGCGTTGCGCGGCGTGCTAAAGCAATTCCGGCAATTTGCGTGTCGCGCATGTCGACTGGTCGCCCAGATTTCTGCCGCCTGGCGGCCAGACCCGCAGCCTCCACTGCCGCACTCCCATCGAAGTCGAGGACCCTGTGATCCAGGTCCTCTGCAAGCACTCGCTCGAACGCCGCTGCTAACGCGCGTTGCCGCCTCCCCTTCGACATCAGCGCAATTCCCAAGTGCGCTTCGAACAGTGTGATGGTCGTGATCCAGATTGACTCCCCCGGTTGCTCGTCCAACCACCGCACCACCGCAGCGTCCGCGGCTTCCTGCATGAGCGCGGAAAGCACATTCGTATCCAGAATGATCATCGACCCGTATCGAAGGGTCGGGGGGTCTGGCCGCGAAGCTCTGGCAGACTGTCGCTCAAGCCCGTACGCTGGAAGCGACTTGCGATGCGCGATCCTAGCTTCGGAACCGTTTTGAGTCTCTCGGAGGTCGCGTCGCGCAGAATCTCGCGAATCTCCGCTTCAACGCTACGACCGTTGCGCGCAGCTCGACGCTTCAAGCGCTCCTTAAGCTCTTTCTCCAGCTGACGAACTATTACTTGGGCCACAGGATGCTCCGGTCGCTAGCTGATATCATGATATCACTGGGACGCGGGAAGGGGGGTGAAGTCCGACGGGGTCTCGGTTTGTCCGGACGAGCGGCTCACGGGCACTATATCAAGGCATCGCGCCGCGAACCTCACAGTCGTGTGACCCTGGAGGCTCCGCCGCCGGAGGCGGCGCCGAGATGTGGCTCAGAACTCCTCGCGGGACATCAGTCACCGCGAAAGCTCGGCAGCTTGTAACAAGATCCCTTCGAGTTTTTCATCCAGCGTCCTAGCAACCTGTGTGACGTCCTCCTGACCAAACTGCCCAAATTGCGAAGAAGGCTGATCGTATTCAACGATTGTGCGCCCTTACTCCCTGCCCGTACACAAGCACCCGCAGTGGAGCATAAAGTGCCGCCCGGATGTCGCGTTGGGTCATCCGAATCGCGGTGAATGGGTTTCCCATGAGGTATTGCTTTGCCTTTTGTCGTGCATTGACCATGTTAAGAGCGGCCCCGTGATCAAACACCGAGAAAATCATCAACTCCTGCGCGCCCTCTGCCCCCTTGATCCGTTCTTCGGCTACCTGTGGCCTCTTGATGATGTCTTCCTGTACGCCCGAGGGGAAGCGACCGAGAATCTTCTCCAGCGCACTCGTGAATCGATCGAACTCCGCGTCGAACACGATCGATCGGTGTAGCACCGGAACGGTGCTCGTGGTCATCGCGTGGGTTGTCGTGGCCTGCAGAGCTTGTGCAGACTCGGCCCAAGCACCTGCAGCTATGCTGCCGTTCATGAGAAATACTCCGGCGAGGGCCAGGACCTTCAATCTCTCGGAGTTCATGCAAGCGCTCCTCAGCCTCGATCAACGATCAGCCAAGTGGCCCAGCATCCGCGCCAGCGCAATTTCCCCTTCTCGGGTTTGGAAGCCGCGCTTCATCGCGGCTTGGGTCCGACTTTGGAATTCAGGATCGCGCGCGCCATCGCCAAAAAGATCGGAATCGCGACGGAACTCCTCGACCGGCGCTAGAGCGATTGCGTTGACGCGATCCTTGACCACGAAATGACCGGCCGCCGGGAAGCTGGCGATCCGATGAGCAATTGATTGAACGAAATCGCCGAGTGCAGCCGTGGGCAACGCCCGATTGATCCAGCCGTACCGTTCCGCTATCTCCGCGTCATAGTCCTCGGCGCTCAACATGACCTCGAGCGCCCGGGCGCGGCCCATGAGGCGCGCAAGGTGTTGAGCGGCGCCCCCGCCGGGAAGCAGACCGAATGCAGGCTCCATTTGAGCAAAGATCGCCGATTCGCGCGCCGCAAACCGCATGTCGCAGGCCAGCACGAACTCGCTGCCGGCGCCCCGTACGCGACCCTCGATCTGCGCGATGGTAACGAGGCGGCTCGTGCTCAGACGGCGAAACAGGAGCGCGAGTGACGCTTCTCCCGTCAGCTTCGCCGCCTACTCGCGGTACTCTTTGATCCGCGTCACGTCGACATGAGATATAAAATAGTCGGGATCTGCACTCTTGAAAACGAGTACCTGGACGGCGTTGTCGGCCTCGGCGCG
>CAYQVE010000357.1:0-2560 GCA_964420785.1 uncultured Enterobacteriaceae bacterium | reverse complement strand
AGAGACATAGTTGACGTGAGCAGTCTGGGTGCCATCGTTGACGCACACGAGCTGGGCGGGAAGCATGCTGATCTGGCTCACCCAGTAAAAGGTCCGGGTCCGGATCGGCGTGAGCCCCATGAGTAGATTGACCAGCACGAACGGAACCGCTGGCACGAGCCGCAATGCAAACAAATAGAACGCGCCCTCTTTCTCCAGGCCGGCATCGATTGCACGCAATCGGTCGCCGAAGCGGATTCGCACCGACTCGCGGAAGACGAAGCGGGAGGAGAGAAAGGCGAGCGTCGCGCCCAGGCTCGAGGCGAACGACACGATCAGCGTGCCCCATAGCAACCCGAATATCGCGCCGACCACCAGCGAGAGAACGGCCGCCCCGGGCACGGACAGGCCGGTGACGGCGACGTAAATCGCGAAGAAGATTGCGGCGGCCGCAAGCGGGTTCGCCCGCCGGAACTCCTCGATCGCCGACTGCTGCGATCGGAAGTATTCGAGCCGGAGATACTGGCCGAGGTCGAGCGCGAAGAACGCCGCGATCAGGCCGAGGAGAAGGGCCGCGACGAGCAGCCGGCGACGCGACATGGTGCGCGCCGCTTCAGGCTGCGCGCGGGAGCGCGCCGGTCGAGGAACTCGTCCGCAGCGCCTGCTCCACGTCGTACCCGGGGCCGGAGGCGACGCGCCTGCGGTAAGAAACAGAGGCCGGCGAGCCGGCCGGCCAGACGCGGTCGAACCGGGCCATCCAGGCGTCGTGGTCGTAGCGCACGGGCACGGCTTCGACGACCGCCGCTCCGAGCCGCGCGCCGTAGAGCGCCTGCGCCGAGGGTGCGCTCGCGATGCGCGTCGCGAGGCCGAAACGCGTGTCGCGGAAATTCGGCATCCCGGCCGCGCCGTTGTTGACGATGAGGGCCGTTCCGCGCGGCGTGGCGAAGTCCTGCATGACGGGCAGGCAGGTATGCGTGCACGCGAACACGTCGATCGCGGCTCCGGCGAGCAGCGCCTCCGCGCGCTCGGGGCGCTCGCGCAGGGATTCCTGCGAGAACTGCCAGCCGGCGAGCGATTCGGCGTCGCCGTGCGCGATGCCGACGCGCAGGCCCGCGATTTCCGCGACGAGGTGCATGGGCAGGACGCTCAGGCGCCTGCGCAATTCCGGATACGCGCTTGCGGTATCGCGCAAGCGCCCGAGAATCTCGTTCGAGCGCTCCACTTCGGCGTCGCCCACCCATTCCGGGTAGGCGCAGCCGCAGCCCGCGCCGGAATCCTCGCCGGCGATTTCGGTTTCCACGTTGCCCCGCAGGGCCACGTTCTCCAGGACGATCTCATTGACGCCTTCGAATTCCGCCGGGTCGACGTTGAACCAGTTGAAATCGCCGTTGAAGGCGAGCGTCGCGTTTTCGCGCCGCGCGAGATCGAGGACCGCCTCGAGCGCGAAGGGATTGCCGTAGAGCCCACCGACGATGTAGAGCGATTGCGTCTCGAGGTCCGCCGCCCGCGCGAAGACCGCGGGCGAGTAACGGTAGTGGCGCGGACAGGACCGCCCGGGCCGCGTGCTAGCCATTGAGCGCGCCGCTGCAGCTCGAGCCCTGCCCGGCGGTGCAGCCGAAGCAGTGGTTCTTCACCACGATCGGATTGCCGGCGAGATCGCACCCGAGGAGATCGGAGAGCCTGAGCCGCCGCCGGCCGGCGATCCTGAGGGGCAGTCCCAGCATCTGGTTGAAATCGCAGTCGTAGACGGTGCCCTGCCAGTCCACCGAGACGAGAGTGCGGCACATCACGGCGCCGAGATTCTCCTCGCGGAAGGATTCCTTCAGCAGCTCCATGTAGGCGTTGAACTGCCCCTTGGAGATGAGCGCCGAGCCGAATCGGGCGATCGGCATGTTGGCGAGCGTGTAGAGCCGGTTGAAGCGGATGCCGAAGCGCTCGCCGAGCACCCTCTTGTAGTCCGCCTCGAGCTCTTCCTGCGCGGGCGGGAGCGAAGCTCCCTGAGGGTTGTACACGAGGTTGAGCGCGAGGTGCGAGCCCTCCGCTCCGTAGCCGAGCGCATTGAGACGCCGAAGGGCACGAATGCTCGTCTCGTATACGCCTTTGCCGCGCTGCCTGTCCACCAATTCCTCCGTATAGCAGGGAAGAGAGGCGGTGACCTCGACGTCTTCGCGCGCGAGAAACTCCGCGAGATCCTCCTGGCCCGGCTCTTCGAGAACGGTGAGATTGCAGCGGTCTATGACGTGAGTACCGAGTGCGCGGGCGCTCGCCACCAGTTCGCGGAAGTGCGGATTCAGCTCGGGCGCGCCTCCGGTGATGTCGAGCGTGCGGACACCCGAGGCCTCGAGGTAGCGCAGCACGGTGTGCACCGTCTCCCGGTCCATCTCCTCGGTGCGCGTGGGGCCGGCGTTGACGTGGCAGTGCACGCAGGTCTGGTTGCATTTGTAGCCGAGGTTGACCTGGAGCGTTTCCAGGCGCTCCCTGCGCAACGCGGGGAAATCGGAAACCTCGAGAAGGGGAAGCGTTGCGTGCACGGGTGCGTTCTCTTTTTCAGGCTCGCGCGTGCTTTCCGATCTTCCAGCCG
>CAYQVE010000356.1:0-2565 GCA_964420785.1 uncultured Enterobacteriaceae bacterium | reverse complement strand
CGGATTTCCGCTCACCGGGCGGGCATCTGCTCTACGCCCGCGCGCTCGAGGCCGAAGGCAACGTCCCGAAGGCTCTCGAGGAGTATGCGGTGCTCGCACCCTCTTATCCCGGCGCCGAGGCCTCCGTGCGGTACGCACAGCTGCTCAAGGCTCAGGGGCGGCTGGCCGAGGCGCAGAAAGTGGTGCGCGAGCTCCTCGAGCAGGCGCGCATCGCGCCCAGTCACTACCGCCGAGCGCAGCGACCGTGGCTGGATGCCGCTCAGCGGCTGTTGTGAGCCCTGAATATCGCGCGCGTCAGTCCGCCCAGCGTGAGTGTCAGGAGACTCAACACGTCCAACGCGCCGCCACCACCGCCGCCGCCGCCACCACCACCCCCGCTCGACGGCGCGGTAATCGTGATCGTAGCGGACCCAGAGCGCGTCGAATCGGCGGCTGACACGGCCGTTACAGTCACCGTCGCAGGCGATGGCGCCGTCGCCGGAACCGTGTAGACCCCGCCGGTCGTAATCGTACCGACAGTCGCATTGCCGCCCGCAATCGTGTTGACCTGCCAGGTCACCTGCGTATTGAGTGTGTTACCGACCGTCGCGGTAAGGGTCTCCGTAGCGCCGCTCCCGGCCTGAAGGCTTCCTGTCGCAGGTGACACGGAAACCGTCACAGCAGGGGGAGTGACAGAAATCGGCGTAAGGCAAGCGTTTGTGCCTGCGGTGGCTGGAGCAGAGCTGGTAGCCGCGTTCGAGCTGACAGTCACCGTCCCGGAATCGGTCTTACCGGCATCATCGGTCACGGTGAGCGTCACCGTGAATGGAGCTGCACCGCTCGCCGGGGCGGTCACGGTGGTGGAGGAACCGGTGGATGGATTGACCGGGTGGGCCGTGGGGTCGCTGCTCACCCACTGGTAGCCGGAGCCGGCAATGGCATGATGGCACGCCGCAGCGCTTCCCGAAGCGTCGAGCATGACGTTCATTGCGGGCGAGACACCGGGAAGCGTCACAGCCGCGATCGGCCGGAGCGCCTCGGTCAGCGCCCCTGAAGCGCTCGCCATCCCCGCACCACAGGTCTGGCCGTCGTTCGTGCAGATGCACTCCTGAGTTTGCAGGTCGGTGGCACTCATCGGCGCGTGACACATCGTCGTCGTGGTCGCGGAAGTCTGGGGGAAGGGCAGCGATCCCTTCTTCAATCGCGCAATGAGCTGCGTCGAGTTCAGATTGCCGTTGACCGCGAGCATCAGGCCGGCGATCCCTGCGACGATGGGCGCGGAGAAGCTCGTACCGAGATTCGGTGTGTTGACCTGGTCCGTGTATGTGTTCGCCCCCGGCGTCGTGGTGCCCGAATTGAAGGTTGTAGTGATCGGATACAGGCACGGTCCACCTGTCGTGTTGACGCAGTTTCCGGCCGGGGCGCTGAGCGCGATCTGCGGCCCGAGGCTGCTGAATCCAACCTTCGTGCCGGCGTGCCGCAAACCAGCCACGCCGGCAACGCCGGGACAGTTGGCGGGTGAGTCGACCGGTCCGCCCTCGTTCCCCGCCGACACGACGACCAACACTCCCTTGGCGGCGGCCAGCTGACTGATCGTATCGACGTAGACCTGGGGGCAACCGCCTGTGGCGCCGAGACTCATGTTCTCGATCCGGGCGGGATACGGGTTGTCCGGCACCCCGCTCACCGAGATACCGGCCGCCCACAGCATGCCGGCGATGATGTCCAGGTCCGTGCCCCCACATTTGCCGAGCACCCGTACGGGCAGCAGCCACGCGCTCCAGGTCATGCCGGCAATCCCGACACCGTTGTTGCTCAGCGCGCCGAGGATGCCGGAGACGCGTGTCCCATGCCAGGAGCTGTTAGCCGTCGTACCACCATTGCATTCTGGTTTGCTCAGGTCTGCCTGAACGACCCAGTCACCCGGATCCGAGGCGTCCGCATCCCGCGCGTCGCCGTCGTTGGCCACCAAGGTATCGGAGATGAAGGTGTATCCCGGGAGTAGGCGCCCGCCCGATCCCGCCCATTGCAGGTCGGGGTGCTCGAACCGGACGCCGGTGTCGAGGTCGGCGATGACGAGCCCCGTGCTACCCTTCGTCGTATCCCAGGCGGTCACGGTATCGACGGCACTCGGTGTCGTGGCGGAGCTCGCCTGCATGTACCACTGCTGCGAGAACATGGGATCGTTGGGCGTTGTTGCATGCGGGTAGCGCCACTGCTCGGCTTCCGCGTACTCGACCTCGGGATCCGCCCGCAAGCGCTCGACCGTCGCCGCGATCGGCTCACCGACGACCGTGGGTTCCACACGAATTCCGTGCAGGAGCTCGGTAATCGGGCGTGCGGTGCGCAGCTTGAGGCCGGTGCGCGCCATCAGGGCCGAGATGCGATCCTGGGATGCTTGGAGCTTAGCTCTCTGCGCGGAGCTGCCAGCAGCGCGCAATTTGACGATGAGCCGGCCAGTCACGTTGTCAGCGCTGGCGCGCGGCGGGGTACGCACCGGGCTGAATTCGCTGTTCAGGCCGGCGGCGCCTGCCCCGAATGCGACCGCCATCAACATCGTCCAGGCTAACCAGCGCATGCTGACTC
>CAYQVE010000355.1:0-2583 GCA_964420785.1 uncultured Enterobacteriaceae bacterium | reverse complement strand
GACACGACGGCCCCTTCGAAATCTCCGCTATCGCGCAGGGGTATATGAACGCGCGTCAGATGCAGCGAGACGCCGGGCGGCGCGAACTCGTGCATCTCCTGCTCGTGCCGGCCCGATGCGGGATAGATGACGCCCACCCGCCCCAGCTCTCCCCACCGTTCCGACATTGCCGCTGTCCTTATTCTTTCTGCGCTCAACGGTTCTTGAGCCGCCGCTCGAGCACGCGCGAGACCTGAGTGATCGGGATGATCATTACGAGATAGAGGATGGCCACGGCCGTGTAGACCTCGAGCGGACGGAAGCTCATCTGGATGAGGTTGGTGCCCTGGTTCAGCAATTCGTAGACCGAGACGACTGAGGCGAGCGAGGAGTATTTCAGCAGGCTCGCCGTGGCGCTAACGAAGGGCGGGATCATGATGCGCACGGCTTGGGGCAAAACGATGCGCCGCATTGTCTGCGTGTGCGACATGCCAACCGAGCGCGCGGCTTCGAATTGGCCGCGCTCGATCGCTTCGATTCCGGCGCGGAAGATCTCGGCTTCATAGGCGGCTTGGACCAGCGTCAAGGCGAGCGCGGCCGAGACGAAGCTGTTGAGGGTCACGCCGATTAGTACCGGCAGCGCGTAGTAGATCCAGATCAGGACGACGAGCGCGGGCGCGGCGCGGAACAGCTCGACGAATCCGATTGAGAACCAGCGGATCAGCACCGAGCGGGACAGACTCCCGAGGCTGAGCAGGAGGCCCAGCACCGTCGCAAGGACCAGCGAGACGGCGGTGAGCTCGAGCGTGACAATGCAGCCACGGAGGAAGACCCCGACGTTGTCGGTGATGATGCCGAAATTCCAGGTGTACATTTGCGTTTCGATCACGTTGATGGGGTGCTAGTGGCGGACGCGACGCAGGAACTCCCTTGTCCGAGCATTGGCCGCCCGTTCGAAGATGTCGGCCGGCGTACCGATCTCGGCGATGACACCGGCGTCGAGGAAGGCGACGCGATGGGATATCTCGCGCGCGAAGGTCATTTCGTGGGTGACGATGACCATGGTCATGCCCTCGGAGGCGAGGGCCTTCATCACTTCGAGCACCTCACCGACGAGCTCGGGATCGAGCGCCGAGGTAGCTTCGTCGAATAGCATCACCTTGGGCCCCATCGCGAGCGCGCGGGCGATTGCCACGCGCTGCTTCTGGCCACCGGACAGCCGGTCGGGATAGACGTCGCGCTTCTCCACGAGGCCGACGCGGTCGAGGAGCTCCATCCCAAGCGCCACCGCGTCGTCCCGTCTCTTGCGTTGCACGATGAGCGGCGCCTCGATGACGTTCTCGAGCGCGGTCTTGTGCGGCCAGAGATTGAAGGACTGGAAAACCATTCCGGTGTCGCGCCGCATGCGGTCGATGTTGCGCGCCGTGTCGCGAACGAGCGAGCCGTCGTGCATGCGGCGGTAGCCGACGGGCTGCCCGTCGATGTAAACGACGCCGCTGGTCGGCTCCTCGAGGAAGTTGATGCAGCGGAGCAACGTGCTTTGCCCGACCCGCTTGCGCCGATGATTGAGATGACCTGGCCCGCGCCGATTTCGAGGTCGATGCCCTTCAGCACCTCGAGCGTGCCGAACCGCTTGTGCAGCCGCTCGATCACAATCATCGGCGGCGCCTGCTTGCTTGCGGGCATGCCCGTCTCTGGGAGCAAGGGACAGCTTTTAGAACTTCGCACCGGCCCGGCACGTGCCGGATGAGCTCATAGGGTCCAACGCGGTGGTCGAGATCCGAAACGCGGATCCTGTGACGAAGCCTATTGCGCCCCCCAGATCTCCCACTGCTTCTTTTCCTGCAACTGCCGGCCGTCGTATTTGTCGAAGAACTCCTTCAACTGGCCGGACGTGCGGAGATAACGGATTGCGGAGTTGACGAAGTTTAGCAGCATGACGTCATCGCGGCGCACCATCCACCCGGTAGCGGTAATGTTCAGCGGCTGATCCGCATATAACGTGCGCACTTCCGAATGCTCGGACGCGAATTTCCGGCACACCCAGGAATCGGTGACGCTGGCGTCGACCCGGCCGGTGACCACGTTCATGGGCTCGACGAAGGCCGAGCTGGCGCTTTCCAGGATCTGCCCCTGCGGAAAGGTTCGCTTCGTCCACGGAACCATGAAGGCGCCCTGGATTACGCCGATCTTGACGCCTGGCTTGCTGAGATCGGCAAGATTGTTGAAGGCGCTATTTTTGCCGACGATGATGCAAGTGCCGACCCATCCGAGCGGCTCGGTGAAGGCCACCGCCATGGCGCGCGGGATCGTGTTAACGGTGCTGGCGATCGAGAGGTCGTAGCGGCCGGCCTGCAGGCCAGAAATGAAAGTCGCCCAGGTCTCCTCGTGGAAGACTGGCTTGACACCCATCTGCTCGGCGATGAAGCGTGCTGCGTCGATGTAGTAGCCGGTGGGCTCGTTGGTCTTTGGGTCCTTAAAGATGCCGGGCGGCAGGACCACGAACCCGATGTGGAATTCCTTGGTCTTGGTTATCTTCTCGAGCGTGTCCTTGTAGGTTTCCGCGCCTGCCGGTGCTGCCAGTGTGAGCGCGGTGGCAAGGAC
>CAYQVE010000354.1:0-2589 GCA_964420785.1 uncultured Enterobacteriaceae bacterium | reverse complement strand
CCGCACAACGCGCACTAAATTGACGTCGGTTAAGCAAATGCTTGTTCATAGTGTCATCTCCTTCGAGCTAGGCAATTGTAATAGGCTGAATGCGGTATGCCGATGACTCTTGCCGCTCAGCGCTGTTGCAGCGGCTCCTGCCACTGCGCGAATTGGCGCCGTACAGCGCCGCTTTAAACATGAGATTAGCGAGCGAGACCCAACCCGACCCAAACCCGCTGCTGCCCTATGCCCATTGGTTCCGGGCGGCCAATCTTGACAGGCGACCGTCAGCTCGTGGGGCGTATGCGGACCCTAGGATCTGAGTTCCACCGTCCAGGTGACCGGTGCGTCGGCAATGAGGGAGGAACGGACGCTGCAGTACTTGGTGATCGAGAGCTCGACGGCTCGAGCGGCTTTCGCTTGTGTGGTGCCTGGCGCCGTGATGGTGAAATGCAGGATGGCCGAAGCGAGGCGTCGCGGGGTGGCCTCCACACGCTGCGCTTCGATCATCACTTGGAGCGCCTTAACCGGGGTTCGCTGCTTTTGCAGTATCGTGACGACGTCGGTGGATGCACACGTTGCTATGGATGCGAGCAGCACATCAAAGGGACCGGGTGCAGTCGTTGCATCACCATCGATTCGAATCCTGGGGCCTTTCGGTCGTCCAGCCTGGAACTCAAGGCCACCGACCCACTCCACTTCAATCGCTGCCGCGTGCGCCACAGTCGCTAATTGCGATCTTGACATTCGATTCAATCGGAGCGTGCGTTTCTCACCGAATCAGCGCCTCGAGCTCTCGCACATCGAGATCGGCCTGTCGATAGTACTTCCGGCACAGCTCGAGGAGGGTGAATCCATCCTCGTAGGCGCCAAAGCCGCCGTCGGCGGCTTTGGTTAAATAGATGAGGCCGCCCTCGACGGCGAAAAACACCAGCACCGGTTCCGGAGAGTCATCGGACGCCACCAGTGTGTGGGCCTCACCGGCGGGCTCGTAGATGAAGGTGCCGGGCTTCGCAATCCAGTCATGCTCCAGATATCGCCATTGACCACGCATGGTATATCCACGAACCGTGCCCACGTGGTAGTGAATACCGAGCTTTGCGCCGGGGAGAGCCTTAAGGACAACGCTGAACCCTCCGGACGTGACGTTAAAGCAGCACGGCTGGAGCCAGACGCCTTCCGCATAAGGAACCCAGCGGCGGTCATCGTCCGGGTTGATGTTCGCGATGAAGTGTCCGCGGTTTCTTCTGTTCGAATCTAGGCCGTCGGCAAAACTGTTGAAGGCAGTGATCGGCATTTGTCTTTCCCCTTGCGAGCGAATTATTTGATGGCCGGAATCGCGTCTTAAGCAGCGGCGATCCCCGCCGTGATCGCATCGCTCCGGCCGCCACGTTTGTTGTCGAGTAGACTGGTGCTCAGTCTGCGCGCTTCCGATAACCTTTGTCGAAACGACAACTTTACGGGCAGCCATTCTGGCGCCGCCTACGACGGTTATTGGCCGTTTGCAGCGGATTTGTCAGTCGTGAGGGTGGCAGACCGTACTGGCCGCCTGCGCGCAACATTGGCTCGGCGAGTGATTTGAAGTCGTCCTCAGGCATACGATTTCTCTCCGAGAGCGGAATCTACTGCCGCGCTGGCGCGACGCCACTGAGCCACGAGCTTAGCCAGCCGACGTCGCCCATTCCCCGTAGTCCGGTAATAGATTCTGGGTCGACCGGAAACAGTGACGCGCCGCGAACGCAGGAGCCTCTGCTGCTCCAGTCCATGCAGCAACGGATACAGAAGGCCCTCACCCAAGCGAATCTCTCGCCTGGTGACCGCCTGTACAGCTTTGGCTAACTCGTAGCCGTACATTTCCCGCCGCGCCAGGACTCCAAGCACCAATAGCTCCGATACCCCAGTAGTAAACCCCGTCGTTCCCGGTGCCATGCTTTGATACCTCCGGCACATTATACCTCAACGCTCGAGGTATTGAATCATCCTGAATACTGCCCTCCCGGAGGTTCAGTCGCTGAAGCCAAAGCAGGAGCTGATGCAGGCAGACCTTGAGGCGCGCGCGACACGACTCGGGGCAGAACAGGTACGCATTGCGGCGACGCCGGACCAGGTAGCACCGAACTGCAGTGCCGCTCCCAGCCGAGGCCTCGCCCTTCAGCGCCTGGCCTTGCATTTCTTCAGGTGGCAGCATCCGCCGCTGCGGCCCGCGAAGAGCGCGCACCAACACCGCTCGGCGCCTACAGGTTGCCGATGCGCAATTCACGCGCCCTAGCGAGTGTCGGCAATGGCTGCCGTCGCTCGCCGCCGAAAGGCGACAACTTCTGGGAGCGGGACTATTGTGAGCTGTGGGCTTGCCTCGAAGAGCTTTCACCGTGCACACTCCACGTTCGTCGCTGCTCAGTCGCGCGAGTAGATAACGCGGTGGAACGGAACTTCACGAAGACCCGGTGAGTGTTTCCCTGGGAGACCGTGGCCGGTTGCTTGAGCACCGGGTTGGTTTCGGAAGTCGCCGCCCAGATCTCGGGCAATTTACATACCCTGCGCGTCGTGGCCGGTCCCGGCGAGACGCTCGCCTCCACGCTTGCGCGCCTGACAGCAGACGCCGCAGTG
>CAYQVE010000353.1:0-2642 GCA_964420785.1 uncultured Enterobacteriaceae bacterium | reverse complement strand
TGAGCAGGGTCAGTGCGGCTTCGACCCGATCATCCGGCACGAGTAATTGCACACCGGCCACTCCGCCTTCCATCCCCGCACTTATTCCGACGACGATCGAGGGTATTCCGGCGGCCTCGAGCGCGAGTCTCGCCACATCGGCCTCGACCGTGGTCGGGTAGCTCTTAAGGATTTTCATCGACGGTTTGTTCATTAGGTCATACACATCGTTAACCACCAACATACAGCATCGTGCGCGTCCCGGCGTCCCCGTCGCCACAGTAGCGAAATTCTAAGCTACTACGAACGGAGGCTGGTTCTCCGCGTCAGCGAGCGCGCAACACTCGATGCACGAACTGAACGCAGATCGATCCTTCACCCACGGCCGAGGCAATACGCTTGACGCTGCCGGCGCGCACATCGCCCGCGGCGAATACCCTCGGCACGCTGCTCTCCAGCAGATACGGCGGACGTTGCAGGTTCCAGCGTGCATCCGCCAATTGTGCCTTGCCAAGGTCGGGCCCGGTCTTCACGAAGCCATGATCATCCAGTACGACGCACCCCTGCAGCCAGCCCGTGTTTGGCTGCGCGCCTGTCATGAGGAATACGTGTTTGAGATCAGACGCTTCCTGTTCTCCATTGCGACGCGCCCAGGAGACGCGCTCGAGTCGATCGGAGCCGTCGAGCGCCGTGAGCTGCGTGTGAGTATGCAGGCTGATGTTCGGGGTCTCCTCGATGCGGCCAATGAGGTATCGCGACATGCTCTCGGCCAGCCCGTCGGAGCGGACCAACATGTGAACGTGACGACTAGAGCTCGCGAGGAAAACCGCCGCCTGGCCTGCGGAATTACCACCCCCGACCACCACGATATCCTCGTCGGCGCAGAGCTTGGCCTCCAGATGCGTGGCGGCATAGTAGATGCCCCGGCCAAGGAAGCGCGGAAGGTTGGCAATATCGGGCATCCGGTACTGCGCGCCGGTGGCGATCAGGATGGCTCTGCCGCGCATCGATCGGCCATCGGCCATGTTGACGGTGTACGGCCAACGCTCACATTCGAGCCTTGCCGCGTGCCAGGCCACGCTCAGCTGTGCCCCGAACTTCTGTGCCTGAGAGAACGCCCGACCGGCGAGCGCTGCGCCCGAAATACCGGTCGGAAATCCCAGATAGTTCTCGATTCGGGAGCTCGTTCCGGCCTGGCCGCCGGGAGCGAAGGTTTCTACGATGCGTACATCCAGGCCTTCAGAAGCCGCATATACAGCGGCTGCAAGTCCCGCAGGACCCGCGCCTATGATCAGCAAGTCGTGCACGCGATCATCGGCGGCCGGAGCGTTGATGCCGAGGCATTCGGCGACCACGGCATTGCTGGGGTTCTTCAGCACCTCGCCGCCTCGGCAGGTCACCACGGGAACGTCCTCGCTCCGGACGTGAAAGCGCTCGAGCAGCGCCTGGGCGTCGGCATCGTGCTCGATGTCGATATTGACGTAGGGGCGGGCGTTACGCGTCAGGAACTCACGTAACCGCAGGGTGTCTGCGGAGTGATCCGAACCCAGAAGCAGCACCTCGCTGCGGCCGGACTCGATGACGCTCATGCGGCGCAGGATGAAAGCGCGCATGAAGAGCTCGCTGAGCTCGGCATCGTTCTGCACGATGCGTCGCAGCTGCTCCGCATCGATTAATAGAACGGCGCCGGCCTCGCGCACGCGAACGCGCACCATGGCGGGGGTGCCGCGCAAGGTGCTCATCTCGCCGGTAAAGTCCCCTGGGCTCAAAAGGTTGAGCAACTCCTCGTCCGACGCCGCTTGAGTCGCTGACGGCGGCGCCAGCACCTCGAGAGTTCCCGCCGCCACGATGAACACACCCCGCGGCGGGTCGCCCAGTTCGAGGAGAATCTCGCCCGCGCGCGTCTGCAGAGGGGTGCCTTGGCGCTCCAGGCGCGCGAGCTGCGCGGAGGTGAGCTTGGGGAACATCTGCGCGCGACGCTGTTCGAGGAGATTCTTCGCCACAGTCGCTCCTACAGATCGAGTCGAGTCACGGTGGAATTTCCATCACCAACTCATCGATTTAGCACCAGCCCCAATTCTCGCCGGGCTGCGTCCACGTCAATACCGGGGCCTCCGTCGCATGGAAGTGCTTAGTCGCATGCCGATTCTTCGAGTCGTCGCAGCAGCCGACATGCCCGCAGGTCCTGCAGAGTCGCAGGTGCACCCAAGTATCGCCGAGCTTGAGGCACTCCTCGCAACCCGGGCTGCGCGGCCGATCGGTCCGCACGAAATCTAGATGACTGCAGCGCTTAGCCATGACGCCTACTGTGTGCGTATCGTCGCCGATGGAGGCTCTGGGGTCACGCCGGTGGCCGCTGGCGCCCGATCTGGCGCATTCCTGCCGGATTGTTCGATCTGCCAACCGCCGCCCACCGCTCGATAGAGCTGCACGAGCGACAGCAGGGTATTCAAGTGCGCGGCGGATAGCGACAGCTCGGCGGTGAACAGGTCGCGGTCTGAGTTGATCACATCGAAGTAGGAGGAATAGCCGACGCGATAGCGGGCTAGAGCGATCGTGTTGGCCTTGAGCTGAGCATCCACCTGGGCCTGCTGCGCCACCTGGGACTCAGCGTACTTCTGCCGCGCAGTGAGCGCGTCGGACACTTCCCGGAAGGCCGTCTG
>CAYQVE010000352.1:0-2652 GCA_964420785.1 uncultured Enterobacteriaceae bacterium | reverse complement strand
TAGAGGTTCACACCGCTCGGCCAAACCAGGTCAGCCTGCTGATGAAGACGGGAGACTCTTCAACGTTCGAAGGCAGCAAATCGAACCAGGGCATCAAGATTCGGGGTACGCCGCAGGGCCTTGGAGTCGAGGAGGAGCGCGCACTACTCGCGACGTTCGCTTTTGATACGCCGATAGTCGAATTGGAAAGGAACCAACATGCCTTTAAGCCTCTCGGGATGCAGAAACTTCCGGGCATACTGACGTGGAAACTCCAGGTCGACCGCCCCGGCGGCTACCACCGGATCTTGTACGTCGACAGCCACTATGGCGACATCGTCAAATTCACCATCATCAACGCGCAAGGTGCGCGCGTCCTGGATGTCTCGCTGCACGATTACCGTGGCGTTGAAGGGATTCGGGTTCCGTTTGCAATCGACTACCGAAGCCCCGACGGGACACTACTGGCGAGTGATCGCCTTGAGCGGGTTGCGGTGACACGGACGCGGTCCTGACTCAGACACCCCACTGCTCAAGTTCGACAGACTCGGAACGAAAGGATCCCGACTGGGGCGAGCAGCGGTATTTTTGGCCCAATCAGCCGTGTCGAGCTTTTGTCAGAGCCTCGTAGCAATTCCAGTCGACAGCGAAAAAGGTCTGCAGATACTGTGAGATAAGATGATGCCGGCTATCTGATTCGAACAGATGACCCACGGTTTAAAGAACCGTTGGTTTGGTAAATTACCGTCAGGCATGGGCCGGCAAAGCCGCTGACTTCATCGGCAGGACGCGATTGCGACGATCATGCTCTACGCGGTTCGCTTTGCGGGGTGCTTTGCGATCATCTTGGCCTTCTTGCCTTCTTGCCCGCTGCCTTTTGCCGATCCTTGACCAAACGGCCAAGGAACTCACTAAACGGTCGCGCGTTCTGACCGACGCTCGCGGCTTCGAGCGCCTTCAGGTAATCGTCGCGACGCTCAACCGGAACGACCGTCCAGGGATAGCCTCCCGAAGCGAGCATTAGATTCGTGAGAAATCGCCCCATCCGACCGTTTCCGTCCATGTAGGGATGGATATAGACGAACAAAGAGTGCCCGAGTACTGCATGAACGCCTGCATCGGGCTCTGCTCTCAGCAGCTCGATAAGCTCGGGCATCATGTCGCGCACGGCTTCGGGTTTCGGAGGCACGTGCTTGGAACGGCGGATGTAGACTTGACCGGAGCGGTAGCCGGCGAGATCGGCGGCTGACAGGATGCCAGCGCTCACGCTGGGAGCGAACAACGCCCGGTACCAAGCTCCATGGTCTCGTTCGAAGACGTGCCCCGCGTTGGCGCCATTGAGAACTTGGTGCACGCTTCCCTTCACCACTTGGAAGGCTTCGTAGTAGCCCTTCGCCGCCATGGCATCTTTCTGCTGCCGGTCGGCGGAATCCCCGTCCGGATTCCAAGCCCCACTGCGAATGCGTTCGATGAGCTCACGACTCACACGGTAGCCCTCGATCGACAATGAATGATAGGCATCTTCGACATAAATCTCGTCGACCTTCTTCAGGTACGCCTCGGTGTCCCTGGGGATTCCAGGCGCCTTAGGGAATGTCTCCAACACGATCTGTCGCATCTGTTGCCACGACAGGCGCATCCGAATCACATACGGAGACAGTGCGCGTGGAGAATGTGCGAAGGGCGCTGGAGAATCGAATGGATCGCTTTCACGGGCGTCATAGCCCGCGGCGCGCATCGCCCGAATGATCTCATCGGCGATCTTGTTGCGGCCGATGTTGCGGAAGGCGCCCGCCAAACGGCCGGCCACGACGGAGTGGCCGCCCGAGAGTAGGATGGTGAGCACGTCAGAAGCATCGCGCACTATTGCAAGTGCAGTGCGGGCCTCCGTGACGTTCCGCGTGAAGAGTCCTGGCCCGACTGCTACGAGCGCCGCCGGCAGCGAGAAGAGACGCAGACCGTCCACGGTCACTTCTAGCCCTTTGGAGGGCAGGGGAGCGCGGATTTCCAAGAGCGAGGTATCGTGAGCGAGGGCGGTGACCTTGTTGCGCGCCCTCGGTGAGCGCACGAGCAGCTGCCGCGGGACAGTCCAGTTGCCCGTGTGGATATAGAGTGATTGCTCTGGGGAGAGTGACCACTTCTCCTCGAAACGCGTGGTGAGGTACGCAGCGCTGAAATCCCAGAATAAGGCATACCAAGCGGTACTCTCACCCCGCGCTTCGTCAGGTCGTGAGGGGATATACCAGCCCTTCATCACTTCCTGCAGAAAGCCGCCTTTGAGGAGGCGCTCACGGTGGATGCGGCTTAGATCGGATGAGCGTAAGGCGACCACCCCTCGCTTTTGCAGCGCCTCAAGGGCCTCAAGCGCGTCAGCTAGTTTTTGCTGCGGGGTCGTCATACGAAGCGGGGCACTAGGCCGAGCGGTTCGTATCTATATTAGCTTATTATGACGTACCTTTACTAGCTTATTATGCTGTACTATAACTAGCTTATTGTGTCGTACTAAAATTAGCTTACTCTGCTTACCAATCTCGCAACCTATTCATTGAAAAGCTTTTCAGAGCCTGCTCAGCTCTGGACAAAAGACTGCCGGCTATCTGATTCGAACAGATGACCAACGGTTTACAAAACCGCTGCTCTACCACTGAGCTAAGCCGGCACGGCGAATGGAGC
>CAYQVE010000351.1:0-2681 GCA_964420785.1 uncultured Enterobacteriaceae bacterium | reverse complement strand
CCATAGCGTTGGCCGCCCTGTCCGGAGCGCTCGCAGTCCCCGCCCTGCTTGCTTTTTTTCGCGCCGACGTCAACGTGCCGCGCTCGACGTTCATCCTCGCGCCCTTTCTCCTTGCCGCGATCATGTCGGGCAGCCGCATCGCCTACCGCGCCTGGAGGGAGCGCGCCCTGTACGGCCACATCCACCTCACCGGTGAACCGGTGCTCGTGATCGGCGCCGGCGACATCACCGTCAATCTGCTGCGGGAGATGGAACGCTCCAGCCAGTGGCGCGCGGTCGGCATACTCGACGATGACACGGCCTGGCACGGGCAGGTCCTTCTGGGCGTGAAGGTGCTCGGGGGGCTCGGCGAAGTCGGCCGAAGGGCGCAGCAGCTGGAGTCCCGCCACGCGATCATCTCGCTGCCCGCTTCCTCCGCGGGGGTGCGCAGGCGCGCAGCGGAAGTCGCCGCCGCCGCAGGGCTGACGGTCCTCACCGTACCGTCCTACGACGACCTGCTGTCCGGCAAGGTCACGGTGTCCCAGATCCGCCGCATCGAGCTGGAGGACCTGCTCGGCCGCGACCAGGTGGTGCTCGACGACGGCGGCCTGCATCGGCTCCTCACGGGCAGGGTCGTGATGGTCACGGGGGCCGGCGGCTCGATCGGCTCCGAGCTCGCGCGCCAGATCGCCAAATTCGAGCCGGAGCGTCTGGTCCTGCTCGAGCTGAACGAGTACGCCTTGTATAGCATCGAGCAGGAATTCCTGTCGTTGAAAAATAGGCCGGACATCGCGCCCATCATCGGCGACGTACGCAATCCGGCGCGCGTACAAGGGGTTTTCTCCAGATTCAAACCGGCGGTCGTGTTCCACGCTGCTGCTTACAAGCACGTCCCGCTCATGGAGAACGACAATGCCTGGGAAGCGGCGCAGAACAACGTCCTCGGGACGCTGCGCCTGGCGCGCGCCGCGCGCGATCACGGCGTGGAGAAATTCGTGCTCATCTCGACCGACAAGGCGGTGAACCCGACCAACGTCATGGGAGCCACCAAGCGTCTGTCCGAGGAAGTCTGCCAGGCTATGCAGCGCCCCGGCGGCGCACGCTTCGTAGTGGTCCGTTTCGGCAATGTACTCGGCAGCACGGGCAGCGTCATCCCCAAGTTCCGCGAGCAGATCGCACGCGGCGGACCCCTGACGGTGACCCACCCGGAAATCACTCGCTACTTCATGTCGATCCCCGAAGCCGCACAGCTGGTGCTGCAGGCGGGCCTCATGGGAAACGGCGGCGAGATCTTCGTTCTGGAAATGGGGGACCCGGTCAAGATCGTCGACCTCGCGCGCGACATGATCCGCCTTTCGGGCTTCAGCGAGGAAGACATCCGGATCGAGTTCACCGGCCTGCGGCCCGGCGAAAAACTCTACGAAGAGCTGCTCTCGGACCGCGAGAGCACGCTGCCCACGCCGCACCCGAAGCTGCGCATCGCCAGGGCCGGCGAGGCGCCCGCTGAGACCTGGCTCGCTGAGATCGAAACCTGGCTCTCGCAGCCGCGCTCTCCGGCCGATGAAGAGGTCAAGCGGGAACTCGGTAGGAGAGTGCCCGGGTACCAGTCCGGCGCCGCAGAGGGCGGTGTGTACGAGATTCAGGAAAAAGGATGAGGGAGGGGCCGAGCACGCCACAGGCGCTCGAAGCCCGCAAGCGCCTCCTCGACCGTCAGGTCCGAAAGATCGCGGCTCGCGGGCTGTAGAAGCTCGTGCGGCGCTTTCCAGGGCCGCCACCGTTCCGGCGGAGAGTCACCGAAAAAACACAGGATCGGCTTGTCGAGCGCCGCGGCGAGGTGCATCGCCCCGCCGTCGGTGCACACTACGCAGTCGCACAGCGACAGGGCCGCGATAAGCTTGGGAAGATCGTCGGTTGGACAAGGGAGTAGGGGAAGCCGGCCGCACTTTTCGGTCACTGCCCGCGCCTTGTCGTCATCTCCCGGATGCCTCGGGTTGTCCGGTTCGCCGGGTGCCCAGAGAAGCAGAATCCTCGCGGAGTGCCGCTTCACGACGGCTTCGATGAGAGCCGCAAAGTTCTCCGCCGACCACTGTTGGTTCTTTCTCCGCGCGCTGATGTGTACGCACACGACCGGCGTGCCCTGTCCCAGACGGGAAAGCGCCTGCTCTATGCTGCGACGCGCCTCCGCATCGGGAAACACCCGAGTGGAGGGCGGCGGACCGTTGATGCCGAAGGCCTTGAGCAGACCGAATACACGCTCCACCTCGTGAGCTGGCGCGGAGGGATCGTAAGGCAAGGCGATGTCCAGCCGCAAATGCGCCTTATTGGGCTCGGCATAACCGAGCAGGTGACGCGCGCCGATCAAGCGCGCGAGGCGTAGCGAGCGCGGCTCGAATCCGGGGGTCGCCAGGATCGCGTAGTTGAAGCGCTCCTTTCGCAGTTTCATGATCAGGCGCAGCCGATCGAGGTGAACCGAAAGGACCGAGCGCCCTTTCCCGCGGTGCTTTCCCTTCTCATAGGCGTAGACGGCGTCGACAGCCGGATTGCGCGCGAGAACCGCCTCGTTGTAGGTGTTGACCAGCGCCGCGATATGGGCGCGCGGAAAGCGCTCGCGCAGCGCAAATATGAGCGGAGTCGTGCAGACCAGATCGCCGATGTTATCGCGGCGAATCACCAGGAATCGCGGATTGACCCCGTTCACAGGT
>CAYQVE010000350.1:0-2701 GCA_964420785.1 uncultured Enterobacteriaceae bacterium | reverse complement strand
GGGGATGACGCTGATCGCGGTGCCGCTTGGAGGCCTCCTCGCCTTCGTGATGGAGCGCACCGACCTGCCGGGGCGGACGTGGCTCGAGCCCCTGCTATTGGTGCCGAGCTTCGTTTCTCCGATGGTGCTTTCCTTCGGCTATGTCGTGGCAGCTGGTCCGGTGGGTTTCTACAGCATCTGGTGCGAGGATGCGTTCGGCTTTGCGCCCTGGGGCATCTATTCGATCCTCGCGATGACAGTGATCGCCGGGCTCACGCACGTGCCCAATGTCTATGTTTATGCATCGGCTGCGCTAAAGAACCTCGGCTCCGACGTCGAGGAGGCGGCGCGCACCGCGGGAGCCAGTCCTTTTCGCGTGGCGTTTTCGGTGAGCCTGCCACTCGTCATGCCCTCGCTACTGTATTCGGCCGTGCTGGTTTTTTTCCTCGGCTTCGAGCTTTTCGGTCTGCCGCTGGTCCTCGGCGATCCCGAGGGGATCCTGGTGCTCTCCACGTACCTTTACAAACTCACCAACAAGCTCGGCACGCCCTCGTACCACCTAATGGCGGCGGTCGCGCTTTGCATCGTGGCCGTTACCTTTCCATTGGTGCTGTTGCAGCGCCAGCTTCTCAAGAACACTCGCAAATATGCCGCGATCAAAGGCAAGGCCGGACGCATGCGCGAGCTGCCACTCGGCCCCTGGAAATGGGTCGCTGGGGCGTTGATCGGTGCGTGGATTTTCACGAGCGTCATCGTGCCGTTGAGCGGAATCGCGCTGCGAGCGTTCGTGGAGAACTGGGGTGCTGGCGTGGAGCTCGCAGACGCACTTACGCTGGAACATTTTGACGAGATCTGGGAGCAGCCGACGATGATGCGCGGCATCTGGAATACGATTCTGATCGGCATCGCCGGAGGGTTGCTGACCGTGGCCTGCTACACGGCCATCGGCTTCGCCACGCACCGCCGCGACGACGGCTGGTCGCGATTCGTCGACTACCTTGTGCTGGTGCCGCGGGCGGTCCCGGGACTTCTGATCGGATTGGCGTTCCTATGGGTGTTCCTCTTCTTCCCACCGCTTACGCCGTTTCGCTCCACGCTCTTTAGCGTGTGGCTCGCGTACTCGATCGTCTGGCTCGCTTACGGAATGCGTCTGATCTCTTCGTCGCTCATGCAAGTCGGCATGGAGCTCGAAGAAGCGGGGCGCAGCGTCGGGGCCAGCCGCGGGCGGGTTTCGCTGGAAATAACGCTGCCGCTCATCCGCAACGGGCTGCTCGGTTCGTGGCTGTTGGTCTTCATGATCTTCGAGCGCGAGTACTCGACCGCCGTCTACTTGCTTGCGCCCGGCACGGAGGTCATCGGAGCGCAGCTCGTTTCCCTCTGGCAAGGTGGGGCGATCGACCTAGTGGCGGCCCTATCGCTCATCAACATCATCCTCGTCGCCGTGGGCCTGGGGTTCGCCCTGCGCTTCGGGGTAAAGCTGCGCGATTGACTGGAGTCCTTCCATGGCTGAACTCACGGTCGAAAACCTGCACCTCACCTACGGCGACAACGCGATCCTGAAGGGCGTGTCGCTTGTGTTGAATCGCGGCGAAGTCGTATCTCTCCTCGGGCCTTCGGGCAGCGGGAAGACCACGCTCCTGCGCGCGGTCGCGGGGCTGGAGGCTCCGCACCAGGGCACGATCCGGCTCGGCCAAAGGCTCGTCTTCGACGGCGCGAACAAACTGGATGTGCCGGCGGAAGGACGCAATCTCGGATTGGTGTTTCAGTCGTACGCGTTGTGGCCGCACAAGACCGTGTTCGACAACGTGGCGTTCGGTCTGAAGCTGCGCAAGGTTGCGCCGCAGGAGATCGCGACGCGCGTGAAGAAGGCGCTGGAGGAGCTGTCGCTTGGACGCCTCGCCGAGCGTTTTCCCCATCAACTCTCCGGCGGCCAGCAGCAGCGCGTAGCTATCGCGCGAGCGCTGGTCTACAACCCCCGCGTGATCTTGATGGATGAACCCTTGTCCAATCTCGACGCCAAGCTGCGCGAAGAGGCGAGGGCGTGGCTGCGCGAGCTGATCGTCGAGATGCAGCTCTCCGCCCTGGTCGTCACGCACGACCAAAGCGAGTCAATGGCGATGTCAGATCGCATCCTTCTGCTCAACAACGGCGTCATCGAGCAGCAAGGCACGCCGCAGGAAATGTACAACGTTCCCGAGACGCTCTTCACCGCGGACTTCATGGGGAGCAACAACCGCCTCGAAGGAAAGATCGCGGGGATCGAAGGCGGTAGCGCATTGCTGGCCGGCGAGGGCTGGAGCCTGTGGGGTCGCGCGCGATCGAGCGCCCGAAGCGGCGAGACGGGTACCGGTATGATCCGCCTCGAACGCGTGAAAATGGCAGAAGGCCAAGGAGAAAACCGCATCGAGCCGCAACTCACCACATCGATGTTCCTCGGCGACAAGTGGGAGCATGTCTTCCACCTGGGGGGTACGATGCTGCGCGCGCATAGCGCTACGGCGCTCACGCGCGGTAGACATTGGATCGAAATTCCGCGCGACGATTTCTGGGTGTTCTGAGATCGGAATTTCAAGGAAATTTCTGGGTGATCGAGCTTCCCCAATGTGGGTTGAGGAATTCCCTGATACGCGGAGGTGAATTCCCTGCTCAATAGCGAGCAATGTTCTATGGGATGCGAGGGTGGAAAGTGAGTTTCTCGAGGCAAAACGCACGCCGTAGTTAC
>CAYQVE010000349.1:0-2703 GCA_964420785.1 uncultured Enterobacteriaceae bacterium | reverse complement strand
TTTTCATCGCGTAACAGGCGCAGCGCCACGTAACTTGACATGTTGCCGTCGAGATCCCCGGCGGCCACCCAAATTCCTCCACCTCTGGCCACCCCAAATTCCTCCAGGTGAAGGCGGTCTGACCGAGCGCGCGAGCGCGACGGAGGCCTGAAGCGACGGGACGTTACGCTGATCCCTCGGCATCGCCGAGGGAGGCAGGAGTGAACGTCTTGAAGGCGCATTTGCGGATTACGATCGCGACGATGCTGGCGAACGGGGCCAGCCAGCGCGAGATCGAGCGGCGCATCGGCGTGGATCGCAAGACGATCCGGCGGTATGCGGCAAATTCCCCCGGGGTGGCCGCCGGCACTGCGGAGCTGACCGGGCAAATTCCCCCACCCCGGCCACCGGCTCCGGTGAGCCAAACGCCTTCGGCGTGCGAGCCGCACCGCTCGTTCATCGAGGAGCAGGTGCAGCTCGGGCGCAACGCCCAAAGCATTTACCAGGATCTGGTCGAGCGGTTTGCCTTTGCTCACCGCTACAACTCGGTAAAACGCTTCGTGCGGGCGCTCAGGGGGCGCGATCCTGAGCGCTACGACGTACTCGAGTTCCCTCCGGGCGAGGAAGCCCAGGTCGATTACGGTCAAGGGGCACTGACGCGCACTGCGAACGGCAAGTACCGCCGGCCTTACCTCTTCGTGATGACGCTGAAGTACTCGGGCAAGAGCTTCCGCAAGGTGGTGTGGAAAACGAACCAGGAGCACTGGGCGCAGCTGCATGAGGAGGCCTTCAGGGCGCTCGGTGGTTCGACGAAATACGTCGTGCTCGACAATTTGCGCGAAGGCGTGATCAAGCCCGATCTCTACGAGCCGGAGCTGAACCCGGTGTACGCGGCGTTCCTCGGCCACTACGGCGTGGTGGCCGATGTCTGTCGCGTTGGGGACCCGAACCGCAAGGGCACCGTGGAGTCGGCAATCCAGCACACGCAGTCCACCGCGCTCAAAGGCCGTAAGTTCGAGTCGATCGAGGAACAGAACGCGTGGCTGGCTCACTGGGAGGAGCGCTGGGCAGCCCCGCGCATCCATGGCCGCAAGAAGCGTCAGGTGCTCGCCATGGACCTCGAGGAGCAGCCACACCTGCAGCCGTTGCCGCTCGAGGGCTTCCGCTACTTCCGCCACGAGCGGCGCACCGTCGATGACGGCGGCTGCGTCGTCGTGGATGGGCGCTACTACCCGGCCGCCCCTGCACGGCTGTACTCGGAAGTCACCGTGCGCGTGTACGCCCAGGAGGTCGAGATCCTGCACGCCGACGGGACGGTGCTGCGCCGGCACCCGAGGTCGGTGCACCCCGGCTACGCAGCGCTCAAACCCGAGGACCGGATCTTTAATCCCTCGCGCGAGACCGGCCGGCTCCTCAGCCGCGCCGCCAGGATCGGCCCTCACACCGCACGGCTCGGCGAGTTGCTGTTCAAGACGCTCGGGCGCACCGGCCAGAAAGCGCTCTATGGACTGAGCAATCTGCCGAAGAAGCACCACCGCGAAGACATCGAGGCGGTCTGCGCTGCCGCGCTCGCCGCGCACTGTTGCTCGTATCGCGCCGTCAAACGCGCGTTGGAACGGCGCACCGCTGCGCGGCTCGCCCGGCCGAACCCGACCCTCGCGCAGGCCGCACCCGAAATCGCCCCGATCAGTGATTACCAGCGCTTCTTCGATGAGCACTCCCAGCAGGGCCTGTAAACGGTGACACCGCACTGCACAGCGGCTTTTGCTCGCGCGCCCGAAAAACGCGCCGCCTATAAGGCTCCAGGAGCGGCGATCGCGAGGGTACCCGCTACCTGGCCATCCCCTGAAATCGACCCTCACCACACAGGAGACTCCCGATGCCGATGTCGACCACCGAACTCCACAAGGCACTGCGTGGGCTGCGCCTCTCGGGCATGAGCGCCACACTCGAGACGCGCGCCCTGCAGATCAGTACCGAGCACCGCGACTTCCTCGAAGGTCTCTCCTGGCTCGTGCAGGATGAGCTCGATCGGCGCCGCAGCCGGCTGCTCGAACGCCGCTTCACCCACTCCGGGCTCCCCGAACGCAAATCTCTCCAGGAGCTTGACTGGTCTTTCAACCCCAAGCTCCCTAAGCGCGAGATCTTCGAACTCACCACGCTCAAGTGCCTCGACGCCAAAGAGAACCTGCTGCTCATCGGCAAACCCGGTACCGGTAAAAGCCATGTCGCCAAAGCGCTCGCCCTCATCGCGATCGAGCACGGCTACCGCGTCTTCTATCGCGAAGCGCATGTGCTGATCGAAGATATCCACGAAGCCCGTCAGCTCGGCGAGATCGCCAAGTACCGTCAGCAGCTCTCCGCCGCGAGCCTCCTCGTCATCGACGACCTGTTCCTCCGTCGCCTCCCACCGAGCGCTGGCGACGAACTCGCCGACGTGCTCATGAGTCGCTACGAGAAATCAACCACCGTGGTCACTTCCAATCGCCCGGTGGAAGACTGGCCGGCGTTGCTCGGCGATGTGGTCGTCGTCGCCCCGCTCCTCGATCGCTTGATGCACCACGGCCATCTCCTGAAGTTCGAGGGCCGCAGCTGGCGACTCAAAGAGGCCGCCGCACGGGTTGCCAAACAAACAGCGAACGCGTAAACATCATCTGTCCCCTCGCATCACCTGGAGGAGGTTGACCCGGCCACAGGTGGAGGACTTTGACCTGGCCGCCCGGG
>CAYQVE010000348.1:0-2712 GCA_964420785.1 uncultured Enterobacteriaceae bacterium | reverse complement strand
GGCCGCGCTCGACGGACAGCCGGTCACCGTGCGCGGCGATCCGCGGCTGCTGCGCCGGATGATCCGCAACCTGCTGGAGAACGCGAAGCGCCACGGCGCTCCGCCGATCGAGGTACGCGTGTCGCTCACGGCGGAAAGCGTCGAGCTTTCCGTCTGCGACGGCGGAGCGGGGATTCCCGAGGCGGAGCGCGAGCGCGTGTTCGAGCCGTTCCACCGCGCCGGTTCCGGGCGAGGCGCGGGGCTCGGGCTCGCGCTCGTGCGGCAGATCGCGCGGCGGCATGGAGGCGAGGCGCGCGCCCGCGGCAGCTGCTTCACCGTGGCCCTGCCGCTCAAACCCTAGCCGCCGAGCGCTGCGAGCGGCGCCTGCGCGGGCGCGGTAAAGTTCGCCCTTTCCGAAAAGCGCCATGGCTCAATACGTCTACACCCTGCGCCGGGTCGGCAAGCTCGTGCCCCTGAAGCGCGAGATCCTCAAGAACATCTCTCTCAATTTCTTTCCCGGCGCGAAGATCGGCGTGCTCGGCCTGAACGGCTCCGGGAAATCCACGCTTCTTAAGATCATGGCCGGGGTCGAGACGAATTTCGAGGGCGAGGTGACCGCCCTGCCGAACATGAAGATCGGCTTCCTGCCGCAGGAGCCGCAACTCGACCCGGAAAAGACCGTGCGCGAGGCGGTTGAGGAGGGTCTCGGCGAAACGCTTGCGGCGAAGAAGCGCCTCGACGAGATCTACGCGGCGTACGCGGACCCCGATGCCGATTTCGACAAGCTCGCCGCAGAGCAGGCTAAGCTCGAAGCGATCGTCAACGCCATTCACGCGGACAGCACGGACCTGCAAATGGAGGTTGCCGCCGACGCGCTGCGCCTGCCGGCGTGGGACGCTAGGATCGCCCCGCTCTCGGGCGGCGAGAAGCGCCGCGTCGCGCTGTGCCGGCTGCTGCTCTCGAAGCCCGACATCCTGCTGCTCGACGAGCCCACCAACCACCTCGACGCGGAGAGCGTCGAGTGGCTCGAGCAGTTTCTGCGGAGATTCCCGGGCACGGTGGTCGCGGTGACGCACGACCGCTACTTCCTCGACAACGCGGCCCAGTGGATCCTAGAGCTCGACCGCGGCTACGGCATACCCTGGGAGGGCAACTACTCCTCCTGGCTCGAGCAGAAGGAAAAGCGCCTGGAGGTGGAGGAGAAGCAGGAGCAGGCGCGCATCAAGTCGATGCAGAAGGAGCTCGAATGGGTGCGGCAGAACCCCAAGGGCCGCCAGGCGAAGTCGAAGGCGCGGCTGGCGCGCTTCGAGGAACTGTCCTCCCACGAATACCAGAAGCGCAACGAAACCCAGGAAATTTTCATCCCGGTCGCTGATCGCCTCGGCGATTCCGTGATCGAGCTCAAGGGCGTCTCCAAGGGCTACGGCGAGCGCCTCCTCATCGACGATCTCTCCTTCGGTGTGCCGCCCGGTGCGATCGTCGGCATCATCGGGCCGAACGGCGCCGGGAAATCGACGCTGTTTCGCATGATCACCGGCAAGGAAAAAGCGGACAAGGGCGCGATTGTCATCGGGCCGACGGTGAAGATGGCCCACGTGGACCAGTCGCGCGAAGCGCTCGACGCCGACAAGACGGTATGGGAATTCATCTCGGCCGGCGCGGACATCCTCACCGTGGGCAAGTTCGAGATGCCTTCGCGCGCCTACCTCGGCCGGTTCAACATCAGGGGGGCCGACCAGCAGAAGAAGCTGGGCACGCTCTCCGGCGGCGAGCGCGGGCGGGTTCACCTCGCGAAGACGATGCTCGCCGGAGGGAACGTCCTTCTGCTGGACGAGCCCTCGAACGACCTGGACGTGGAAACCCTGCGGGCGCTCGAGGAAGCGCTCATCGAATTCGCCGGCTGCGTGCTCGTCATCAGCCACGACCGCTGGTTCCTCGACCGGATCGCCACGCACATCCTCGCCTTCGAAGGCGATTCGAAGGCGACTTTCTTCGCCGGAAACTACCAGGAGTACGAAGCCGACAAGGTGAAGCGGCTGGGCGAGGAGGCGGCCAAGCCCCGGCGAATCCGCTATAAACCGCTGAAGAGATAAGCCGAAAAAACGGGATTCCCGTCTGACCTACGCGAGCCTCAGCCTGCGGGACATGCTCGAGGCGCGCCCGGTACATTAGTTAACGCTAATATAGCCTGGTCGGCGCCAAGCCGGCATTCGCAGGGGGAACCCATGGGAAAGAAGATGCATAGCGAGTCCCGCCGCAGCCTGCTCGCCGGCGCCGGCGCCTTGACCGCGCTCGTATCTCTGGGCGCCTCGCGCTCCCTTGCACTCGAGCTCGGCAGCACCGCCGCGCTCGGTTACGCCGAGCTTCCCGACGGCACGCTTGCAGAGCACGTTCTGTACGCGCTGCCCGGCAAGCTGCCGCTCATCAAGAAGACCTACCGGCCGCCCAATTTCGAGACCCCCATCGAGTATTTCCGCACTGCGATCACGCGGAATGACGCGTTCTTCGTTCGCTACCACCTCGCGGCGATCCCCGTAGTAAAGGCGGCCGAATGGCAGCTCGCGGTCGGAGGCGAGAGCGCCGAGCGTGAGCTGAAATTCACCCTCGCTCAATTAAAAAGAGATTTCAAGCCGGCTCAAATCACGGCGGTGTGCCAGTGCTCGGGAAATCGCAGAGGCTTGTTTGAGCCTCACGTCGCAGGGGTCGAATGGGGCGTGGGCGCGATGGGCAACG
>CAYQVE010000347.1:0-2713 GCA_964420785.1 uncultured Enterobacteriaceae bacterium | reverse complement strand
ATGGAATTTCTCCAGTCGGCCCCCAAGACAGACGCCGACCATCGCTGTCCCCACAGTGTGCGGTTTTTCAATCTGTCGGATGGAACCCACGGCAGTGGGCGCGCGGCTTGGGAGTACGAGGCGCCGCGGGCCTCCTACGCCCATGTGGCTCACTGGATCGGATTTTGGAGCGACGTCGAGCTGCAACGCTGACGGAAGCAGCGCGCGAAGCGGTCGCGTACGTCACCTCAGCTGCGCGCGCGGATCGAAACTCGCGCAGCTGGGAGTCGACTGTTGACGGCGGCGAGAAACCGCGCGATTTCGGTGGCGAGGACGCGGGTTTCTGTGACGGAATGGCGCCCCTGCTGCAAGATCAGCGGGCACTCGCAACCCACGACGTCTCCAGGGGCTCTTGAAGAATCAAGCAGTTGTTTAGCGAGGGATAGAGCAAAGAAGCAAACACTGTGCCAGAAATTCGCGAAAACGCGTCGATCGCCAGAATCACGCGGGTTTCAATCACCATCAACAGTCGACGATCAAGCACGTCAAGCAGTCGCGCACAATCCGCGTGTCGGTGGCTCGATTCCGCCCCTGGCCACCATTGTTCAACGGTGAATCAGGTTATTTTCGGAAGGATGTAGTCGGCCAGCGCGGCGTCGGACGCGCTCCCGCCCTTGTTGTAGTTACCGGTCACCAGCGCTACGACCAAGTCGAGGTCGGGAATGACGGTCAGGTACTGGCCGCCGTTGCCGCGCGCGCCCAGCCACCGATGCCCGCGCCGGCCGCTGATTAGGTACCACTGGTAGCCGTACTCCACGTCCGCGGCGATGCGAACTCGAGGCGTGAAGGCCTCGTCCAGCCATTGCTTCGGCACTACCTGGGTGTCGTTCCAGCGACCACCCTTCAGGATCAGTTGGCCGAGCCTGGCGAAGTCCCGCGGACACATGCGGAGGCCGGACGCGGCCGCGACTTCTCCATCGGTCCCGCCGACCCACTGAACCTCGGTGATGCCCAGTGGCTGGAAGATTTTCTCGTGCGCGTAGGCGAAGAGTGGCATGCCGATTCCGCGCGCGATTAAGTGGCCGAGGATCGCGGTTGCACCGCCGCAGTAAAGCCACTGCTGACCCGGCGCCATGATGACCTGGTGCGAAAAGATGTATCGGTACTGATCGGTCGCAAGATACATCGCAACTTCGGCGTTGCGCGGGTCCGAGTACGAGATGTGGTCCTCGGGCCACTCGAGCCCCATGCTCATGGTCAGCGCGTGCTTTACCTTGATCCTGCGCAGCGCGTCGCTCGAAAGGTCGTGGAGCTCCGGAAACTGCTCGATGAGCGGGGCATCGAGTCCCGGAACCTTGCCGGCATGGCGAGCGATTCCGTAGAGAAGGCCGACCACACTCTTGGACGAGGAGCGGATGTCGTGTTTAACCGTCGGCCCGAACCTCATCGTGCCGATCGGCAAGCCCCACCACTCATCGGTCCCCTTGTAATACCGCTCGAGCAGCACCCGATCGCCACGAACGACAACCGCAGCGTGCAGATTCTGCAGGCGGCCGCTCCGGACACCCTCATCGAGGGAAGCTGCCAGCTCGGTCAACGCGGTTTCCCCTATCGGCTCCGACTCTTCGGAGCGGGCTTCGCCGCGGGAAGCCAGCGCGCCGTAGGCCGGCGTGGCGGTTAATAGAAGAGAGGCACGCCTGGTGATCATCGCCAGGTGAGTCTTCCTTCGGTTGCGTCCCGATACTTGCCGGGCCCGCGCACGCGAGGGGCTTCCCCGTCGCTCGAATCATTTGTACGCCGGCCCATATCGTCCAAGTTGCAGGAATTCTTGTGAAGATGATATCATGATATCAGTAGTGAGATTGGAGTACTTTGTGGCGCAGGTCGTGGTACGTCAGCTCGAGGAAGACCTGAAGGAGCGCTTGAAGAGGCGTGCTAAGCGCCATGGGCGGAGCGTCGAAGCCGAAATTCGAGAGATCCTCCGAAATGCCGTGTCCGAAAGCCTCGCGCCCGTCACCAAGTTGGGTTCGCGCATAGCCAGCCGGTTCCGCGGCAAGGGATTACAGCAGGACTTGCCCGAGCTTCGAGGGCAGTCGCCCAAGGGCGCAGAACTGGAGCGATGATCATCCTCGACACGAATGTCCTGTCGGCGCTAATGCAGGTCGCGCCAGATACCGCTGTGGTCAACTGGCTGGATCGTCAGCCGGCAGAGTCGATCTGGATTACGAGCGTCACGCTGTTCGAGGCGCATCTGGGTATTGCCTTGCTCGCGAGGGGAAAGCGCCAGCGCGCTCTGGCGGCAGCGTTCGATCAATTGCTGTCACAGGATTTGGAAAACAGAGTACTTGATTTTGATGCCAGTGCGGCGCTTGAGGCAGCGGCTTTGGCCGCCACGAGGCAGAAAGCCGGGCATCCGGTCGACATGCGCGACACGCAGATTGCTGGAATCGCCTTGGTGCGGCGCGCATCGATCGCTACGCGAAGCGTGCGCCACTTCGAGGACCTCAGGGTACCGCTTGTCAATCCGTGGAAGAGTGATTAGTTCCAGGCCCTGCCTTCTGCGCCGGCGCCTCTATAACCGACCGCCATCGCGCGAGTGAAATATCAACTCGGCGGATCTATGGAAATCAAGCACGTACGTGCGCGTAGGCGACTAAAATATTTCACATCTCTCGCTAATTATTGATCGTTGCGTAACTAATGTCCTAAGCCTAAGCTGCGATCCGGAGGTGAA
>CAYQVE010000346.1:0-2723 GCA_964420785.1 uncultured Enterobacteriaceae bacterium | reverse complement strand
CTAACGTCCGCGTTTTGCCGCGCCGCATGCGCAGCGTAGCGAGCTGAAGGCGTCGGTCAACAACGCGCTGTTAGGCAGCATCTTTGAGTCAGCATTGCACACAGTAGCCAGGCGCTCCCGCGAGTGCGCGTTTGAGGAACTCTCTTGTACCCGACGGACCAGACAGTTCGCACCAAAACCACTCACTACCGCCGTCAAGCTGCAGTAGATAGCTCAAGAACGGACAGCACGCTCGCTCACGGCCGATAAATTCGCCCGCCAGCGCAAGTACTTCAGGTTCTGCAGGAAGGCGAAAGGCGAGACCGTCCGGTAACTCGCGAATCTCTGCCACTGCCGCTCGCAGGCGGCCGGCCACAACGCCGTGGCGCTGTTGATCTGTGACGCTGAGAGAGCTTCGCCAGACATTGAGATCGCATGCAAGCATCGAATCATTCCTCTTGGATGCGGTTACCGCGAAGTATCCATGATGCTGCCTAACGTCCGCGTTTTGCCGCGCCGCGCTGAGCGCGAAGCGGCGAGGTATAGGCGTCGGTCAACGACGCGCTGTTAAAGCGCCACTGCCAATACACAGCCTGGCTGCCTAGCACGTTGCCTCCCTGGAAGCGCTGCCGGTGATGGTAGACCGAACGCCAAAGGACGACAAAAGGAGCACGGCGCACTACTCGCACGCACAGGCTGAGCCAAAACGTTGTGCTGCAAGCGGCTGCACATACGACGGGGAAGCAGCGTTGGCGGGTATTAGCAAGCCGAAGAACGAAGCAGCTAGTGGAGCGCCGACGTAGTCGGGTGTTAGCTGGCGCTGCGCTTTAACGTTGTGGTGTGCGGCGGGCCAGGCGCACTGTCGGTTGATATGGTGCCGTGTTACGGCCCGTCCGCACCACCACAGGGTTAGGCAGCCCTCCTATATCCACCGACGGACCTCGCGCTTGTACGTCAGGTATTCCGAGGGAAACCGAGCCTCGAGGTAGCGCTCTTCTCGAGGAACCACCACCAGCACCATGAGAGCCAGCGCTGGAAGAAGCGTGACCAGCAAGCCGAGACTGTTGACCCATACGGCCAGTCCGATCTGAAGGAGCGTGAAAGCGAGATAGATGGGATTTCGGCTGAAGCCGTATGGGCCCGTTCGAACAATGATCGTCGTGGGGCGGTTGCCTGGGACGGGAGTGCCGGCCTTTCGAAACGTGCGCACGGAAGAAACGAAGAGAGCACCGGCTACTAGCAAAAACAGGACGCCGGTCGGCATGCTGATTGAAGCCGGGAGCAACTGCACCGGCCAGAACAAGTGAACGAGCAGACCTAGGCCGATGGAGCCCAGGTAGACCCAAGGCGGGCGGATAAGCCCGAGGTTGGCAACGTCGGCCGCGGGCGGTCCGGGGCTCGCCTCGTGTTCGGAATCATGTGCCACGGCATGTCTCCACGGCCGCCTAACGTCCGCGTTTTGCCCGCGCTGAACGAAGCGCGCAGCGCTGAAGGTAAGGGTCGGACAACAACGCGCTGTTAGGCCGGCACATAGCCGCTGACCTGCCCCCATTCATAGTGCCAAGGGTTGGTTAGCAAGTCCTAGGTTGAATTCTCCATGGTTTTTACGCGCTCGCACGTCGAGTCTGACGTGCGAGCGCGTGCCGCAAACTCACTTGGTGTGAGGTAGTCGAGTGCGCTGTGCGGGCGCCGCTCGTTGTAGTCGCGCCTCCATTCGTTGATGAGAACCCGAGCTTCGGCAAGCGTCGCGAACCAGTGCTCATTGAGGCATTCATCGCGGAACTTGCTATTGAAGCTTTCGATGTACGCATTCTGCGTGGGCTTTCCCGCCTGAATGAGCTTCAGATCGACGCCATGTCGGTACGCCCATTGATCGAGCGCGCGCCCGGTAAACTCCGGACCTTGGTCCGTGCGAATCGAGCGCGGCGCGCCACGAAAACGAACGACCTGGTCGAGTGCCCGGGTCACGTACTCGCCGGTGATGCTGTGGTCCACGATGAGCTCAACCGCTTCCTTGCTGAAGTCATCGACGATGGTGAGGCACTTCAGGCGTCGTCCGCTCGAGAGCGCATCCATCACGAAATCCATCGACCACACCTCGTTCGATTGCCTGGGCCGTAGCAACGGCTCTCGCTCGACCGCTACGCGGGCGCGCTTACGCCTGCGTGCGACGCTCAGGCCCGCCAGGCGATAGAGGCGATAGACCCGCTTGTGGTTCGCCTGGCTGCCCTCTCGACGCAGCAGCGCGTAAATCCTCCGGTAGCCAAAGCGTCGGCGTGCCGCGGCGAGCTCGGCGATCCGCTCGCTGAGTTGCACGTTCGTTTCGCTCATCTTCGGCTCGTAATGCAGCACCGTGCGCGACAGCCCCACAAGCCGGCAGGCACGGCGCTCCGAGATCTCGCTCCTCGTGCTCATCGCCATCACCGCCTCGCGCTTCGCCTGCGGGGTCAGCGCTTTCGGCCGAGCGCAATCTTGAGCGCCTCAGCGTCGAGCATCGTTTCCGCCAGGAGCTTCTTCAGTCTTGCGTTCTCGGCCTCGAGCTCCCGCACCCTTCGGATCTCGGGCAGCTGCATCCCGCCGTAGCGCCGGCGCCACTTGTAGAACGCTGCGTCACTGAACCCACCCTTACGGCAAACCTCCGCCACCGGCACCCCAGCCTCGGCCTGCTTCAGAAACTCAAAGATCTGCTCCTCGGTGAACCTCTTGTTCTTCACGTCCGCCTCCCCTTCCCAAACCGGACTTTT
>CAYQVE010000345.1:0-2726 GCA_964420785.1 uncultured Enterobacteriaceae bacterium | reverse complement strand
TGCACTTCAACGATCTCTTGCCGACAAACGGCATGAACACACCAGGGCTCACGCTCACGTGGAACCTGACGGGTTTGACGATTCCGACCACCGTGCCGACTTCCAGCCTGGTGTGGCACGTGACCGCGGCGTCGAACACAGGGAGCCTCGCCACTGCCGGCGGGTTCAGGCTGCTCACCACCGCAGACCAGTCGGTGACAGCCGCGACCATCGGCACGACCACCAATGGAGCCCTGTCAAATGCCAACAGCGCCGACAACACCTTCCTCCGGCAGATGGCTGCCACCGGCGGCGGTGTTGAAAACCCCACTGGCAGCGGCAACTTCACCGGCGTGGCCAATCCGATCACGACCACCAACACCGCGGACGGAACCTACGCGAACGGCAGGTACAACACGGTCCTGAACGCCTTTACGTGGAACGCGGCCACCGCCACGACCAACGCCGCGAATTTCTGGTCGCTTGCTAGCACCAGGGCCGCGACGTCGCTGATTGCGACACCCGTGCAGTACGCCGGAACCTGGACGCTCAACCTCACCGCCATGACGCTGACCTATAGCGTCGGGGGCGCGGCCGTACCGCTGCCGGCAGGCCTGTGGCTGCTCCTCTCGGGACTCGCCGGGCTCGGCATCGTGGGCCGCCGCCGCGAAGAACCACAGGTGCTCGCAGCCTGAGGCTGTCGCGAGCTGAATCATCCACCCAGATCTCGTTTACGGAGAGTACTCATGATGCGTTTCAAGCCCTTCGCGCTCGCCATCGCAGCTGCGGCGCCCCTGGCGAGCCCTACCGTGTGGGCCCTCGATCCGACCACCACGGCCGCCATCGCGGTCGGCAACCAGCTCTACATCAGCGGCTCGACCGCGATCGATCCGGCCTTGCAAGCTTTCTTCGAGCTCGACGCAAGCGATGCGCGCGGGCCGTGCGCGGTCGGCACGATGGACCTGTACAAGTCTGCAGCCGGCTACGTGATTAGCTGCACCGGCCGTGCCGCTACGACCCTCGCCGGGCTCAATATCGCGATCCTTAAGCAGACGGCGGGCGGCTCGGCCGTCGGGATCATCAACGTGGCGCGCGGCACCGCCGCGTCGGGGTTCACAGCCTTCGCTTCGATCGGCGGCTGCACTCTGGGTACGCCCACGGCGGCCTCCGCTCCTTTCATGGCCTACAACAATTACAGCTGCGCGGCTGCCGAAGTGTCCGCGATTCCGAACGCGGGCGTGTCGGACGAGGATCCGACGACTTTCGTTGGGACGGGCGGGGTGCTGAACTCCGATGCCACCACCCTCACCGCCGCAAACGGCCTGCAGCAGCCCTTCGCCATCATCGTCAGCAAGCCCTTGCGCGATAAGCTGCAGTCGGCCGAGGGGCTGACCTCGGGCAGTGAGCTGCTCGCCGACCAGCCCTCGCTCACCAAGCAGCAGATCGCCGCAATCCTCTCCGGCGCGATGCTCGACTGGAGCGACCTGTGGGTCTACGACAAGGCGACTCACACTACTCAGACGCAAGTCGGCACCGGTGGCGCGGTCCCCACATCCGGCATGCACATCTGCCGGCGCGGAGACACCTCGGGCACCCAGCTCGGCAACAACATCTTCTTCTTCGGCGCGGGCTGTACCAAGAGCGCGGGAGTCAATTCCGTCGCGACGCCGGACTGCGCAGCCTCGCAGAACTCCGGTGAAGCATGGAACGCCAGCGGGCTGAGCACCGTTTGCCCGTCGGGCACCGGCAGCAGCCAGCCCAGTGACTTCGCGTTCGCTGGATCGGGCACGGGGGACGTAAAGAAGTGCGTCTCCTCAGGGACGCTGGGAACCGGTGACACCGTGAACTATCGCATCGGATTCGTCGGCACGGACAACAAGTCCACTGATGTCGCGGCGACACCGGACCTCTGGCGCTTCATCGCGATCGACGAGCAGCCGCCGACTCTCTACTCGATCTTGCAGGGACGTTACGGAAACGTCACCGAGGACACGCTCAATTCGTCCAGCGCCTCGCTGGCGCAGAACGGCGGCCTGGGCAATCACGGGGTTATCTTCAGCTACATCACCGCCAACGTGGGCAACAAGACGGCGCTGGCGGGACTGAACGCGAAGTGGCACGACTCGATGCAACTGCCACCCGCGGCCGCAACGACGGGTGTTGCCGACACGGGCCTTCTGACCCTCGGCAAGCCGACGGGGAACGCCGACGCGCTGACAATCCCACTGAGCGGGTCTTTCCCTGCGGCGCTGCGCACGGTCTCGGGTGCGGCGAACACCGGGCCTGCGAGCACCATGTCGAAGACGTCGGGTGCAGTGAACAACTGCAACGCACTCTTCCAGGTCAACCCCACGGGTTGAGCTGAGAAGCTGCGCCACCAGCGCTGCGGCGGGCCGCGGCGTCGGGCGGAACCCGGACGGCACCGCGCAGGCGGTGCCGTCCTTTCGTTTAAGCGAGTTTGATCGAATGCGCATGGCCCCCCTCTTCGCTGGCCTCGCCACCTGCAGCGCGCTGCTGTGTGGGCTGCTTGCACCGGGCGCGGCGCCGGCCGCGGAGACGTTCGAGATCCGGGAATTCCGGGTGCTGGGCAACTCGGTGCTCTCGGTGCGCGACGTCGAGCGCGCGGTCTACGGCTACACGGGCCCTCAGCGCACCATCACTGACGTTCAGGCTGCGCGCGGCGCGCTCGAGGAAAGCTACCGAGCCGCCGGTTATGGCACGGTGTTCGTCGACATCCCGGAACAGGA
>CAYQVE010000344.1:0-2749 GCA_964420785.1 uncultured Enterobacteriaceae bacterium | reverse complement strand
GGGATGCATGTCGGTTGAGGAAAACTTGAAACGATCTCTCATTGCCGCAGTCGTCGCGGCTGCGGAACGGCTTGCGCTTGCTCAAAGTCCGGAAGACACCGTAGTCGTCACCGCCGCCCGATTTCCGCAGGCCCGCACTCAGACACTGCAGCCGGTCAACGTCATCAACGCCGAAGAGCTCGCCCGGGGCGGCCAGCAGACTCTGCTCGAAGTCCTGCAGACGCTGGGCGGGGTCGAGACCGCGAGCAACGGCGGGTTCGGGCAGCCGAGCAGCGTGGTCGTGCGCGGGGCGAACAGCAGCCATACGCTGGTCCTGGTGGACGGCATGAGGATCGGCTCCGCCACGCTCGGCACGACAGCGTTCGAGAACATTCCGCTCAGCCAGATCGAGCGGATCGAAGTCGTGCCTGGTCAATTGAGCAGTCTGTACGGCTCCGATGCGATCGGGGGCGTGATCCAGATCTTCACCAAGAGCGGCAAGTACGCGCCTCCGACGAGCATCACGGCCGGAGTCGGAATGTACGGCACGGCCAGCGCGAGCGGCGGCGTCAACCGCGCCTTCGGCGACACCGACTTCAGTCTGAATCTCGGCTACCTGGAGAGCAGGGGTTTCGATGCGACAAAGCCGAGCGCTCCTTTCGGCCAGCACAATCCCGACCAGGATGGGTATCGAAACGCCAATGTCTCCGGGAGGATCGCCCATCGTCCGGATACGAAGAACGAATTGGGTCTCACACTATTCCAGAGCGACGGCCGCACCCACTTCGATTCCGGCCCGACGACCGACGATCTCAATCATCAGACGCTCTCCGCCTTTTCTCTTTATAGCTCCAACCAGATTACCGACAGCTGGCAAAGTCTCGTGAGAGCCGGGGAAAGCCGGGACAAGAGCACGACCGTCGGCGCGTTCCCCAGTTTCTTCGGGACGAGGCAGCCGCAGGTCACCTGGCAGAACGACATCAAGCTCGGTCCGGGTACCGCGATAGCGGGAGCGGAATACCTCGCCCAGTACGTTACGAGCGATTCGGCGTTCGCGCAGAACCATCGCAAGGTCAAGTCGGTGTTCGCCGGGTACGTGGGCACATACGAAAAGGACGATTGGCAGGCCAACATCCGGAGAGACGACAACAGCCAGTTCGGAAGCCATACGACGGGTTTGCTCGGTTATGCGTATCGACTGACATCGGAACTGCGGCTGCGCGTTGGCACGGGATCCGCGTTCAAGGCGCCGACGTTCAATGATCTCTACGCGATCGATCCGACCTTCTTCTTCATCCCCAATCCCGACCTGCGGCCCGAGCGTTCGCGCAGCAAAGAAGCGGGCTTGAATTACCAGGCGGGGACGAATCGCTTCAGCGCCAACTATTTCGAGAATCGCATCACGGATCTCGTCGTGCTGGTCACCGATCCGGTCACGTTCGTGAGCACACCGCGGAATCTGAACCGCGCGAGGATCAAGGGCACGGAGCTGGGCTATCGGGGCTTCTTCGGCGGACTGCAGGCGAGCACGCAGCTCACGCTGCAGGACCCGGTCGACGAGGAAACCGGAAAACTGCTGCCGCGGCGCGCGAGGAAGTACGGCAGCGTGACGGTCGGCAACATCGCCGGTCGCTGGCGGTTCGGAGCCGAATTGACGGCGAGCGGGGCGCGCTTCGATTCCGCGGACGAGAACCCGGCGAAGAAAATGCACGGCTACGCGCTGCTCAATCTCATGGTGTCCTACGCCCTGGCGCGCGACTGGTTGGTGCGGGCGCGGTGGAACAACGTCTTCGACCGGGACTACGAGCTGGCGCAGAATTTCAACACTCCGGGTAGCAACGTGTTCGTGGCGATGCAATATCAGCCGCGCTAGAAAAAGGCCCGACGCTCGGTTCACAGGAACGGGTAGGAGCTCCTGCCCGGGGACGCCGCCTTTTGCCCGGGCGGGGTTCTCTGCTATCGTGCGCGGCATGCCCTACGGACCGGCCGACGCCGTCGATCCCGGCACGCTCAAGCGGGCGCTGGTCATCAAGCTGCGCCATCACGGCGACGTGCTGCTCGCCTCGCCCATGTTCTCCGTGCTCAGGAACCGGGCGCCGCAACTGGAGATCGACGCTCTCGTCTACGCCGACACGCGCGACATGCTCTCGCTGCATCCGGCGATCGCGCAGATCCACGTGATCGAGCGCGGCTGGAAGGCCGCGGGCCCGCTCGCGCGGCTCGCCGCAGAGTCCCGTCTGTTATGGCAGCTGCGCGCGCGGCGCTACGACCTCCTGATCCACTTGTCCGAGCATCCGCGCGGCGCGTGGCTCGCGCGCGCTCTGGGGCCGCGCGTCGCGGTCGCACCCGACCATCCCAACAAGCCGCGCTTCTGGAAGCGCAGCTTCACGCACCGCTACGCGTTGCCGAAGAACGCGCGCCGCCATATGGTCGAGCTCAACCTCGACGCGCTGCGGCGGATCGGCATCCAGCCGGGGGACGGCGAGCGCGCGCTGGTGCTCGTGCCCGGGACCGAGGCCGAGCGCAGCGTCGAAGCGACGCTCGCCGGGCACGGGCTCGGCGCCAAGGGCTACGTGCTCTTTCACCCGGGATCGCGCTGGCAGTTCAAGTGCTGGCCCGCAAACAAGGCCGCGGCTCTGCTCGACGACTTGGATCGCCGCGGCGAACGCGTGGTGATCAGCGCCGCACCCGATGCGAGGGAGCGCGAGCTGGTCGCGGACATCCTCGCGCCCACCCCCCCCCCGAGGCCGATCCCCCTCCCGCGGAAGCC
>CAYQVE010000343.1:0-2759 GCA_964420785.1 uncultured Enterobacteriaceae bacterium | reverse complement strand
GCGAGCGCCCACTGGCGCAGCACCTCCCAGTTGTCGCACGCGTAGCGGCCCTGCACGCGAACGGAGGTAGATCGTCCGTCGGGCGTCTTGTATTCCCAGTTGGCAGCGAAGTCGCTGACGACCAGGCAGTTGTGCTTCGTGAGGTCCTCCGGGGTGCGCGGCGCGCCGTGCGCCGCGAGATACGCGGGGCTCGCACACACGACGCGCCGATTGGGCGCGAGCCGGCGGGCAGCAAGCGAGGAATCGCGAAGGTCAGCAATGCACACCGCGAGGTCGAAGCCCTCGTCCATGACGTTGACGCTGCGATCGGAGAGGCTGAGCGCGAGCTCGACCTTCGGATAGCGCTCGGCGAATTTCGGCACCAGTGGCGCGACGTGCTGGTGGCCGAAAGACGCGGGCAGCGCCACCTTGAGTGCGCCCCGCGGCTCCACTCGACCCGCCGCGACTTCGGCATCTGCCTCCTGAATGTCGGCGAGCACGCGCGTGCAGGCCTCGTAGTAGCGGCTACCTTCGACCGTGAGGTTCAGCGTTCGCGTAGTTCGATTGACCAGCCGCACGCCAAGACGGGACTCCAGGGCCGCCAGCCGCCGGCTCACTAATGCTGGCGACGTGCCTAGTTCCCGGGCTGCGGCCGAAAGGCTTCCCGCAGCCACGACTCTGGCGAAAACAGCTATCTCCTGAAACGCGTCGGGCATCTTTGCGAATATTGCAAAGGTCTTTTACAAATCCTCCCTATTCTAGACTTGAGCGAAAAAGGTGGTATAGTTGCTGCGTCGCAGCACCCGCCGGATCCTCCTCCTCCTCTTTCCGTCGGGATGCGCTAAGGGGCAGCCCGCAAGGGTCTGCCCCTTATTTTTTCTACCGCCGGTTTTTTTCGCGCTGACCTACGCGACGTGGCGCGAGCGCTATGTCACCGGTGCGCCGGCCGCTGGTTCTACGCGAGTGGTTTCCAGCCGATAACCGTAGTTGTAGACGGGCACTACCCGATAGCCCGACTCGGGGCGCAGATCGAGCTTCTTGCGCACCTGGCTCACATGCGTGTCGACCGTGCGCGTCGCAAGGTCGCCGCTTCGTCCCCACACGGTTTCCTGCAGATGGCCGCGGGAAAGTAACCGGCCCATGTTGCGGAAAAGCGTGACCGCCAGCTCGAACTCCTTCGGTGTGAGCTCGATCTTGTTGCCGTCTTTCCGGATCTCGCTTCGCTGAATGTCGATGTCGAACGGCGGGAACGAAAGCTGTTTCTTCTCTTCGACCGGATAGGCGCGCCGTAGCAAAGCGTGCAGCCGCGCGAGCAGCTCCGCGCGACGCACGGGCTTCACCATGTAGTCGTCCGCGCCGTGCTCGAGGGCAAAGACGATGTCCTGCTCCGAGTCGCGCACCGTGACGAAAAGGATCGGCACGGTTTTCGAGACGTTGCTGCGCAGCCAGCCAAGCACCTCGGTGCCGGAGATGTCAGGCACCTGCCAATCGAGCATGAACAGATCGAAGCTCTCGCGCCCGGCCTGGCGCATCGCCTCGCGCCCCGACAGCCAGCCGTGGACGTCGTGCCCGTCCGCGGCGACCCAGCGCTTGAGCAAGGCGAGCTGGTCGGGGTCGTCTTCTAGAATCGCGATACGCAATGCGGGCTCCTCGTAAGCAATCATACCAATTGCAAAACAAGGTCAGGGTGGCCGTGCTGGGGGCCGGCACTATTGCACGCCTCGTTCTGGAGCAGTCTCGGGCCGGCCAGCTTCCTCGCGTCGAATTCGCAGCGCTGAGCGGCCGTAGTGATGCATCGCGCGGCGCTAAGCTAGCCAGCGAATTCGGCCTACCGTATGTCGCCGGTGGTGCACTGCTCCTCGAGCACAAGCCGGACGTGGTGCTCGAAGCGGCATCGCACGAGGCGGTGCGCGAGCACCTCGTGCGGTTTCTGGAACGAGGCATAAGCGTCATCGTGCTCTCGGCGGGAGCGCTCACCGACGATCGACTGCGGCACGACGCGGAGCAGGCGGCGGAAAAAACCGGCGCGCTGCTGTATGTCCCTTCGGGGGGAATCGGCGGACTCGATGCCCTCAAGTCGGCTTGCCGCGCGGGAGTGCAGGAGGTCTCGATCCAGATCGCGAAACCCCCGGCTGCCTGGAAAGGCATCCCCTACGTCGAAGCGCTCGGCCTGGACCTCGGCCGCCTGAAAGGAGCGCGTACGCTCTTCGAGGGCAGCGCCCGAGAGGGCGTTCCTCACTTTCCCCAAAACGTAAATATCGCGGCGGTTCTTTCGCTCGCCGGAATTGGGCTCGACCAGACCCGGCTGAGAGTCGTGGCCGACCCGAGCCTTACCTTCAATACCCACACGATCCATGTGACCGGACGTACCGGGCGGTTCAGCGTCGTGCTCGAAAACGTGCCGACGCCCGACAACCCGAAGACCTCCTGGCTAGCCTGCTGCAGCGCCCTTTCCGCGCTGCATTCGATCGCTGCGAGCGTGCGATATGGCGGGTGAGGATTCAGGTCCGCTTTTCTTGACCAAGTCTAGGAAAATTCAATAAAATCGCGGGTTCCGCCGGAGGGGTGCCCGAGCGGCTAAAGGGGGCAGACTGTAAATCTGTTGGCCTTGCGCCTACGTTGGTTCGAATCCAACCCCCTCCACCAGATTCGGGCACCCGCTGAAGGATCGAAAGGCGGCGGAAATGCGGCGGGCAGAACTTTTTTTGGGTGAACGGTTGAATCAGGCGGGTGTAGCTCAATGGTAGAGCAGAAGCCTTCCAAGCTTATGACGAGGGTTC
>CAYQVE010000342.1:738-2774 GCA_964420785.1 uncultured Enterobacteriaceae bacterium | reverse complement strand
CGCCGGGCCAGCGGACCGGCGGTTTTTGTCAGCTTGTGAGGGCAGTTAGGCCGCTCTGGCTATTTGACTTTGCGACGGTAGCCTGAACGAACCGCTCCAGTTCTGGCAGCACGTACCGTCTCGCGAACAGCTCGAGTCGTCGCGGTTGAACTCTTGCGAAGCTGCGTGAGTGACCGAACTGACGAAAGAATGGGCGCAATCTTCCTTTTTTGCAGCTCAAGATCGTAGCGAGCCTGCAGATTGAGCCAGAACATTTCAGAGGTACCGAAAAACTTGGCGAGACGAAGAGCTGTGTCTGCGGTCACGCTACGCTGGCCCTGAACGATTTCGTTGATTCGTCGTGGCGGAACCTCCGTTTCCTTTGCGAGTCTGTATTGCGTGATTCCCAAGGGTTTTATGAATTCCTCGAGAAGAATCTCGCCTGGATGTACAGGTGCGAATGCTGATTGGTTCATACCTACCTCAGTGATAATCGACTATTTCGACGTCATAAGCGTTGCCGTCGCGCCATGCGAAGCACACTCGCCACTGATCGTTAATTCGGATGCTCCATTGTCCTTCCCTATCGCCGTGCAACTTCTCAAGCCGGTTGCCGGGCGGAACGGTGAGGTCGTGGATCTGAGTTGCCGCGTCGAGCATCCAAAGCTTACGAAGCGCCACCCGCTGAATATCGGAAGGCAACTTTCGAGAGCGCTGCAAGTTGAAGAGCTTCTCGGCCTCAGCATCAGCCCAACTCCTGATCATTAGCGCTCAATCATAACGCACGGCAGTAATAACGTCCAGCGTCACGGATAAGTTCCGGTTCGCGGTTGTTGGTTTGGAATGACGAATGTGAGCGGACTTTGACCGGTCGGGGCAGCGACGCCGCCGACGGGGGCGCGCCGAGGGCCATGCTGTGGCCGGCACGCCGCTCGCCGCGCGACAAGAGCATCGCAACTCCGCGCGAACCGAGGGCGGCGTACCAGCCAACAGGATGGCCCGAACGCGCCAGGACGGTAGGCGAGTGAGGAACGGGCTGCGACGAGCGTGCGCCGGGGGGCTGGTGAAGCGACACTGCGGGCTCGCTCCTCACCCTGCGGCGCTGCGAAAGCGAAAAGTGAAGTTCGCTCTGAGCGCGGCGATGGCGTTCGTGGTTACTCACGGCGACCGCACATTTTCGCTTCATGATTACCCGCGACTCGCGCGGCCGGCCTAACGTGCTCACTCTAAGCTGCAAAAACCGCCCTCCGTGCCTGCCCCAGGAAGCGGCGCGGCGGCTGCCGCGACCAACACGCAGTGGCAGGAGCGAACTGCAGCCGACGTGCCGCGTGCGTGCAGTTCGAGCCGCCCGAGGCGGCTCGCCGCCGGGCCAGCGGACCGGCGGTTTTTGTCAGCTTGTGAGGGCAGTTAGGCGGATCGCGTTAGAGACAGCGCCAGCCGCACGCCACGCCGCTTAGACGCCAGGTTTCACAGTCAGCTTACCGACTCGGTCGCACATAGTTTCGGCCATTGACTTCGTTTCAAGCGCAGCCGCGGCAAGCGTTACGCGCAAAAGTCTCTCTCGCTCTACCGACCATTCGGTGTTTGCCGGCGCTTCGAAGTCCGTACCGCCTGCGCGATCGGCTAGCAAGGTGATGGCCTGCAGGCGCTCCTGTGTGTCCTGCACATCGCGTATGGCACGATCGAGCAGCCATTCGCGAGATATGCCGGCGGGCAAGTCTCGATACTGCACCTCCTCTCGCGCTTCGAAGATCACGCTAAGCACGTAAACCAATACAGCCATGCAGAACAGAGTTAGTTGTGCCACGCCGATCGAATGAGCAAAATTCTCTGACAGCCTGCCGCGCTCGCCCAGTGTAACGCAAGCCAACGTGAGCACAGCCGCGATCAAGCCAAGAATAGGAGCCTGAAGCGCTAGCTCGAAATCATCAGATGTGGTATCGCGATCAATGTTTGCTTTGATATAGACGGCCTTGCGCATAGCAGCACCTAGTATGAAAACCGAAACCAAACACCCCCCCTTCAGGCAAATAAAAACAAATAACGTCCCCCCCCAT
>CAYQVE010000342.1:0-728 GCA_964420785.1 uncultured Enterobacteriaceae bacterium | reverse complement strand
CAAATGAAAGCCATTAAACGTCTCTCCTAGTAGAAGCTTGATGAAGGCGAGAACGCCAAGCGGCAACACGGCATAAGTGACGTCACCGAACAGGCCTCGCGCAACAATCACAGAAATCCAGTCAACGAATCGTCCGAGTCTTTGCCTTAACGTTAGCTTTCGAATCACGGCATCTCCCTTTGAGTCAGAGTTTCAATGGGCGTTCGTCAGAGGAGTGTCAGAAACCTGATCCTTCCCTACCTGCGGAGGCGACCGCGTGCCGGAACACGGACAATTCGTCGCACGGCGGCTGTTTACTTGCCAGCAACTGGCGCCATGGCGCTGCACCTGATGCCATTTGGCAGACACATTCCACGTGCCAGGGGGAGCTGTGACTGCGTCTGCGAGGCGCGCCTGGCGATGCTGACTGGTCCTGCCGCTCGGCGCGCCACGAGCACTAAGGTGGCAACAAGGCGCGACTTGCGCGCGGCCTACCGACCAACTGGATTGCCGGAGCGCCACGCGTAAGCGGCGCGTGAGGGGGCGACCAGCGTGTACTGGATGGCGGAGCCGACACTTCGACGACGGCGGGTGTTTCGGATTGCGGCCTTTCCTCACTAGCCGCGCTGCGAGGTTGGAGCGCGACGCTTGCGAGGAATGCTCCGAGTCGAGTCACCCTGCTCGTACATTCCGCCTAACGCGATCACTCTAAGCTGCAAAAAGCCGCCCTCCGCGCCGGGCTCACTGCG
>CAYQVE010000341.1:0-2786 GCA_964420785.1 uncultured Enterobacteriaceae bacterium | reverse complement strand
AGAGCGGCAAGAGCGCGGGGCTGCTCGCACGAGAGTTCAAGGTGGTCAAGGTCGACATCGGGAACTTCGACCGAAACCTCGACATCGTCGCCGCATACGGCAATCCCATCAAGAAGGGAATTCCCGCGGCCGTGGTTCTCTCCCCAAACAACGAGGTCCTCTACGCCACCCGTGCCGGCGAGCTCGCCGATGCCCGGCGCATGAGCGAAAGCGGGATCTACGATTTCTTAAGGAAGGTCACGCAAACCGCGAAGGCGAAGCGGTAGCTAGCGGGCTCGCGCTCCGCGCCAGCCCCGGGGAATCGAGGACAGAAGCTTCTTCGTGTAGGGGTGCCGCGGGTTGCGGTAGATGTCGTCCGAATTGGCGACTTCGACGACCTCGCCTTCGTTCATAACCATCACCTGGTCGGCCATGTACTTGACCACGGCGAGGTCGTGCGAGATGAAGATGTAGCTCATGTGGTGCTCGTCCTGCAGGTCCTGCAGGAGATTCAGGACCTGCGCCTGGATCGAGACATCGAGCGCCGATACCGCCTCGTCGCAGATGAGCACGTCCGGCTTCATGGTGAGGCAGCGCGCGATCGCGATCCGCTGTCTCTGGCCTCCGGAGAATTCGTGCGGATACTTGAAGAACGAAACCTCGGGGAGTCCCACCTCCTCCAGCAGCTTGTAGACCCTGTCGCGGCGCTCGCTCTCGCCTGACCCGATGCCGTGCACCTGCAGGGGCTCCATGAGGAGCTGGCCGATCGTGAAACGCGGATTGAGCGAAGCATAGGGATTCTGGAACACGATCTGGATGCGGCGCTTGTACGGCATCATCTCTTCCTGCGGGATGGACAGCAGGTCCTTGCCGTCGAACAGGGCCGCGCCGCTCGATTCCCCTCGCAGGCGCAGCAGCGTCAGGGCGACCGTCGTCTTGCCCGACCCCGATTCGCCGACTATGCCCAGGGTCTTCCCCCGGGCCAGCTTGAAAGACACGTCCTTGACCGCCCTGAATTCCCTCTTTCCGAACAAGCCCTCGCGCGAATAGAAGCTCTTGCCGAGGTGGCGCACCTCGAGAATGATCTCTTCGTTCCCGCGCAACCCGCGACTGCGCTCCTCCGGACCCGCCCCGGCGAGCGGTCCGGGCTTCAGGAAATCGTCGATCACGGGCAGCCTCCTTGGGCGACGCGTGAGCTGCGGCCGGCAAAGCAGCAGCGCCCGCGTGTACGCGTCCCGCGGCGCCTCGAATATCTGCTCGACTCCCCCCTGTTCCTTGATCTCGCCGTCACGCATTACCACGACATAGTCGGCGATCTCCCCCACCAGAGCGAGATCGTGGGTGATGAACAGCACCGACATGCGCAGCCGCTTCTGCAGCGCGGCGATCAATTCCAGGATCTGCTTCTGGATGGTCACGTCGAGCGCGGTCGTCGGCTCGTCCGCGATCAGCAGCTTCGGCTCGCACGCGATCGCGATCGCGATCATGGCGCGCTGCTGCTGGCCGCCCGACAGCTGGAACGGGTAAGCGTCGATCTTCGTCTCAGGCTCGGGAATCCCGACCTCGCGCAAGAGCTCGAGGGCGCGCACCCGCGCCTGACTGCCCGTCATGCCGAGGTGCTTGGTGAGGACCTCGGTGAGCTGGAAGCCGATCGTGAACACGGGGTTCAGGGAGCTCATCGGCTCCTGGAAGATCATCGATATGTCCGCGCCCCGCAGCTTCTGCAATTCCCCGAGGGCGAGCGCGAGAAGATTGCGGCCGCCGTACAGGATCCGGCTGCTCGGAGGCACGCTCGAGTTCTCCTTGGGGAGCAGGCCCAGGATCGCCAGGGCTGTCACCGACTTGCCGCTGCCGGATTCCCCGACCAGCGCGACGGTGCTGTTCACAGGTATGTCGAAGCTGATGCCCTTGACCGCGTGGGTGACGGTCGTCCTGTCGAGCCGAAAATCCACCTTCAGGTCGTGTATTCCGACCAGGGTTCCGGGGCCGCTCGCGGAGGTCATTTGAGCTTCGGGTCGAGCGCATCGCGCAGGGCATCGGTGAACAGGCTGAACCCGGTCACGAGCAGCGCCATGGCAAGCGTTGCGGCAGCGAGCTGCCACCAGTATCCGAGGATGAGCTCGCTCTGCGCTTCGTTGAGCATGCTGCCCCACGAAACCGTGTCGACGCCGACGCCGAACCCGAGGAAGCTCAGAACGACTTCCGATTTGATGAAGAGAACGACGTGCAGGGACAGCTGCACCAGTATCACGTGGCTCACGTTCGGAAGGATGTGCACGAACATGCGCCGCGCGTGCGAGGCGCCGATCGCGTCGGCGGCCTGAATGTATTCGCGCACCTTGTGCTTCAGGTATTCGGCGCGGACGAGGCGAAAGATCCCGGTCCAGCCGGTGAGGCCCAGGATCAGGATCACGGTAAGCGTCCCTTTCTGGTTCAGCACCGCGGCGATCGCGAGAATCAGCAGCAGGTAGGGTATCGAGGTGAAGACGCTGTAGAACCAGTTGAAGAAATCGTCGATCCAGCCTCCGTAATAGCCGGCCAGCGCGCCAAAAGCGGTGGCGAGGAACGCGGCGAGAAGCGCGGCGGCCAGTCCCACGAACATCGACGTCTCCGTTCCCTTGATCGTTTTTTGCAGGACATCGCGGCCCCATCTGTCTCCGCCGAAGACGAGCGTGTGCGCCTGGGCCTCCGCGATCGACGCGCCGCTCGATTCCGCTCTGATCTGGGCGAGCACCTCAGCCAGCGGATCCACGATGTCCGTGTCGCCGCCGCCGGCCAGGGCCTCCGGCGCGGCCGCCGCCGCCGGG
>CAYQVE010000340.1:0-2794 GCA_964420785.1 uncultured Enterobacteriaceae bacterium | reverse complement strand
CACTTAGTTTTGAGGAAGGTTCGTATCTAGCTGATTTTGTGGGGCGGGCCCGTGGCCTGCGCGGGGCTCACAGCCCCGCTGGTCCACTTTCTGTCACAGCACCAGGCGGCCTGAGAGGCCGCCGCAGCCCAAGGGGCTGCCCCACAAGAAACATAATCACTCAAGAATGTTTGACTTAGCGTGAGGCTTCAAAAACTAAGTGGCATTGGGTTGGCAACCGGCCCCACAGCAGCATAGCCGCAACCAAACAGCGGGCTGGGAGCCAGCCGCAGAGGTATGAACTGACGGGGCGCGGTGGCGCACGCACTCGTGCGTGCCGTGTCGAGACTCGTCTCGACACCAGCTCGAGTAGGCCAACCAGCGGCACGAATGCCGCTGCTGCACGCTGAAGCGTGCGCCACATCGTTACTGCTACGCTGGGTTTTCCCATCTATGTCCGATCGTCTAGAAGAACTACGCCGCCGCCATGCCCGCGCCGAGGCAGGAGGCGGCGAGGAGCGCCGCGCGCGCCAGCACAAAGAAGGCAAGCTTTCCGCGCGCGAGCGCATCGACCTGCTGCTCGATGAGGGAACCTTCGAAGAGACCGACAAGCTGGTCCGCCATCGCTCGCATGACTTCGGCATGGACGAGCAGGTCATCGACGGCGACGGGTTTGTCACTGGCTATGGTTTGATCCACGGACGTCCCGCGTACGTCTTCGCCCAGGACTTCACTGTCCTGGGCGGCTCGCTTTCGGAAACCAACGCCAAAAAAATCGTCAAGATCATGGACCTGGCAATGAAGACCGGAGCGCCCGTGATCGGCTTGAACGATTCCGGCGGCGCGCGCATTCAGGAAGGCGTGCTCTCGCTAGCCGGTTACGCCGAAATCTTCCTGCGCAACACGCTGGTGGGCGGATTCATTCCCCAGATCTCCGCCATCATGGGCCCGTGCGCCGGCGGGGCGGTTTACTCGCCTGCGCTGACCGATTTCACCTTCATGGTGGAAGGCACCAGCTACATGTTCATCACCGGCCCCGAGGTGATCAAAACCGTCACGCACGAGGACGTCACCAAGGAACAGTTGGGCGGCGCGATGACCCACAACTCCACCAGCGGTGTCGCACACTTCCTGGCGCATGACGACGCCGAATGCCTGCGCATGATTCGCGAGCTGCTCGGCTACCTGCCGGTGAACAATCGCGATGGCGCGCCGCGCGTCGAGTCCACCGATCCCGCGGATCGCGAGGATCCTGCGCTCGACTCGATTGTGCCCTCGGCCTGGAACGTGCCCTCGACAATGAAGGAGGTAATCGGCCGGGGGGGGGATAAAGGCGAGTTCCTCGAAGTCCAGGAACGCTGGGCCCGCAACCTGGGGATCGGGCTGGCGCGCATGGATGGCCGCACGGTGGCCGTGGTTGCGAATCAGCCGGCGTATCTCGCGGGGTGTCTCGATATCGATTCATCGGTCAAGGGCGCGCGCTTTGTGCGCTTCTGCGACGCCTTCAACATTCCGATTCTCACTTTCGAAGACGTGCCCGGATTCCTGCCCGGCACAGTGCAGGAGTTCGGCGGCATCATCCGGCACGGAGCTAAGCTCCTGTACGCCTATGCCGAAGCAACCGTGCCCAAGATCACCATCGTGACCCGCAAAGCCTACGGAGGCGCGTACTGCGTGATGGGATCGAAACATCTGCGCTGTGACGTGAACCTCGCGTGGCCGAGCGCGGAGATCGCCGTGATGGGCGCGGAGGGCGCGGTGAATATCGTCTATAGACGCGAGTTGGCTGCCGCCTCGCCGGGCGAGCAGGAAACCGTCCGCGCCTTGAAAACGGAGGAGTTTCGCGAGCGCTTCGCCAATCCATTTGTGGCCGCCGAGCACGGCTTTCTGGACGACGTAATCGAGCCGCGCCAGACGCGCCCGCGCGTGATCCGCGCGCTACGGATGCTCGCGACCAAAATAGACACCATGCCTCGCAAGAAGCACGGCAATATTCCGCTGTAGCGTACGCCTCCAGGCGTGCATGCCGGCTTCCAAGCCGGCATCAAGCGCTGGTTGACGCCAGCTTGTCGAAGAACCGCTTGATCATCATCTTTGCCGTCGAATCGATGAAGCGCTGGCCTACTGCTGCGATCGTGCCGCCGACCTGCACATCGCCGTCGTAGGACACCTCCGTGCCCTCGCCCGATGGCGTGAACTTCAGCAGGCCCTCGCCCTTCATGAAGCCCAGCTTGCTCGTGCCATCGACAATCAGGCGAAAACTCGACGGAGGATTGCGGTCGGCGATACGCACTTTGCCGTCGAAGGCGCCCGACAGGCTCGCGAGCACCATCTTCATCTTCATCTTGTATTCGTCCTCGCCCATTTTTTCGAGCGATTCGCATCCCGGCATGGTACGCGCCAGGACTTCGGGGTCCTGCATCATTTCATAGGCGCGCTCGGGAGGGAGGGCGACGCGCTCTTGGGTCTGCCCGGCGGTCCCCCTTCCCCCGAACGGGCGCATCGTCCAGAGCTTGCCGCGGTCCATGGTGGGGTGGCCGCCCCGCGTGTAGGGGTACTCGCCGGGCCGGGCGAGGTTCTCGGCGAGGTCCTTTGGGGCGACGTCGTTCTCGGTGTAGAGCCCTTGAACTTCGCGCCCGGAAATGGTGGTGAACTCCGCCTCTCGCGTTGGGACGGATTCTTCTCTCACGGTTGTTTTAGCCATTTGTTTCAGCCTTCTCTTGAACCTTGACTTCTATTTTGGAACAGACTTCTCGAATGTACGGATAGGGCCACCCTCCCGACTGCCCCAGTTCGCTCCCGCCCCGTTCCCTTT
>CAYQVE010000339.1:0-2809 GCA_964420785.1 uncultured Enterobacteriaceae bacterium | reverse complement strand
GGGCGCTGGTTTTCGAGGAATCGGGCGTTACTTCGAAGCCGTTAGAACACGCGAATTCCCTGTATTTTTCCCTGTTAGCAGGGAAATTTGCGACAGAGAAAAGTTCGCTTTAGACTCATATCTCCGCCAGTCTTATGAATGGAATCGCAAATCTGATCTTGGCGGCCTCGGCATTGCTCCTGTCCGGTGAGCTTGCGGCGCAGACCTTTAAATGCACAAACGCAGCCGGAAAGATCACTTACTCCGGCACGAATTGCAAGGAGCTCGGGCTCAAAGACGCCGGCGAAGTCAAAGACCGGCTCAATGTGAATCCGGCCTACCGCCCGCCGGCCCCGGCAATCGGGTCGCCGCGCCCGTCTGCTCCCGCGGCGGCCCCGGAAGCCCCGAACACCGCCGCGCCGGCCGCCGCCGCAGAACCCACCAATCCGGAGCGACGCTGCTTCACCGTACATACCGCCAAGGGCAACATCACCCGCTGCAACGACAAGCCCGATGAATGACCGCGGCGGTATTTGTCAAGTCGAGGGAGGGGAATCAATGGGGAATGAACTCATTTTACTGATCGAGGATGGGAATACCAGCTGAACTCAACGCGACGCGGATAATTGCGGAGCACGGATGGCGGAATCCACTGCTGCACAGGCATTGTTGCGGGTACACAACGTCGGGGTGCGCTTCGGGGGGATCGTCGCGCTCGACGCCGTGTCGTTTGACGTCGCGCCCAATTGCATCGTCGGATTGATCGGCCCCAACGGCGCCGGCAAGACCACTCTCTTCAACTGCCTGTCGCGCCTTTACCAATGCGACTGCGGCGACATCGTATTCGGCGGAAGGTCCCTGCTTCGCGTTCCGCGGCACCGCATCGCTGCGCTCGGTATCGGCCGGACGTTCCAGAACCTGGCGCTGTTCGGCACCATGACCGTGCTCGACAACGTGATGATCGGCCACCACAGCCGCATGCGCAGCGGCTTCCTGTCCAACGCTTTGCGACTGCCGCGCGTGGGGCGCGACGAGAGCGCGGCGACCGATAAGGCTCAAGCGCTCATCGAATTCCTCGGCCTCAAGGCGGTTGCCGGGGCAAGAGTATCGGATCTGCCCATCGGCACGCAGAAGCGGGTCGAGCTCGCGCGGGCCCTCGCGAGCGACCCGACGCTGCTGCTGCTCGACGAGCCGGCGAGCGGCCTCAACCACGAGGAAGTCGGCGTTCTGGGCGCGGTGATCCGCGGCATCCGCGACCGGCTCGGAGTGACCATCCTGGTGGTCGAGCACCACATGAACCTGGTGATGGGCATCTCCGATCTGGTGGTGGCGCTCGACTTCGGGCGCAAGATCGCGGAGGGCACGCCCGACGAGGTGCGCGCCCACCCGGAAGTGGTTCAGGCCTACCTGGGGAGCGCAGTCTGATGGCCCTGCTCGAAGTGAAGGGCCTGCGCGCCTCGTACGGCCCGACGCGGGTGCTGCACGGGATAGACTTCGCGATCGACGAGGGCTCGATCACCGCGGTACTCGGCGCGAACGGCGCCGGCAAGACGACTACGTTGCGCGCGCTGTGCGGCATGGTGAAGACCGAGGGCGACGTGCGATTCGGCGGCGCGCGCATCGACGGCCGCCTGACCGAGGACATCGTGCGGCTGGGAATCGCCCATGTGCCCGACGGCCGCGGCACCTTCGCCAACCTGACGACCGAGGAGAATCTGAGGCTGGGCGCTTACACGCGCAAGGACCCGGCTGCGGTCGACTCGGACCTGGAGCGCGTCTTCGGCTACTTCCCGCGCCTCAAGGAGCGCCTGCGCCAGCAGGCCGGCACGCTCTCGGGCGGCGAGCAGCAGATGCTCGCGGTCGCGCGCGCGCTGATGCTCAGGCCGAAGCTGCTGCTGCTCGACGAGCCTTCGTTCGGGCTGGCGCCGCTCCTCGTGCGCGAGCTTTTCGAGATCATGCGGACCGTCAACCACCGCGAGCGGGTGAGCATCCTGCTGGTCGAGCAGAACGCCGCGATGGCGCTCGACCTCGCCGACCGTGCCTACCTCATCGAGACCGGACGGGTCGTGCTTTCCGGGGCCGCCGGTGAGATCAAACGCGACGACGCCGTGCGGCGTTCGTATCTCGGATACTAGGAGGAAGGCCGTGGACGCCTTCATCCATCAGGTTCTGTCGGGGCTCGCCACCGGCGGGATCTATGCCAGTCTCGCGCTCGCGCTGGTGATGATCTACCAGGTGACGCACCTGGTGAACTTCGCGCAAGGCGAGATGGCGATGTTCTCGACCTACGCCGCCTGGAGCCTGATCAACGCCGGCATGGGCTACTGGCCGGCCTTCCTGCTCACCGTGCTGTTCGCGTTCGCGCTCGGCGTGGTGATCGAGCGGGTCGTGATCCGCCCGGTCGAGGACGCGCCGGTGCTCGCGATCGTGGTCATTTTCATCGCGCTGCTTGTGATCCTCAACAGCGCGACCGGCTGGATATACAGCTACACGATCAAAACCTTCCCGAGCCCGTTCCCCAAGGAGCCTTTGTTCGGCAATACCTACGTTTCCTCGCACGAGCTCGGCGCAATCGGCGTCACGTTGGTGGTGCTGGTGCTGCTCTATGTCTTCTTCCGTTTCACCCCGCTGGGGCTCGCAATGCGCGCCGTGGCGCAGAACCCGGAATCGAGCCGGCTGGTGGGCATTCGCGTGGGCTGGATGCTCGCCCTCGGGTGGGGGCTCGCGGCCGCAGTCGGCGCGGTCGCCGGCATGATGATCGCGCCCATCGTGTACCTCGATCCGAACATGATGGGCGGCATCCTGCTCTACGCGTTCGCCGCGGCGCTGC
>CAYQVE010000338.1:0-2811 GCA_964420785.1 uncultured Enterobacteriaceae bacterium | reverse complement strand
CGAAAGCGAGGCAACGAAAAGCTGCTCCGGATCGGCGCCCGGCGCATGCGGTGCACCTGGCGGAATATTCTCCTTCGCAGCGTTTCCGGCGAGCTCCAAAGACTCGAATTCAATGCGGTGCGCGCGGCTGTACTTGGCGGGCTCGAACGGCATGCCGTTCCTTTGCCACTCGGTCCTCGCCCGGTGAATGGACATGGGAGTTCCTCTACATTCGAAATACGCCGAACCGAGTCTCCTCGACCGGGGCGTTGAGGGACGCCGAAATCGCAAGCGCCAGGGTGCGGCGCGTCTCCTCGGGCGCGATCACTCCGTCGTCCCAGAGCCGGGCGGTAGCGTAGTAGGGATGTCCCTGCCGCTCGTATTGGTCGAGGATGGGACGCTCGAACTCCTCCTCCTCCGCTTTGCTCCAGGCGCCTCCCTTCGCCTCGATCCCGTCGCGCTTCACCGTGGCGAGAACGGAGGCTGCCTGCTGCCCGCCCATTACCGAGATGCGGGCGTTCGGCCACATCCAGAGGAAGCGCGGTCCGAAGGCGCGGCCGCACATGCCGTAATTGCCCGCGCCGAACGAACCGCCGATGATGACGGTGAATTTCGGCACCCGGCTGCAGGCGACCGCGGTCACCATCTTTGCGCCGTCCTTGGCGATGCCGCCCGCTTCGTACTTTTTCCCCACCATGAAGCCCGTGATGTTCTGGAGGAAGAGGAGGGGAATCCCGCGCTGGCTGCACAGTTCGATGAAATGCGCGCCTTTCAGCGCCGATTCGGAAAACAGGATCCCGTTGCTCGCGACGATGCCGATCGGGTAACCCCAGATGCGCGCGAACCCGGTCACCAGCGTGGTGCCGTAATCCGCCTTGAACTCGTCGAGCTCGCTTGCGTCGACGATGCGCGCTACCACCTCGCGCACATCGTAGGGTTTGCGCTTGTCCTCGGGGACGACCCCGTGCAATTCTTCGGCGGGGTAGAGCGGCTCGGCCGGCTCGCGCGGAGCGAGGCTCGGGTTTTTCGCGTTGCGGAGGTTGGCGATGATAGCGCGTGCGATCGCGAGCGCGTGGACGTCGTTTTGCGCATAGTGGTCTGCGACGCCCGATTGCCGTGCGTGCACCTCCGCGCCACCGAGCTCTTCCGGGGAGACGATTTCGCCGGTCGCCGCCTTCACGAGCGGCGGCCCGCCGAGAAAAATCGTTCCCTGTCCTTTGACGATGATGGATTCGTCGGACATCGCGGGGACGTAAGCGCCGCCCGCGGTGCACGAGCCCATCACCGCGGCGATCTGCGGGATGCCGGCAGCCGACATGACCGCCTGGTTGTAGAAGATGCGGCCGAAGTGCTCGCGGTCGGGAAAGACTTTGTCCTGCTCCGGCAGGAACGCACCGCCCGAGTCGACGAGGTAGAGGCAGGGAAGCCGGTTCTGCAGGGCGATCTCCTGCGCGCGCAGATGTTTCTTCACCGTGATGGGGTAGTAGGTCCCGCCCTTGACCGTGGCGTCGTTCACGACCGCCACGCACTCCCTACCCGAGACGCGGCCGATTCCGGTGATGATGCCGGCGCCCGGCGCTTCGTCCTCGTACACGCCGAACGCGGCAAGCTGGGAGAGTTCGAGGAAGGGGGACCCCGGGTCGAGCAGCAGGCGCAAGCGCTCGCGCGGCAGCAGTTTCCCGCGGTCCAGGTGCTTGGCGCGCGCCGATTCGTCACCACCCCGCGCGGCGCGCTCGACCTTCGCGCGCAGGTCGGCGACGAGCCCCGCCATCTCACGGGCGTTCGCCTGGAACTCCTCCGAGCGCGGGTTCAGCCTGCTCTTGATGACGGGCATTTCACCAGCCGCCGGTGGCAAGCCATTTGTCTACCTGGTCCAGCCTGTCCGAGCCCCAAAAGGATTCACCATCGACGACGATGAAGGGCGAACCGAACGCGCCGCGCGCGATCGCCTTGTCCACTTCCATCCTGGTGCGGTCCTTGATCGCCTGATCGCTCATGCCCGCCCGGACTTCGTCCGCTTTCAGGCCGAACTTCGCGCACACGGCGACCGTGTTGTCGGCGCCCGAAATGTCCACGTCGTCGACGAAATAAGCACGGTAGAGCGCCTTGGCGAGGTCCTTCGCGCGCCTGGGTTCCTTTGTGTCCAGCCAGTAGAAAGCGCGGCAAGGGGAAACCGAGGAAATGGGGAAAACCGTGGGATGGCGATAGGGAACGCCGTGATACTTGGTCGTTCGGACTATGTCGCGTAAGTGATAGGCGCCCTTTAGCGGTATGGTGGGCACCGGCACGCCGCCCGTCGTCTTGAACGCGACTCCGAGCAGGAACGGCCTCCAGGTCACCTCGCGTCCATGCTTCATCGCGAGCGCTTCGATCTTTTCGCTGGCGATATAGCCGTAAGGCGAGGAAAAATCGAAATAGAACTCGACCGGGTTCGGCATCACGCGGCGACCTCGATCGCCATGGCGGTCGCCTCGCCTCCGCCGATGCACAGGCTCGCGATCCCGCGCCTGCCTCCGGTTTTCTTGAGCGCGCCGATCAGCGTGACGAGGATGCGCGCGCCCGAGGCGCCGATCGGGTGCCCGAGCGCGCAGGCGCCGCCGTGCACGTTCACCTTGTCGTGCGGCAGGCCATGCTCCTTCATCGCCGCCATCGTCACCACCGCGAACGCCTCGTTGATCTCGTACAAGTCGACCTTGGATGGGCTCCAGCCGGTGGCGTCGTAGAGCTTCTTGATCGCGCCCACCGGCGCCGTGGTGAACCACTGCGGCTCCTGCGAGTGCGTGCTGTGCGCCACGACCACGGCGAGGGAGTTGAGCCCCAGCTTCTCGGCCG
>CAYQVE010000337.1:0-2826 GCA_964420785.1 uncultured Enterobacteriaceae bacterium | reverse complement strand
GGCCGCCATGCCGGGCAGCAGCCTGGCAGACCGCCGCGCGCAAACAGCGTTACTGGTGACATGGTTTCCCAAACTGGCCGAGCAGCCCCTCGATCGCAATTCGCACGACATGCGGCCGCTGCGACCGAAACTCCGCCATGAAATCCGCCATGCGGTCAGAGAGCGTTGTCGGCATCTCGCGCTCATGATGCCCGGGACCCTGCGGCGGCGCGAGCGCCTGTATTACCGGCGCCTGTTTGATATGAGCTCACCCGGGTGGCGTGCCGTGCGCGCGCTGGCTGAGCCGTACCGGACACAAATCCCCTCCGTACTGTTGCGGGAGATCGTCGACGCCCACCTGCCTCCGCCGGAGAAGGACCTCAGCGCGGACGGGCCGATCGGGACCACTTCAGGCATGAAGATGTTGCTTGGTCTTGCGCTCTGGAATGGCGTGCGAGGCTGATTGATTGCGGTGCCGCCTGTGCTGGTCACCAATATCCATTCCGACGCCCCGCCATCCTCTCCAGGCTGCGTGCGCCTGTCCGCCGATCTCCGCTATGACGACCGGCCGGGTGAGAGCGAGACCTTGTGGTTTGAGGTGCCCAAGGGCCTGAGTGAGCGCCTCGCAGCCTCCGGCAACGCATGGCTGGCGGCGACCTTGCCGCTGGCCAGCACGCTTGGCGAAGCGCTGCACATCGACGCTCCAATCGACTCTGTGTTGCTCGAGGGTACTCGTGAGCTGATGGAGTGGTGGCGGTACTGGTTCCCGGCCATGAGTGTTGTCCCCATTGAGGGTGGGCCTGTTGCCGCTGTCGCGCAAGCGGGTGCGCCGTCACGCAGTGCGCAGTTCTTCTCCGGTGGTGTCGACTCGTTTTTCACGGTATTGAGGCATGCCGATGCCGCGGATCCGATTCAGGTGGATGACCTGCTGGTCGGCTGGGGATTTGATATTCCGCTCAGCGATAGCGCGGCCTTCGAGCGGGTCAGTGCGAACCTCGCCTCGATCGCCGCAAGCCTGGGCAAGCGGCCGGTGACGTTCTCCACGAACATTCGGGAAACGCGTTTTGGCCGCTTACCCTGGGGTACGATCGGCCACGGAAGCGCGATGGCCGCAGTCGCCCTGTTGCTCGAGGGTGTCTATCGACGGATCCTCATCCCATCGACCGATGGCTACCGGGAAACGGGCCCCTGGGGGTCGCACGCAACGGTGGACCATTTCTTCTCTTCGTCGACCCTGCGCGTCATCCACGACGGTGCTGCGTTCAGCCGATTTCAGAAGGTGGCGCTCGTAGCCACGTCTCCCGTGGCATTGTCGGCGCTACGGGTGTGTTGGCAGTCGAAGTCCGACTCGAATTGTGGTGCCTGCGAGAAGTGCTTGCGAACGATGATCGCTCTCGAACTGTGCGGAGTGCTCGATAAGGCGAGCACCTTTGCTCACGCACGACTCGATTTGGACCGCGTGGCCCGCGTTCACTGCCCTTACACGGCTCAAGGTTCCCTGCAACTCTATTATCTCGAAATGCGTGATGAGGCTCGGCGGCGCGGCCGCAAGGCTCTTGCCAAAGCCATTTCGCGAGCTCTCAGGCGCTCATCACGCCGGCAGCCTCTGTTACACGCCGCACAGCGTCTGCGCCGGGTGCCGCTCCTCAACCACATCATCGCGCCCTTCGATGGATTCCTGAGGCGCTCGATGATCGTGTGAGGTGCGCACGCCTCGTTCGACCAGGCGCTAAAGCGCGCGCCGCTGAGCCTGCATCCAGGCCTCGAGCATCACCAGCACCCAGACCATCGTGCCGTAGTAGGACGCGTGTCCCAGGCGATGCTGCAGCGTCAAATCGTCTATGAACGCCGGCCGCACGATCGAGCGCCGCTTGAGGGATGTCAGGAGAGCGTCGACCTGATCGCGCAGCACCGGCGAATTCTTCAGCCATTCGCCGAACGGCAGGCCGAAGCCATGCTTGCTCTTGGTGATGATCGTCCTGGGCAAGAAGCCGTCCAGTGCGCGCTTGACGAAGTACCGCAATGTACGCCCGTGCACTTTCCAGTGCGCGGGCACAGTCACCGACAGCTCAACTACCTCGTCGTCCAGCCACGGATAGCGCACGTCCACGCCTGCCAGCTCGCACATGCGGCCGACCTTGCGCAAATCGTTGTCCGCCAGCGTGAACTTCCAATCGAGATACAGCATCCGATCCACCAGCGCGGCGGACCGGGCCGCGGCGTAGCGCTCACGCAGGAGCTCGAACGGCCTGCCGGGATCGATTGCGGACAGGAAGGACGGCTCGAAGATGGATGCCGGCGGCGTACGTACCAGAAAGTTGTAGCTGTCGGTGCGCTCCGGCATCGGCATGCGCGCCTGCGCGACGTAGCTCGCCAGCTTGGCCACGAGCGGCAACCCGCTGGGCCAGCCGGTGCCGAGCAGCAGTGGCTCGATCAGCGCGGTGCGCGACCACGCCGGCAACCCGTGATAGAGCTCGAAGGTCTTCTGCTTCGCGTAACGAACGTTGCCGCCGAAGAGCTCATCACCTCCGTCGCCGCCGAGCATCAACTCGATGCCATCCGACTTCGCGCGCCGGGCACAGACGAGCGTCGGGATGGCGGAAGAATTCCCGAACGGCTCATCGTACATTGCCGCGACGTTCATGAGCTCGGAGTGAACGTCGCCCGGGGTCACGTAGAACTGGCGCAGCGGCGCACCAAAGTGGCGCGCGGCGATTTGCGCGTAGTGCGCCTCGTCGTAGCCCTGTGCTTCAAATCCCATCGAGTAAGCGGGCGGTGCGGAGGCGCCCGAGCCGTGCGCACCGACGCGCGACAACATGCCCGTGACAGTCGAGCTGTCGATCCCGC
>CAYQVE010000336.1:0-2841 GCA_964420785.1 uncultured Enterobacteriaceae bacterium | reverse complement strand
CGGGCAAGCCCAAAGAAGCGCTGGCGGCCTACGAGCATTCGATGCACGTCGAGCCGAACCGTTTTCGCGGCTATGCGGGTGCCGCGCGGGCGGCCGAGCTCGCCGGCGAAAAAGAGAAGGCGCAGCAGTACTACAAGCGCCTGCTTGAGCTCGCGGCGCAGGGCGACGGCGATCGCGCCGTGCTGAAGATGGCGCGCGACTTCACGGGCGCGAAGTAGAAGTAAGAGTGCGGCGGGCCGCGCGGTCAGGCGGCCGCGCGGCTCGCAAACTGCGCTAGCTCGCGATTGTAGCGCTCCGGCTCCTCGATGAATGGCGCATGGCCGACGCCGTCGTACCAGGAGACGGCGGCGCTGCTGCAATGCGCGAGGATGTACTCGCCCATCGCCGGTAGTACGACGGTGTCGCGTCGCCCGTGCGTCACCAGCACCGGCCGCGAGATCCCCGCCAGCGTCGGCGCGAAATCCAATTCGCGTTGGGCAAGAAACGCTCGCACCTTGGCTGGCACCACCATGTTGAAGGCGAGTGTGGTCTCGAATACCTCGGGTGCCACGGATTTAGCGAAGCAGTCGTGGAGAAAGCTGCGCATCGCGGCAATGTTCGTCGGCAGATCCGCCTCGAACGCCCCGGGCGCGTGCTTGAGGAAACCCGGTCCGATCAGCGGTCCGAACGCCTTGCTGCCGAGGACCACCGCAGCACCGACGAAGTTGATTCCCGCGATGCTGCTCTGCCCGTATCGGCGGATGTAATCCGAGATGATGAAGCCGCCGTAAGACCAGCCGACCAGGATCGGACGCCTTAGCGCCAGGCGGTCGATCACGGCCGCAATGTCCTCGGCCCATGTGTCGCCGTCGGTGTATTGGGCTGCGTCCAGCGGAGCGTCCGACATTCCGTGACCGCGTAGGTCAAGAGCGACGAGGCGAAATCGTTCTTGCAAGTCGCTGCCGAACTGCTTGGTCCAGCAGAGGTGGTTTTGGGACCAGCCATGGATGAACAAGATCGGTGGCGCCGCGTCCTTGCCCCACTCGCGCACATGCAGGTGCAAGCCCGCTCCGCCGACGACATCGTGTACCTTCATCGCCGCACCTCCCTAGCTTCGACGCAGCGCCATGGTGACCGATGCGCGTAAGAAGCGGCGTTGGAGGAAACGTAGAAATTCAGGTCCGTTGCGATTGCCGGACCCGCTCCGTAGCCCCCGTCTCCTCCGCGACGAACGCCGTGACCTCCTCGAGGAATCTCCGGAACGCGGGCTCATCGCGCAGGAGAATGTGATTCGCGCTTTCCAGTTCCACAAAGCGGGCATGCGGAATTGCCGTCGCGAACTCCCGCCCGGAGGCGAAAGGAACGGCCGCGTCGTGGCGAGCGTGCAGAACCAGCGTGGGCACGGCGACCTGCGGCAGATGCGCGGTCACGTCGATCTGCCCAAAGGCCATCAGCAAGCGCACGGCGTTCGCCGGCGCCACAGTGTTGCGCTGGAGGTCATTGAACCAATCCATCTGCTCGCGTGTCGCGCTCGGGATGAACATCTCCGTGAAGAGCTGGCGAAACGCCGGATTGTCCTTGCCCCAGCCTTCGCGAATGAGCGTCGTCATCGCCTCATGCGTGGCGATCTCGTGAGGGTCACCCCGCTTGCGCCAGCCCTTCACGAAGCCGCCGTAAAGAACGAGCTTACGAACGCGTTGGGGATTCCGCACCGCATAGGCAACGGACACCGCGCAGCTCTGGGATACACCGAGGAGCGTGAAGCGATCCAGGCCCGCAGCGTCGATGACACATTCCAAATCCGCCAGCATCGCGTCGAACGATATTTCCGGCACGTCCCAGTCGGAAAGCCCGTTCCCACGCTCGTCATACCGAACCAGGGTCGTGGTCTCCGAAAGCGCATCGATCCAGTGGCGCCAGACGGGACTCTGCCAGTCATACTGAAGGTGGGACATCCAATGCGCCGCGCGAACCAGCGGCGGGCCTTGGCCGCAGGTCGCATACGCGATGCGCACGCCGTCTTCGGCTCGGCAAAACCTGATCACTTGCGCTTTTGCCGCCCCCGACGAGAGGCTCTCCGCCGGCCGTGCCCCGACGAAGCGGTCGAGTTCGCAGGCTACGCTTTTGTCCAGCGAATGATGAGGGATGCGCGGCTCGGCGTCTTGCCTGCGTTTCGAGAGAACGTGAAAAATTTGCTCGCGCAGCCGCGCGACGGCCGCAGCGTGGTAAATGCGCCACGCCTGGAATTTCGGGCAACGCGGCAGGGAGAGATCCTCAAGAAAATCTCCACCCACAGTCCGCGCCAGAACCTCGAGCGCGCCATCCGACATCGACTCGAGGTCGATCGAAGAGAGCCGAGTCACCTGCTTGAAATCGAGCGCGACTCGCTGCGGGTCGAGGAGGACCCGATTGTGGTCGGAGACCAAGCGCTCTTGCCCGTCGCCGTTCGTGACCTGCCGGATCTTGTAGAGACTCCAGCGCAGCGATGCGCGCGGATCGTCCGGAACATCCCACAGCATTTCGCAGAGATGCTCGCGGCGCTGCGCCCGTCCCACCACCGCCAAGTAGGCGAGAAGCGCGCGTGTCTTCTTGGAGCGCGGTAACGGGACGCTTTCGCCTCGCCGCGTCACTTTGAGTTCGCCGAGGACGCTGATCTCTAGCTCGCTGCCCACCGACTGCGCCGGTTTCTCTGCCGGCGCAGCCTATCAGGCTCACGCATGTTTTGAAATCCGGCGACCCCGCCGCGAGGAGCTTACGGGAACAGTGGCTCCTGCTCGAGGCTCGTCGTCTCGGGCAGGCCGACCATGGCATTCATATTCTGGATCGCCTGGCCTGAGGCGCCCTTCACCAGATTGTCCTGCA
>CAYQVE010000335.1:0-2851 GCA_964420785.1 uncultured Enterobacteriaceae bacterium | reverse complement strand
CGGATGATCTGCGACATGCGGCATGTGACTGCAAATGTCACCGCGACCCTCGGGTAGCGCCTCTGCTTCTTCAATGGAAGGTCTTCTGCCGCCTGCGGCGGCAGACTGGCCTACCGCTTGCGGGTGATACCTGAAGCGGGAACCAAAGTGCGGCTGCCGGTAACATCGCTCGTGAGGCATCCGGTAACAAAATTACGTGAGGCAACACGACAGCGGCGCGCAATGTGCCAAACGCGTACTGCAGCTGTTCCAGCGCCGAATTGCTGATGCGGAACAGTCGTTCGCCCTCCTTGGTGAAGGTAATCGAGCGGTGCCCACGCACGAAAAGCCTGACTTGCAGTCGCTCCTCAAGGGCGCGAACCTGCCGGCTGAGCGCAGATTGCGACAGGCACAGCTCGCGTGCGGCAGCACTGATACTCATGCGGCGGCCCACTGCGACAAAGCCTCGCAGTGGGTCCATCAGCGAGCCGAGTGCGAGCAGCGACGTCGTCATGTTCCCTCCTGATGTGCCAAGTCAGGTTCACGATTCTGCCGCATCCGCGACACTGCAATGCCGCTTCGCACATTAACCCGCCGGCGCAGCTCATCGAGTTGGGGGCTCCGCGCAGCGTGAAGCGCGAAGGCTGCACCGACTGTCGAATCCCCGGTCGCTGTTTCCTTGTAGCCTAGACGGGTTGTTCTCACCCGCTACGCTTCCGGCAAAAGGCTGCATTTAAGCAGGTCTTAGTCAGCGGGTAATTTAGCGGGTAACAAACTCGCGCGATTTCATAACACCGCGAATCTATTGAGGAAATACCTCAAGTTCGAGTCCTCTCCCGGGCACCAGATTTTCTTTATTTATCAAGCGTAAATATCACTTTCATCAAGTATTTTTAGAGTCGTCAATCGACTCGATCTTGCGCGCGCACTATAGATGGTTCGCGCACGAGTGATGCAGGCGATGCAAAGCAACGGACGGGATTTGCGCCCTCCCGCAGGCATCAAGTGGTTCGTAGTCTCGAGAGCGCTACGTGGTGCTCAACGAAGTAGCTGTCGGTGCCAGGTCAAAGCGCTTGAAGAGAGGCCGCTCCCGGGCCAACTTCGGTCGATCGCGCCCTGCGTGTGATCTCCCGATAGCCGACGCTCGCGAGGGAGGAACACCCCTGCGTGGCTGTCCAGTGATCCGCAGAAGATCAATCTCAGGATGGCGCCTGCGCGCCGCTACAACGGTCAGTGGAATTCGCACGCTGCGGCGCCGCAATGCGCTCGACGTGCCTGCCGCCGAGACCCGCGGCTTGTACGGGGCCCCGATCGTACTCGTCGGGCGTCAGTGGGACAGGCCGATCGGACTTCAGACAGCGTACACTTGCACTCCGGAACTGCGCCTTCGCAGCAGGCTTTCACTCCGAATCCGAAACCTCAATGTTGCCGCCGTGCTTCTGCAGCAGGGGGTTTTATGGCCGACCAGGAAGCAATCCAGAAACTCAAAGCCACATTACGCGGTGAATTGCTCGCACCCGGTGAGGCAGGTTATGACAGTGCTCGCAAGGTCTGGAACGCCCTTATCAACCGGCGTCCGGCACTGATCGCCCGCTGCGCCGCGGCAGTGGACGTGATCCGCTGCGTCAATTTCGCCCGCGAACGCGAATTTTGCATCGCAGTGCGGGGCGGGGGTCACAACGTCGCTGGGAACGCCGTGTGCGACGGCGGCCTGGTGATTGATCTGTCGCGCATGAAAGGCATCCGCGTCGACCCGCCGCGCAAGACCGCGCGCGTTGAGCCGGGCGTGACATGGGGTGAGTTTGATCGCGAAGCACAGGCTTTCGGCCTCGCCACCACGGGAGGCATCTGCTCGGAAACAGGAATCGCCGGAGTGACGCTCGGTGGAGGTTACGGCTGGCTGATGCGTAAGTATGGGCTGGCGCTGGACAACCTGGTGTCGGTTGATGTGGTCACGGCGGACGGCGAGCTGCGCCAGGCAAGCTCGAGGAAGAACCCCGATCTGTTCTTCGCGGTGCGCGGAACGCAGTCGAATTTCGGAGTGGTTACCTCATTCGAGTTCCGACTCCACTCGGTCGGTCCGGAGGTTCTGGCTGGCATGGTCCTACATCCCCTCGACAAAGCGGGGGACGCTTTGCGGTTCTATCGCGAATACAACCGCAACGCGCCTGCTGAGATGAGTGCCTGGGCTGCCTTGCTGACCACACCGGACGGCCAGCCGATGCTCGCCATCCTCGCCTGCTATGTCGGTCGGATCCCGGCGGGGGAAAAGCTGCTGCGGCCCCTCCGGGAGTTCGGCCCGCCAGCGGCCGACTTGATTAAGCCGATGCCGTACGTCCAGTCGCAGTCGTTGGTCGATGGCAGCTTTCCCCGCGGCCGTTGCAACTACTGGAAATCGAACTTACTCAGAGAGCTCAGCGACGCTGCGATTGACCGGCTGGTGGATGGCTTCCGGCGTGTCGCCTCGCCTTACTCGAGCATACTCATCGAGCAACTCGGCGGTGCCGTACGCCGGGTTCGCAAGAATGCGACCGCGTTCGCGGATCGCACTTCGCCTTACGACCTCGTGATCATGCCTATGTGGGTCGACCCAGCCGAGTCGGAGAAGCACAAGAAGTGGGCGGACGACCTGTGGACCGCGATGCAGCCCTTTTCCTCGGGAGCGGTATATGTGAACTACCTTGGCAGCGAGGGTGAGGCGCGTGTCAAGGCCGCTTATGGCACGAATTACAGGCGACTAGTGCGGATCAAGAAAAAGTACGATCCCACGAATCTTTTTCGTCTGAATCAGAACGTCAGACCAAACTAGGGCGACGCCCCCCCGCTTTTGAGTAGCGATTGGGTTTAGAGTCTAACCCCGGCGGGAGGTTGG
>CAYQVE010000334.1:0-2859 GCA_964420785.1 uncultured Enterobacteriaceae bacterium | reverse complement strand
TTCGGGCTTGAGCCAGCCGGTCGCTGCGGTCGCTCCAGCCGAGACCGTGAATTTGTCACGCTCTTTGACCCGACTTTCGGGAATACGCTGAGCCGGCATGCACTTAGCGCGATCGCGATCCCCGAAGGAGCGGTCATCCCCGGCGCGGAAATTGCGTTAGAACAAGTCAGGGGCTCGGAATTCGACTCAGGTTTTTGGAAAGCCTTACCGGGTTTTGCCCGATTGGCCCGGTGGCGGGCGACGGTAGCCTAGTTAATGGAACGGAGCAGAAAACAGTCAGGCGAGACCACGAAAGTGCGACAGATCGTGAACCTGAATTCGCAGCTCAGCCGCGTCGAAGCGGAACTTTCGGCCCGCATCTGGGCGGTGTTCGGCAGCTTCCCCGATCTTTGCGGTTTTTCGCTCCAGGACCGGACCGGCTTGCCCGACTACATCGATGCCTCCGGCCTGCGGGACGAACTTTTCGTCACCGAGCTCGGTTTTTCCACTCCGGTGAGCGAGTCGGAATACGACGAGGCCTACAAGCTGATCACCGAGGCCGTCGCCGAAATCGTGTCCGAGCGGCCCGAGGCCCTGGAGCTGTTGCGCGGGCGCACTTTCGCGAGGACGCTCCACTAGCGACGTTCCGACCGTCTCGCCCCGGCGGGGAAGTTGTAGTACCGACCAGGGATCGCGGCGACGGTTCCTCTCCCAGATCGTGCGGTGTTGCCGGGGCGCGTCGTGAGCCGGTCGCCCCTATAATCCTCGCTTCTACCCGAGGAGAGAGACCGCATGTCCCGAAAGCTCGCACAATCCCGCCGCCGAATGCTCTGCGCGCTGGCCGCGGCAGCCGTCTCGCCGTTCGCGCTCGCGCAAGGGCTCTCCAAGCGTCCGGTGCGGATCGTCGTTCCGTTCACGCCCGCGGCCGGACCGGACATCGTCGCGCGCCTGCTCGCGCCCAGGCTGCAGGCGCGCTGGGACCAGCCGTTCTTCGTCGAGAACAAGCCCGGTGCTTCGGGCACGATAGGCACCGAGATCGTGGTGAAGTCGGCGCCCGACGGCCACACGCTCATGGTCGGACCGGCGTCGATCGTCACCGCGCCGCATCTCTATCCGAAGATCTCCTATGACGTGGTGAAGGATCTCTCCGCAATCACGAACGTCGGCTCGACGAGCCTCGCGCTCGTCGTGCACAAGGCGGTGCCCGTGAGCACGGCGCGGGAGTTCATCGCCTGGGTGAAGTCGCAGCCCGGCAAGCTCAACTACGGCTCTCCGGGAAACGGCACGCACCATCACTTCTGCATGGAGTTGCTCAAGCTGCAGGCGGGCCTGGACATCGTGCACGTGCCCTACAAGGGTTCGGCGCCCGCTGAGAACGACCTGATTGCGGGCGTCATCCCCACCATGTTCCTCCCGGTCCACGTTGCGCTTCCGAAGATCAAGGCGGGCCAGATCAAGGTGCTCGGCGAGAGCCTGAAGGAGCGCCATCCCTTGTTTCCGGAGATTCCATCGCTGCACGAGCAGGGCGTGACCGGCTACGACGTGGACCTGTGGATCGGCGTGTGGGCGCCCCCGGGAATGCCCGCTCACCTCGTAGCGAAATACAACTCGGAGATCCGCGCGATCGTCGCACTGCCCGAAATGCGGGAACAGCTCGCGAGCCAGGGCCTGGTGCCGAACACGGGCACGCCCGAGCAATTCGCCAAGCTCGTCAAGGACGATTTCGAGAAGTGGGGAAAAGTGATCCGCGACGCGAAAATCAAGGCGGATTAGATGAAGTCCATCGAAACGGTAGGAATTCTGGGGCTCGGCATGCCGCAGATCCCGTAGCGCCTGTAGCGCTCCGCGCGAGCGCGACCGCCGATCGGCATGCGGATCGCCGGTTTGCCCGGAGTTGACGCCGTCCGGCAAGCTCGGCTACTTTGGCGGAGTTTCCCGGGGGACGGCTCGATCAGGGGCCCGCGGGTCGGCGGCCAACCGGTTCAGAATCGGAGGAGACATGGGTACATACAGCAATTTGACGTGGCAGCTGCTCGTCCAGTTCTTGATCGTGTTGTTTCTCGTCGTCGCCGTTTCAGGCTTCGCGGTGGGAGTCGGGCTCATCGCTGCCAGCCCGAGGATCGTCGGGTACTTCCATCTGCTGAACCGCTGGGTGTCCACCCGCCACGTCCTCAGGCCGGTCGAGGTCCCAGTCGATACGGAACGGGCCACGCACCAGCATCACCGCTGGCTCGCCGGAGGCTTCGTCCTCGGCGGGCTCATCTCGATTTTCGGGCTTTTCTTGGGGCTCGACGCGACCGCCGTCGGCGCGGCGTTCGCTGCAAAGCGTTTCGCTGGCGTCGTCGCCATCGCCGTGGAAAGCGCAAAGTGGGTTCTGATCGCCGGCGGCGCGCTGGGCGTGGTGGTGGGCGCGATGCTGCTCTTCTATCCGAACGCGGAGAGCCTGCTCGAAAGGTTCGCAAACAAATGGGTGTCGCCCCGCCGCGTGACTCGAAGCTGGGACGACATGCACATGAACCTGGACGCACTTGTCGAGGCCCACCCCAGGCCCGCCGGCTGGATCATCACCTGCACTTCGGCAGCGGCGGTGATCTTCGCAGTCATCATGCTGGCGCGCTACTACTGAAGGGCAAGACGGTCGCGATACTCGAGAGTCGGCTGGGCCGTCAGCTCGCCGACCTCGTCGAGAAGCACGGGGGACGGCCGGTCCTCGCCCCGGCGCTCGCCGAAGTTCCCGATATCGACCACGCAGGGATCGCCAGGCTGATCGGCGAGCTGGAGACGCGCCCGCCGAAAGCCGCGATCTTCCAAACCGGCGTGGGCACGCAGGCGCTTTTCGCTGCCACCGACTCCCTGGGGTTGACGCCGAAGCTTCTCGGC
>CAYQVE010000333.1:0-2859 GCA_964420785.1 uncultured Enterobacteriaceae bacterium | reverse complement strand
ATCTCGCGTGCCAAGAGCCTCTCACGAACGTCCTGCTGTGCGAACCAAGGCTGCTGCACGAGTCCGGCGGGTGGCACGACCAGCGCCGCAATCAACAGGCAGCGGCAACGGGCCGGGGCGCTCAACGGGGAACTCCCTCGTTGAGTGACCAGTCGTAGTCAAGATAGGCAACGAGGACTTCAGGCTTTCGGGCGAGGGATTTCAGCCGTCCATCGGTGCTGTGGTGAGCCACGAAGGCAAGCACTCCCGGGCGACCAGCGTCGTTCGGCGCTGTCTGCGCGCCGCCGGCGAGCTCAAAATCCTGACGGTACCACCGGAATATCTTCGAGAGCCGAAGGATTCCCCGAGCGGGCTCGGCGCGCACTCCTTTCTCGACGTCCGCGAGAAACCGCCGCGTCTGATCCTCGAGTTGCTCATCGAGTCGATCTCCCCGATAGGCCTCCGAGCGCAGATCCGGACACGAGCGCGATGCGCAAACGAGCGCGAAGTGTATGCGCGGCTCTCGAAATTGCGGCCGGATGATCTCGTTTTCGATCAAGTCGAGCGAGACAGCGCGCCCGGCAGCGCGCCAGCGCATGTCCTTCCACACGTTGGGTATCTGCCAGATGCTGTTTGCGGGAAAGACCAGCCCCACGAACGAGCCTCGACTGAGCGGATAGTGCTCAGCGATCGTCATAAGTGTGAAAGCGTTGTACGCGTTGATCCAGAAGGCAAGTTGGTCGTTGTGCGATGCACTCGCGAGCTCGGCAGGCGTGACGGCCGCCAGGCTCTGAAGGTACGACCGCAGAGGGCTGGGCTCGCGGGCGAGGTGACGATAGTCAACGCGCCCCCGGACTACATGCTCTCGAAGAATGACGTCCAGCGCGGCATGCGAGCGGTCGAACGCCGCACATGACCCCACGAATCCCCAGCCCGCCGCGAGAAGGACGGAAATCGCGAACGCACATGATATCCGCAGGATCCCGGCGCACGGCATCGTGCTGAGTAGACCGAGATCGGCTCCCGAGTATTGCCTGTGCACGCAAGACGCTCGGGCAGGAGCCGCCGTAACGCAGCCCGAGCCCACGCTGGCGCATTGGCAATCATCCCCTTCCTGTCCTATCTTGTACCCTTCTCGCATCCGGCAGGGCGCAACTCCAATAGTGGGGCAACTCATCTCCGGCGGCCGACAACGGCTGAGGTGCGTGCGGAAGGGGATAGGGCGATCGCTGTGACAGAAATGGCGCTGAGCGGCGCGGGGTTCGCAGCCGTACTGAGCGCGATGCTGGCGTGGGAACACTCGGGAACGCTGCGTCATGGCGTGCCGAGGAATGGACGCCGGCGGATGGCGAATCTTGCGCTCGGCGCACTCGGATACCTGTCCATTCGGCTCGTCGCCCCCGCCAGCCTCGCGACAACGGCCTATGCCGCGGAGCGCCACGGCATCGGGCTGTTTAACCTGTTATCCGTACCCGCAGTCGTTGCCTGGGCGGCGAGCGTAATTTTCCTCGACCTGTGCCTCTATTTTCAGCACCGGCTATTGCACCGCGTGCCGGTACTGTGGCGGTTGCATGCCGTACACCATGCGGACCTGGGATTCGACGTCACGACCGGGGTGCGTTTCCATCCTCTTGAAATACTGCTGTCTTTTGGTTGGAAGAGCCTGGCAGTGATCGCGCTCGGCGCACCAGCAGGCGCAGCCGCGCTGTTCGAGCTCGTGTTGAGCAGCGCGTCGCTGTTCACGCACGGCAATGTCCAGCTTCCTGCCAGGCTCGAGCGCGTCGTCCGCTGGCTGACCATCACCCCGACGATCCACCGGATTCATCACTCCATAACCCCTGCCGAGCGTGAGTCCAACTACGGTTTCAACCTGTCGATCTGGGATCGGCTGTTCGGAACGTACCGCGATTCCGCGCGCGCTCCGGATGTGGACCTCGTCGTGGGCCTGCGGGGCGTTGCAGCGGCCCGCGTGGGGTCTTTGGCGGCGATGCTGACCTTCCCCGTGCAGGGCTTTCGGTCCGCGGGCACAACCTGACTTCTTGTAACGTGAGCAGGAGCTTGGCACGCCGCCGCGCGTCTACGGCCGACGGAATCTGCGGAATGCGGCCACGCCACGTTGCAGCGCCGTTAACACGCACAAGGCTGCGCAGGTCCACGCCAGCCCCGGAAACCGTGAGGGCCACAGTGCCATCGCGAGAAAAAACGCTATCGTCTCCGAGCCCTCGATGAGGCCGGCCGAGTAGAAAAACGCCTTCGCGCGCTGCGGCTCCGGCTGCAGCCCGCGCTGGGCCGCGAGCAGCGCATAAGCGAGGAAGCTCGAGCCCGTGAGCAGGAAACTCGCCAACACCGCAGCGGCCGGTAACGCGTTGGATGCGGGCGCAGCAATGGCGAAGCCGAACGGGACACCGGCGTAAAAGACGTAATCCGATACGATGTCGAGATATCCGCCAAGGTGCGTGCGCACGCTCGCGCGTGCCACAGCGCCGTCCAGGCCGTCCAGGATGCGGCTGACAACGATCAACGCCAAACTGGTCGCGCGGTGCCTGTCGGCGATCGCAACAATTGCCGCGATGTTGACGGTCAGGCCGCTCATCGTCACTGCGTTCGCACTGACGCCGGCCCGCGCCAGAATGTGGCCCGCACGATCCAGCGGGGGGCCGATCAGGTCCTGCACGCGGGCATCGATCATGGCTCAGCTGAATTTCCCGGTTTGAGTTCCAGACAGGGACCCGCTGCGCTACTCACGTCAGCAGGATCGTGCGTCACGAGGAGCGCCGGGAGGTGCCGGCGTCTAACCTCGGCGAAAACAATCCTCCGAACATCCTCACGTGTGCGCTGGTCGAGGTGCGAAAACGGCTCATCGAGCAGAAGCGCCCGGGG
>CAYQVE010000332.1:0-2871 GCA_964420785.1 uncultured Enterobacteriaceae bacterium | reverse complement strand
CTGCGCGAGGACGCAGCGTATGCTGCGAAGGCCGAGCGCGTATCGACGCTTGCAAAGGACATCAGCGAGTATGTCGCGGAACTCGATCTGTCCTTTCCTGAGACACGCAGCGACATCGTCGTCGCTTATCACGCAGCCTGCTCGTTGCAGCACGGGCAAAAGATTCTGCGTGCTCCGAAAGAATTGCTTTTCAAAAGTGGTTTCGTGGTGAAAGATGTGCCTGAAGGTCATTTGTGCTGTGGCTCGGCAGGCACTTACAACATCCTCCAGCCCGACATTGCGGAGAGATTGCGCGAGCGGAAGATCTCCAACATCGCCACCTTGAAGCCGGATGTGATCGCTGCCGGCAATATCGGATGCATGGTGCAGATCTCTGGCGCGACGGATGAGCGGGGCAGGCCGCTCCCGGTGGTGCACACGATCGAGCTTGTGGACTGGGCAACAGGAGGACCGAAGCCGAACATCGAGAGCCGAGCTTTGAGCGGAAATTAGCTAGCGCGCCAGCATCAGCATCCACGACGATGAAGCGCGGCGCGCGTCGAATCGTCAGGGGCACAGCGCGATCGCGAGACGGCAGATGCCGGTCCGGATCGACGGCAACAGGAGGATGGTGAATGGCTAAGAAGGCGAAGAAAGCGAAAGCGAAGAAGGCTAAGTCCAAGAAGGCGAAAAAGGTCGTCGTCGCCAAGAAGAAACGGGGCGCGAAGGCCGCGAAGAAGTCAGCAAAGAAAAAGTCTGCCAAGAAGAGCGCCAGGAAGGCTGCGAAAAAGGTTGCCAAGAAGGTAGCCAAGAAGGTAGCCAAGAAAGCTGCCAAGAAAACCGCGAAGAAGGCTGCTCCGAAGAAGGCCGCGAAGAAGAAAGCTGCGCCGCGCAAGCCGGCCGCTGCCAAGCCCGCTCCGGCTCTGGCGCCGATGGCGGCTCCGCCGCCAGCCCCCACCTGGTCGCCGCCGCCGATGGTTGGTTCTGATTCCGGCGACGAGACCCACTAGGGCCAGCGATCCATTCAGCGTTCGTAGCAAGCGTTCGCAGCTCGCATCATCGGGCCGCGGTGAACACCGGTTCCTGCAAGAGGCCGCGACCCTGTCGCGGCCTTTTGCTTTTGACCGGTGGCCAATGAATACCGGCGGATTCAGCGAATCGCTGCCCTGTTGCGCTGCACGTTGTCCCTGATTCCGTTTCAGATAACGCTCAGGAGCGCTTCCCAATGCGCGAAGGATGTGGCGTTGAAGCCACACTCGATGACAACGTGTTCTTTGGGCCCTTCCAGGCACTCTGAATGCTCAAAAAGGCGGCAACTGCTTGGGTTTTTTGCTTCACGCACGGAGGTAACGCCCGCAGATTGTGTCCATCGCAGGGTCGTTCCGCGGCGAGATTATCTGGGCCTTGGGGGCTTAGGGGCTTCGCGCCGCACAAAGTTGATCAATGGGGATCGCAATGAAGAAGTTTGGTTTGACAATCGCGGCAGTGCTCGCGCTGGGCGGCTCCGCCTACGCGGCCGACATGAAGATGCCGCTCAAGGCTCCGCCGGCTCCGGTCGTCGTCTCGCCGTGGGATTTCGCCTTCGGTGCTGCGGTCTCCAGTGACTATCGCTTCCGTGGCGTTGCCCAGTCGAACCGTAACCCGTCTGTGTCGGCCTACTTCGAGCCGCGCTACAACATCAACGACTCGCTGCAGTTGTACGCCGGTGTCGGCGGCGCGAGCATTTCGTTCCCGAACCGCGCCGCAGCCGAAATCGACGTCTACGGCGGTATCCGCCCGACGTTCGGCGCCTTCGCCTTCGACTTCGGTGTGTTCGGCTATCTGTATCCGGGCGGGCGCTGCCAGTACGGCGCGGCCTTCGACACCGCTGGCAAGCCGCTCAGCGCCGAGTGTCTCGTTAACTCGATCGCCCCGAGCGGCAACGTGATGAAGAAGGACGTCAGCTTCTTCGAGGTCTACGGCAAGGTGCTGTACACCATCAACGATCAGTGGGCGTTGGGCGCGAACTACTACTACACCCCGTCGTTCCTGAACTCGGGTGCCGAAGGCCACTACGTGTCGGGTACCGCCAAGTGGAGCGCACCGGGCACGCTGCTGCCGATGGGCCTCGGCATGTACGTTTCGGGTGAGTTCGGCCGTCAGTTCCTCGGCACCTCGGACTCGTTCTACGGCACCGGCATTGTCGACCCGGTCTCGGGCCTCGGCCCGTACCTGAACGGCATCAAGTACAAGGACTACAACACCTGGAACGTCGGTCTCGGCTTCACCTACAAGGTGTTCACCCTCGACCTGCGCTACTCGGGCACGGACCTGAGCAAGGCGAACTGCAACGCCTTCACCAGCGACTTCACGGCGTCGGCGACCGGCTCCTTCTCGCCGATCAATCCGAGCGGCTTCGGCTCCAAGTGGTGCGGCGACACGTTCATCGCCAAGTTCTCGGCTGACCTGGTTGCCTCGCAGCACCTCAAGTAAGCCAGACCACGGCCACGACGACCAAGGGGCGGCAGATCATCTGCCGCCCCTTTGCTTTGGCTCCTTGCGCGCTGCTCCCTTGTGCTTTGGTCCCATTGAGTTTCGCAAAGGGAACCCGCAAGACGAGTGGGCTGGTCCGCCGTTTGCTTTGACCGAGACATGAGTCTGGATTTCCGCCCGAGCACTGGCCGGTTCGATTGGGATGCGCTGCGCGAGCGTATTGTCCGGGCCGGGCCTCTGCGTCTGCTCTCCGCCGTCCTCGTGGGCACCGGCTGCGGGCTTGCGATCTACATCATGGAAGCATCGTCAGCGCTGGCGGCCTATCCGCTGGTGACGATTCCGTTTGCGACCTCGATCGTGCTGGTGATCAGCCAGCCGGACGCTCTGCCGGCGCGGCCGCGTGCGCTGATCGGCGGGCAT
>CAYQVE010000331.1:1099-2887 GCA_964420785.1 uncultured Enterobacteriaceae bacterium | reverse complement strand
ATGCAGGACCGTCACGGGCGCATTATCCCGGCATTTCCCCGGAAACAAGAAGCCCCGGCTTGCAGCCGAGGGCCTCGAGCCGAGCGCCGCGATCAGGCGCTCAGCTCCTTCGCCGTCATCGTGTACTTGAAGTTGTCCGGGTCGAGGCTGTCCACCCGGCCCGCGGCGGTCTCGGCCTGCGGGTACATGAAGAAGGTGAGCTTGCCATCCTTCGCGTTCGGCAGGACGATGTCGTTCGCGGTGTTGAACGCGAGCCAGTTCATCTCCCACGCGCCGAAGAGCTTGGGCCTCACCGCCTGCACCAGCGGGTCGCTCAAGGTCGTCGGCTGCGCCTTCTCCTCGAGCACAACTTTCCCCACGTCGGCCGGATCGACCGGCACCCAGCCGAATCCGGCGAGATAGACCTCCGCCCGGCAGTGTTGCGCTCGCGTGATGTTCGCCGTGCCCGCGCCCAGACTCCTGTAGCCGAACTGCGACTTCGCCACGCGCACTCCGTACACGTCCCGCGCAGGCAGCCCGGAGGCGCGCGCGAGGCCCACGTAGAGCGCATTCAGGTCGGCGCACTTGCCTCCGAGGTTTCCGGTCTCGAGCATCGTCTTGATGTCGCCAACGCCGCAGCCGCGCGTTTTCGGATCGCGGTAGGTGTTGTCGACGATCCATTCGTAGATCGCCTTGGCCTTGTCGTAATCGGACGTCGCGCCCTGCGTGATCTCCTGCGCCGTCTTCTTGACGATGCCGTCGATAGGCATGTGCTCTGTCGCTTCGGTGTAGAAGACCCGCTCTCCTGCGCCGAGCTTCTGCGCGGATGCGGGGCGCGACGAAAGATCGACCGCGCGGTCGCGTGTGGCGAAACGGCTGTAGAGCTCGACCACGGGATTCTTCTCGGAGGCGGGCCACTCGGCGTAGAGCATGCCCGCGCCGTACTTGCCGTCGTGCATCAGTTTCGCGACTTGGGCGTTGCCCGACCATGCGTTGTCGATGGTCTTCTGATAGACGGAATCGACCGAAGGGATGGGCAGCCACACGCGCGTCGCGCCCTCCGGAAAAACGATCTCGACCCGGGTCGTCACCTCGAAGCTGCGCCATTTCTCCGCCTGGCGCGGATCGAAGGGGAGCTGCTGCGCGAGCGCGAGTTTCGGGAGGGCGACCGCCGCCGGGACCAAGGTACCGGCTTTCAGAAACGCACGTCTATCCATGTCGGTTCTCCTGTCGATTAAGCGCCGTCTCACAATGGGGCCTGCGCGTCCCCGCGCGCGGCGCGTGGAACGCCCTGTGTCGGTTGCTGCGAAAAGAGCTGAGAAGCTGGGGAGAAGGAGGTACGGAAGGAAAGGTGAGCGCGGAAGGGCGGCCGCAGCTGTCGATATCACCGTCGGAACGCCAAGTGCCGCGCGAGCCCGCAGGCTGCGCGAAACCGATCATCACCGCGAGCGAACGCGAGCTGCGTGAAGTCAAGCGTTGCTGGATGATCATCGGGATGCGGTCCTGGGGAAAACGGGCAAATCCCAAAGCGGACAATCTACTCCGAAAACGTCCCCGACCACAAGTCGCTCCAAACTGCCTCCGGCGCGCGCCTTTAGCTTGGGGGAAGAAGCTTTTTAATCGTATCTTCAACGGATTGAGAATCCCATTCCAGATCGCCTACCACTGAGTAGCGGATTCTCTGCTGGGGATCGAGCACCAGGGTGGTGGGCAGCACCTTCACCTTCCATGCCGACGCGGCGGAGGTGTCCCGATCCAACAGCACCGTGAAGCGCAGGGCTGTCTTGATTGCCGTACCTTTGATCATCA
>CAYQVE010000331.1:0-1089 GCA_964420785.1 uncultured Enterobacteriaceae bacterium | reverse complement strand
CGCACCGGGACTTTCTTCAGGAAATCCTGGATCCGCGGCGCGCCTTCGCCATAGTCGATCGCGAGGATCGCGAAGGATTTTCCGGCGAGCCTGTCCTGCAGCCGCTGCATCGAAGGCATCTCCTCGCGGCAGGGCTCGCACCAGGTCGCCCAGAAATTGAGCACCACGACCCTGCCCCGATAGTCGGCGAGCTTGTGCTCCTTGCCCTGGAGATCGCGCAGCGCGAGGGGAGGCGTCGCGCCGCCCGTCCAGGGCTTCAGCTCGCCTCCGGCAGCCCCCGCCACGCCCAGGCTCAAGACGAGCCCGGCGAGCATCGCCAGGGCGGGAAGAACCCGAGTCGCGCGCCGCCGGCTCACGCGGCCTCCCTCCTTCTTCCGGCGAGAACCGCGAAATCCTCGGCGTAGTCGGAAAGGCGGCGGACCACGTGCGCGCGCTTCTTCGGGGAGAGCGTTCGGTCGAAATCCGCGATGAGTCGTCCCAGATCCCCCTCCCCGCGCGCGTCCTCCCGGATGAACTCCTCGGAGCGGCGCAGCTCCGGTCTGTCGAACATCTCGGCGAGCTGCCTGCCGAGCTCCTCGGGCTTGCGCTCCCGCCTGAGCGCGGTCACGAAATCGCGCTGCCAGCGCTGCCGGTCCTCGAAGCGCAGGGCGACGTGGCGCTCGTGCGCGAGCGCGAAGCGCGCGATGCCTGCCTCCTGGTCAGGGGTCAGCTCGCCGGCAAAATCGCGAAAGCGCTCGAGCATGCGCGTCAGCTGCTTGCGCCGGCGCTCCTCGTCATCGGAGCAGAGGAATTCCTTCGCGTATTTTTCGTTGTTTTCGGCGAACTTGCGCTCGAGCCCCGCGAGCTGTTTGCTCGCGAGCGTCGCGAGCACCGGCGCCGCGTCTTCGGCCGCTTTTGCCGCGAACCTGCGGTAGCGCAAGCGCACGTTGACCAGCCCCCACGCGACGTCCTCCGCGGTAATGCCCTTGGCCGCGCGCTGGCTCGCGCTCCGCAACAGGGCGGCGTATGCCGGAAGCTCGTTCGACCGGGTCCACTGGTGAAATCGCGCGAGGCGCGGCGCCAGGTCCTCCGACGTGGCCGCCCGGAAGG
>CAYQVE010000330.1:0-2923 GCA_964420785.1 uncultured Enterobacteriaceae bacterium | reverse complement strand
TTCGAGCAGCTTCGCGAACGGCGTGCCGAGCTTCACTTCGTAGTTGCCGGGCCGCGCGACGTGTCCCGTAACGGAGAAGATCTTCGTGCCGCCGTTGTTCGGCCGCCCGAGCGAGAGGAACGCGTCCGCACCGTGGTTGACGATCCAGGGCACGGCGGCGAAAGTCTCGGTGTTGTTGATGGTCGTCGGCTTGCCGTACAGCCCGAAGCTCGCGGGAAACGGCGGCTTGAATCGCGGCAGGCCCTTCTTGCCCTCGAGAGACTCCAGCAAGGCGGTTTCCTCGCCGCAAATGTAGGCGCCGTAGCCGTGGTGGTTGTGGAGCTCGAACGAGAAATCGCTGCCGAGGATGTTCTTCCCGATGAAGCCTGCGGCGCGCGCTTCGGCGAGGGCTTCCTCGCAGCGCTCGTAGATGTCCCAGATCTCCCCGTGAATGTAGTTGTAGCCCGTGCCGACCCCCATCGCGTAGGCGGCTATCGCCATGCCTTCGTTGACGATATGGGGGTTGTAGCGCAGGATGTCGCGGTCCTTGAAAGTCCCCGGTTCGCCCTCGTCCGAATTGCACACCAGGAATTTCGCCCCCGGAAACTGACGCGGCATGAAGCTCCACTTGAGGCCCGTCGGAAAACCCGCCCCGCCGCGCCCGCGCAGCGCGGATTTTTTCAGTTCTGCAACGAGAGCCTCCGGCGGCGTCTTCTCGGCGAGGATTTTCTTCAACGCCGAATAGCCGCCGCGCTCGATGTAGTCCGCCAGCCTCCAGTTTTCTCCGTCGAGGCCGGCGAGAACGATCGCGTCAGGGCCGTAATCGAGCATTTGACTACTTTGCCTCAGCCAGCCACCGGTCGATCTTCTCCGGCGTCATGAACGAGAGCATTTTCTTGTTGTTGAGCAGCACCACCGGCGCGTCGCCGCAGGCGCCAAAGCACTCGCCTTCCTTCAGAGTGAAGCGCCCGTCCGCGGTCGTCTCGTTCCAGTCGATGCCGAGCTTCTTTTTCAGGTGCCGGGCGGCGTCTTCGGCGCCGGAGAGCGCGCACGGCAGGTTGGTGCAGATGCACAGCTTGTGCTTTCCGACCGGCTTCAGGTCGTACATCGCGTAGAAGCTCGCCACCTCGTAGACGGCGATCGGCGCCATGCCGAGGTAGCCGGCCACGAAGTCCATGACTTGCGGCGATAGATGGCCTTTTTCGTCCTGGGCGACGGTGAGCGCAGCCATCACCGCCGACTGCTTCTGCCCGGGCGGATACTTGGCGATCGCAAGGTCGATCCTCTTGAGCGATTCGGCGGAAAGCATCGTTACGCTTCGTCCGTCCAATAATCGATCTGGCTGCCAGCCGAAGTCATGTGGCGCACGCCCTTGCCGAAGGCGCCGATCTTCTTCGAATCCGGGTACTCGCAGACTTCCGCGTCCCGCATGGTGCTTACCGAGATGTAGGCGAGCTCGGCGTCGGAATCGTTGACGATCTGGTGTGCCGTCTCCGGGCCGCCGGTCGGACAGCAGATAAAGTCGCCGGCGCGGACTTTGCGCGTCTCGTTGCCGTAGCGCAGCGTCCCGGTGCCCCTCACGATGAAGAACATTTCTTCCTCGCCGCTGTGGCAGTGGAAGGGGCATGAGCGCTTGCCGGGGGAAACCACGTCGTAGGAGTAGCCGAGATCCTTCGCACCGATGAGCGGACCGATGCGCACGGAGTCACTGGCGAACTTGTCGCCCTTGGTGAAATGCTCGAGCTTGAGCTCGTCGATGTTGATGACCCTGGAAGCGATAAGGCTCATCGGTCGATCTCCCCGAATACGATGTCCTGCGTACCGATAATCGCTACCACGTCCGCGAGCATATGCCCCCGGGTCATCTCGTTCAGCGCGGCAAGGTGCGGAAAGCCCGCCGCGCGGATCTTCATGCGGTAGGGCTTGTTCGCGCCGTCGGACAGGATGTAAATCCCGAATTCCCCCTTCGGATGCTCGACTGCGGCATAGGCCTCGCCGGGAGGGACGTGGATGCCTTCGGTGAAAAGCTTGAAATGGTGGATCAGCTCTTCCATGTTGCTCTTCATTTCGACGCGTGAAGGCGGCGCCACCTTGTGGTTGTCGGTGATCACCGGGCCGGGGTTTTTCCGAAGCCACTCGATGCACTGCCTGATGATGCGGTTGGACTGCCGCATCTCCTCGACGCGCACCAGATACCGGTCGTAGCAGTCGCCGTTCACGCCCACGGGGATGTCGAATTCGAGCCGATCGTAGACCGCGTAGGGCTGTTTCTTCCTCAGGTCCCATTCGACGCCCGAGCCGCGCAGCATCGGCCCCGTGAAGCCGAGCGCGAGCGCCCGCCCCGGCGACACGACGCCGATATTGACCGTCCTCTGCTTCCAGATGCGGTTGTCGGTGAGCAGCGTCTCGTACTCGTCCACGTATTTCGGGAAGCGGCGGGTGAAGTCCTCGATGAAATCGAGCAGCGACCCCTGGCGATTCTCGTTCAGCTTCTTTAGCGCTCCGGCGCTCTTGTACATCGAGGCCTGGTACTGCGGCATCGTCTCCGGCAGGTCCCGGTACACCCCGCCGGGCCGATAGTAGGCGGCGTGCAGGCGCGCCCCGGACACCGCTTCGTAGCAGTCCATCAAATCCTCGCGCTCGCGGAAGCAGTACAGGAACACCGTCATCGCTCCTATGTCCAGGCCGTGCGCCCCGAGCCAGAGCAGGTGGTTCAGGATGCGCGTGATCTCGTCGAACATCACGCGGATGTACTGCGCCCGTATCGGCACGTCGACTCCGAGGAGCCGCTCGACCGCCAGGCAGTAGGCGTGCTCGTTCGACAGCATCGACACGTAGTCGAGCCGGTCCATGTAGGGCAAGGCCTGGATATAGGTCTTGTGCTCCGCGAGCTTCTCGGTCGCGCGGTGCAGCAGGCCGATGTGCGGATCGGCGCGCTGGATCA
>CAYQVE010000329.1:0-2928 GCA_964420785.1 uncultured Enterobacteriaceae bacterium | reverse complement strand
ATCATGATGCGATATAGGATGCTGTCATGATGCTACACAAGCATCCGGGCGTCAACAGGAGAGCCCTCGGTCAGCCCGTGGTTCCCTCACGTCCGTAGCGATCCTCGAATCGCACGATATCGTCTTCGCCCAAGTACGACCCCGACTGCACCTCGATGATCTCGAGCGGCACCGTACCCGGGTTCTCGATGCGGTGCTTCATCCCGACCGGGATGTAGGTCGACTGGTTCTCCTCGAGGAGAAAGACCTCATCGCCTCGCGTCACGCGCGCGGTGCCCGCCACCACCACCCAGTGCTCGGCGCGGTGATGATGCAGCTGTAGGGAGAGCGTGGCCCCGGGGTTCACCTTGAGACGCTTCACCTGGAAGCGCGGCCCGTTCTCCAGGCTGTCGTAGCTCCCCCAGGGGCGGAACACCTCGCGATGGAGCGAGTGCTCGGGGCGCTTGAGCTCCTTCAAGCGCGCCACCAGCTTCTTCACGTCCTGCACGCGATCCTTCGGTGCGACCAGCACGGCATCCTTGGTCTCGATGACCACGTGGTTCTTGAGTCCCACCGCCGCCACCAGGCGGCTCTCGGAGTGCAGGTAGCTGCCGCGGGTGTCCTCGCTGATCACATCGCCGCGCGCCACGTTTCCCTGCGCATCCGTCTCGCTCACCGTGTGAAGCGAGGCCCAGGAGCCAACGTCGCTCCAGCCCGCCTCGAGCGGCACCACCACCGCATCCCGGGTCTTCTCCATGACCGCATAGTCGACCGAGTCAGCGGGACAGGCCTCGAAGATCTTGGCATCAATGCGCGTGAAGTCGAGATCCGCCTTCGCACTGCGGAATGCCGCCGCGCAGATACACGCCATCTCCGGGGCGAAGCGCTCGAGCTCCTCGAGGTAGCGCCGCGCGCGGAACATGAACATGCCGCTGTTCCAGTAGTAGTCCCCCGCCTTAACGAACTCCCGCGCGCGCCGCTCATCCGGCTTTTCGACGAAGCGCGCGATGCGAAACGCGGCGCCCATCGGGGCACCGCGCTGGATGTAGCCGTAAGCGCTCTCCGGGCTCCCCGCGACGATGCCGAAGGTCACGAGCTGTCCGGACTCGGCCGCACCGAGTGCGGTGCGGACCGCCTGCCGAAAAGCCGGGATGTCGCGGATCACGTGATCCGCGGGCAGGACCAGCAGGACCGGATCTTGCGCATCTGCCCCCGCAGCGCCCCCCCCGAGCGCCGCGTGCGCCGCCAGCGCGATCGCCGGGGCGGTGTTGCGTCCAAAGGGCTCGAGGAGGGTGGCGCGCGGCTCGACCTTAACCTGGCGCAGCTGCTCTGCCACGAGGAAGCGATGCGCTTCGTTGCAGACGATGACCAGGGCCGAGGCGGGAAGGCCCTCGAGGCGCAGCACCGTCTCCTGCAGCATGGTGTGCGCCCCGGTGAGCGCCAGGAGCTGCTTCGGGTAGAGCTCGCGCGACAGCGGCCAGAGGCGCGTCCCGAACCCGCCGCTCAAGATGACTGGAATGAACATCCTTGACCCTAGGGCGAGCGGCCGCTCAGCTCACCAGCAGCGGTTTGCCGCGGCCGATGGCATGGTAGGCGAGGCCGAAGCGGCTCACCATCGCGGGATCATAGAGGTTGCGCCCGTCGAAGATGACCGGTGTCTTGAGGATCTCCTTCAGGCGCTCAAAATCGGGGCTCCGGAACTCCTGCCACTCAGTGACGATGGCGAGCGCGTCCGCACCCCGCGCCGCCTCGTAGGCGTTCTTTGCGAGCGTGAACTCTGCTTTACCGGCGTAGATCCTCTGCGCCTCCGAGGCAGCCACGGGATCGTAAGCCTGCACCCGGGCGCCCGCCCCGAGAAGAAGGTCGATGAGCGTGCGAGAGGGGGCCTCGCGCATGTCGTCGGTGTTCGGCTTGAACGAGAGCCCCCAGAGCGCCACTGTGCGTCCTTGGAGCGCGTTACCGAAATGCCGCTGCATCTTGTGAAACAGCACCTCCTTCTGATGCGCGTTCACCGATTCTACGGCGCCGAGGATCTTCGGCTCGTGGCCCACATCATGGGCCGAGCGGATCAGCGCCTTCACGTCCTTCGGGAGGCAGGAGCCGCCGTAGCCAGTACCGGGATAGATGAAGCTGTAGCCGACGCGGGGATCCGAGCCAATGCCGATCCGCACCTTCTCGATGTCGGCGCCGACCCGCTCAGCGATCGCCGCCAGCTCGTTCATGAAGCTGATCTTCGTCGCGAGCATGGCGTTCGCCGCATACTTAGTGAGCTCGGATGAGCGCACGTCCATCACGATGAGGCGGTCGTGGTTACGGGTGAAGGGCTCGTAGAGCGCCCGCATGAGCTCCGTGGTGCGCGGATTGTCCGTGCCGATGACGACCCGGTCGGGCTTCATGAAATCCGCGATGGCCGCCCCTTCCTTAAGGAACTCGGGATTCGAGACCACATCGAACTCGACCGTCACGGCGCGGGCATTGAGCGTGCGCTCGAGTTCCGCGCGCACTCTGTCCGCAGTCCCCACCGGCACCGTGGACTTCGTGATCACGATGCAGTAGCGACTCATGTGGGTCGCGATCGTGCGCGCGACCGCGAGCACGTAACTTAAGTCGGCAGAGCCGTCATCGCCGGGGGGTGTGCCTACGGCGATGAGCTGAAACAGCCCGTGCTCGACCGCCTTCGGCGCATCGGTCGTGAACTCGATGCGCCCGGCTTCCGCATTGCGCTTGATGAGTGCTTCGAGCCCCGGCTCATGAATCGGCACCTCGCCGCGATTCAATCGCTCGATTTTGGCCGCATCCACGTCCACGCAGATCACGTGATTGCCGGCATCCGCGAGACAGGCGCCGGTGACGAGGCCCACGTAGCCGGAGCCAAAGATGGTGACACGCATGAGTTAAGTTCTTGAGTGGTAAGACAGAAGGGCCCGAAGCCTAAAGGAAGGCCGCGCG
>CAYQVE010000328.1:0-2933 GCA_964420785.1 uncultured Enterobacteriaceae bacterium | reverse complement strand
CGCGGCAGGCTCCCCTCGCGCAGCGTCACGCGCGCCGGCACCATGAACGCGGGCAGGTGTTGCCGGCATTGCGCGAGGAGCGCTTCGGTATCGAGCTGCACGCCATCGCGCGCCGTCGCGACCACGACGATCGCCTGCCCGAGCACCGGATGCGGAACGCCGAGTGCCGCAGCCTCACCGACCAGTCCGGTCGCGTAGATCACTTCCTCGACTTCGGTGGGGCTCACGCGATAACCCGAGGTCTTGATCATCTCGTCACGGCGGCTGAGTAAATACAGCAACCCTTCTTCGTCCATCCGCACCGTGTCACCCGACCAGACCGCGATCTCCGGCATGACGAGGCCTTCGGGCTGGCCGGGCGCTGGCTTGAAGCGTTCCGCGGTCTTCTCCGGATCGTTCCAGTAGCCGAGCGAGACCAGCGCACCGCGATGCACGAGTTCGCCCGGCTCCCCTGGCGCGCAGGGCGTGCCATCCTCGCGCACCACCAGCACCTCGGCGTTGGGAATCGCCTTGCCGATCGAATCGGGACGACGGTCAAGCTCCGAAGGGGGCAGGTAGGTGGAGCGGAACGACTCGGTCAAGCCATACATCAGGAACGCCAGCGTTTTTGGCAGAGACTTCCGGAGTGCATCGAGGGTCGCTTTCGGCATCCGGCCGCCGGTATTGGCGATGTAGCGCAAACTGTTTCGCGCGGCATCCGGCCACTCGAGCTGCGCGAGCTGTATCCAAAGCGGTGGCACCGCGGTGAGCCCCGTGATTCGGCCCCGTTCGACCGCGGTGACGATGTCGCGCGGGAGAAGGTAGTTGATCAGGGTCACGCCAGCGCCGACGTGGAACGCGGTGGTGAGCTGGCTCAAGCCGGCGTCGAAACTCAAGGGCAGCGCGGAAAGTATACGATCGCCCGCGTGGTTTTCGAGATACTGCGCTACGCTGCGCGCGCCGGTGACCATGTTGCGGTGGGACAGAACGACTCCCTTGGGCTTGCCGGTACTGCCGGAGGTATAGATGATTGCGGTCATGTCCGTGTCGATCACACGGTGTGCCCGTGCGCCGGCGCGTGCGGTTACGGCGTTTTCCCAGGAAACGATGCTGACACCCCGCAGTCGCACCGCATCGTCGGCTGACCCGACGAGAATCACCGCACGGAGGTCTTCGCATTCCTTGAAAAACTCGCCGAGCAGATTCAGGCGCTCGGTGGATGTAACCAGAATGCGCACATTGCAGTCTTTCAGGATATGCGTCACCTGTGTTGCCTTGAGCACCGGATTGACCGGTACGAACACACAGCCGGCGGCGGCGGCACCGAACATCGCAGCCACCGTTTCCGGACGCTTCTCGAGATAGACTGCGACGCGATCATGACGCGCGAGTCCCAATCCCAGCATTGCTTGGGCGGCCTGATTCACGCGTTCCGCGAGGGCTCCGTAGCTCACGCCTTGGTCACGGTACGCGAGTGCCTGCCTTTCCGGCATCTTGTCCGCGGTCAGCTGTATCAATTCGTGCAGGAGTACGGCCACAGACTGCGAGATTCCTATTTCCGTTGAGGCTTTAGTCAATCAGTGGAGCGTGCACGTCCGGGTGCCATCATCGTGGGCGAAATAGCCGGAATCGTCTACGATTCCTGCGGCGTTCCGGTACTCTCCGGACTGTCTCCCTTCACACGCATTTTCATCGTCATGTGTCTAACCTTCGGCAGGAACGGCCACCGATAGTAGCTGACGTGATACATCGTGCGCACGTCGTTACTCCACTTCGTGTGCCATTCCATCACCCTACCGTAGAACTCTATCCGCTTTATCTGCCCCTCTTCGAACAGTCTCCCGAACACTTCCTGCCGCATCAGGAACGCGGGAGAGATCGCCTTGATAGATTCATCATAGGTGGTCTTTAGTATTACAAGCGCGCCGCCGCCCACGATGCACAGATCCACCGCAACCACCCGCTCGCCAAAGCGGTAGCGGTAAATGCGTCCTTTCCCAGCACCGCAAAACGCCTCAAGCATGGAACGGTAAAAGCGGCCCTGGACGTTGTCGGAACTTATCGCCGTACCGCCGGCGACCTTCCACCCCGCGCTCTCTAGGCGACCATAATCTTCGATGGCCGAGGCGACTTCCTCGGCGCGCGTCACGATCTCCAAACGAGTCGCGACGCCGTCCTGTGCCAGCTTCGCACGCTGGCGCTTCATATTGTGGCGTAAATTCTTCCCTCGCGCGCTCCAATAGTCGTCGAAGCTGCCGGTGACCGGGACTCGGGCAGTCCGGATGTAGTCGAGCGTATGCAGAGAGCCCGATTCCATCGGCCTCGGAACACAACCGGGGTCCTGTTGCGTTACGCCTATGATCAGAACTACGCCCGGGAGGCTTTTTGCAAGCGTCGAGAGCAAGCGTTCGAAATCCTGATCCGGCCGCATCACCCACGCGCCGAGCGGCGACTGCGAAGGTTGAAACGATTCCCACTGCGCCAGACCTCTTCGCGACAGCACACCCATGGCGATCGGGCCTTGCGTGTTTTCGCACAGAGCGATTTTCAGGTTTCCGTCGCCAAACGCATCGCACAAGGGCAACATGAACCGCGAGTGCAAGAACGGCAGGTCGCCGCCCTGGGCACTAAGCCCGTTCCAAGTCGGCGCGAGTTGTCCGAGCTGTGTGATCGGGAAAAAGGTCCACTTCATACGCCAGCGCCTTGGAGTCCGCTTCGAGAACTACGATGCGACACTTTAAGACCGAGTACAATCATATCAACGGAGAATCCTCTCTTGAACTGGAAGACGGTCAAGCAAGTCTGCCAGTTCGCGCGCGCGATGCGATCTCGAAGCCGTCGCAACGAGCGCAGCGCTCGGCAGCGCCGCCTCGCGGCGCTTAGCTTGATCCAAGAAGCGCCGCAACTCGAGCCCGATTTCCTCCGCCGAATCGAGCGGGGCGATATTTTGTATG
>CAYQVE010000327.1:0-2951 GCA_964420785.1 uncultured Enterobacteriaceae bacterium | reverse complement strand
GCGCTGCGCTCGGGGGGATAATAGCCGTAACCGAGCTTCCCGCTTTTTTTGGGAAAGCTTTTCGGTTGCCCGTCCGCACCAGCGGCTGCAAGTGTGACGAAGATCTCGGTGAGCTCGACGCCGGGAACCACAACCAGCTTGTAGGCTCCGGTCTTTGGTGGCTTGCCAGCCTGGCTGATTCGAAGGGGAAGGTAGACGTCCCGCTCAAGTTTGCCCCACGAGTACTTAGTTAACCCCACAAGGCCGAGGTCGCCATTGGGTATATTCAAGGACGCCAGAAGATTCAGCGGCCAGTTGAAGGGAATTTTCTCCGGTGGCTCGACCGCGTCCATTCGGTAGTAGAGCCTACGCCGCAAGCTTTGCGCACGCAAACGGACGTTCGACTTTCCAGGTGGCCGATCCCACCCGACGTGAAGCGGTTCGCTGGACTTGAGGTCGTACGGTTCGAAGACCTCGGTAAACGACCCGACTGTAAGCGCCGTACTGCTGACCTCCTTTATATAAACGCCCTCGCAGCGGTCGCCGCGGTCGCGATACCCGAGCGGCGTGTTTACCCGAGGGAGTGATGGGTCGCAATCGGCCGCCATCGTGTGCGCGGAACCGAGACAGACTGAGAGCAGCGATCCAATCAAACACGTCTTGTTTAGTCGCCAATTCACCATGTGCACCTTCGGACCCGCACGTTGCTCGCTAGCGACCTGGCCCGGTTCTTACTCCTCTCGCGGGGCTGGAGACGTTGACCTGCCCGGGGATTTCTGGACCAGTCAGATTGAGAGACTGAGAACAGAAAGGAACCGGGAGACATGCCGAAAAGGACGTTTACGCCGGAGCAGATCGTTGGGAAGTTGCGGCAGATGGAAGTGCTGATTAGCCAGGGCAAGACGGTATCGCAGGCGGCGAAGGATGCCGGGATTACCGATCAGACGTTTTATCGCTGGCGCAAGGAATACGGCGGGCTGCAGACCGAGCAGGCGCGCAAGCTCAAAGACCTGCAGAAAGAAAACGCCCAACTGCGGCGCGCCGTCGCCGATCTGACGGTCGAGAAACAAGTGCTGAAGGACATCGCGGAGGGAAACTTTTAAGTCCCGAGCGGCGTCGTGTCGCCGTTCACCACGCTCGGGAGAAAGGGATGAGTGAACGGCGAGCGTGCCGGTTAGCGAATCAGCCGCGCGGCACGCAGCGTTATCAACCGATCGCGCGGGCCGATGAGGAGCCGCTCACGGAGGCCATTGTCGAGTTGGCCAGTGAATACGGGCGCTATGGCTACCGACGCATCACGGCACTGTTGCGCGATCGCGGCTGGGCGGTCGGCCGGGACCGGGTCGAGCGCATCTGGCGGCGCGAAGGATTGAAGGTTCCGGCGCGGCACAAGCCTCGGCGGCGGCTATGGCTCAACGATGGCTCGTGCATGCGGCGGCGGCCGGAACATCGGAATCACGTGTGGAGTTACGATTTCGTCGAAGCGCGCACGCACGATGGACGCAGCCTGCGCCTGCTGACGCTGATCGATGAATACACGCGCGAGTGCCTGGCGATTCGCGTGGCGCGGCGGCTGAACAGTTTTCACGTCATCGAGACGCTGGGCGAAGCGATGCTTCAACACGGGACTCCCGAACATGTGCGGTCGGACAACGGCGCGGAGATGCGTGCGCAACGTGTGCGCTCCTGGCTCGATACGGTCGGTACACGGCCGATGTTTATCGAACCCGGCAGTCCGTGGGAGAACGGCTACTGCGAATCGTTCAACGGCAAGTTGCGCGATGAATGTTTGAACGGCGAGATTTTCTATTCCTTGAAAGAAGCGCGTGTGGTGATCGAAATGTGGAGGAAGCACTACAACACCAGGCGTCCGCACAGCGCCCTGGGCTATCGTCCACCCGCGCCGTCGAGTTGGATCGCCGCCTGAACCGAGAGACTCCCTTCGCCTGCCAGACCGTTCCTAAGGCCGGCCGCATCCGCGGTCAAGGCTCTGCGATAAACTCGCGGCCGCTCGGCCTTGACCGCGAACGCACCCGGCCGAACGACATTCTCATAGGCAGGCGAAGGGAGATTCCGAAGTTAGAAAACACACCGCCGAGTCGGATATACTCTCTATCGGATTGGTACAAAATCTCCGGCAGGCCAGGACCACGCGTTCGAGATCGAGCGCGAGCGCCCCATCCCGTGGCCGCTCAACAAACTATCCGAGCAGCCGCTCTCCCACTGGGGCTGGGCACTCAAGCCGGACACCACGCTGGTGCCGGCAGGACAGTACGCACCGTTTACGGCCTGGCGATTAGGTCCATTCCTCGACATCGCGTCCTACCTCGTAACGTTCACGCTCCGAATCACAGGCGAAACCTACCACGAACTCGTGGACGACGCCAGAGAGTTCACCGTGGAGGGGCCAGAACATCTCCACTCTCGAATCAAGTACGATCTTCAGCGGCGGTACTCAGAGCCAGAGCGACAAGAATGGGAGTCCTTCCTTCAACCCTTCGAGCGCTCACAACTGCTCCTCGGGGAAGGATACGACGCGATCATTCTCAACGAGCCGTTCGGCGACAATATCGAGGTGCTCAGCGGCGGCATGGGCATGCTTCCCGCGCCGAAACAACCCCGCCGCACGAACGCGTCCACACAGGCGGTGCCGTCAGCGGAACGTTTTATCGCTTCAAGTTCGGCGTTCAGCATGACCCTCCGATACTCCGACGCGTTAGTACACCAATAGCGCGTACAAAGTGCCGTTACCACTCTACAATGCGATTGCCGAAGCATTCGGACATCTGAGGACGCTACAAGCGGCGTTTGAGACATTCCGAAACGATCCCGCGTCCTCTCCCGAGGCCGACACACGAGAAGCCCTAGGATTCTTCGCATTGGTAGGGAAATCGTACGTCCGTCCAGGGTCCAGCGAGTGTAGTGGACCCCATTTTCTGGACACGAAACCGGCCCTTTCTTAGATGGTGGCG
>CAYQVE010000326.1:0-2968 GCA_964420785.1 uncultured Enterobacteriaceae bacterium | reverse complement strand
CGACGCCGAGATGATGCTGGCCGATGCAGCGGCCGAACCAGGTGATCCGGCCCACGACGGCGCGGGTTTCGTCCTCGAGCCGCCCGTGCTGATGGACCCAGTCGCGCCCCCCCACACCGCCGAGCTGCGGATCGGCGGCGAAGCGGGCCGCGATCAGCTGCAGCCACTCGCACCGCGGCGCGGCATCATCGTCCGTGAAGGCGATGATGTCGGTGTGGGCGGCTGCGAGCCCCGCATTGAGTGCCGCCACGACGCCCGCGATCTGCACCGTGACCACCCTCAGCCAACGGCCGTCCGGATCTGCGGCCTGCACGACAGCCCGCGTGGGCTCGTCGCCTTCGCGCACAACGATGATCACCTGGTCGGCGCGTCGGCGCTGGGCTGCAATCGCCTTGAGACAGCGCCGGAGCTCCTCGGGACGCCGGTAAGTAGGCACGATGAGTGCGATCCGCTGCTCATCCGCGCGGGCACGGGAAGCCGCGGAGTGCGCGGCAACCGGCTGACCGTAATCCATGGCTTGGACGTTCATGCGACGCGCATCCGTGGGTGATGCAGCAGTGCGGCCAGCTCAGCGCGCGTTGGCAGCAGACGAGGAGCGTGCAGACCCAGCAGCCATCCGAACCCACAGTAAGTGAGCGTGAAGCGCACGCTCGTGGCGAGGAGCAGGCCGCAGGCGGCCCCCTCGGCCCCGAACCGCCGGGCGAGCAGGTAGATGCAGACCGCGCCCACGCTCAGGCCCAGAGCTTGAAACACGGCGACCGTGCCAGGGCGGTGCAGCACCAGGTACGGCTGCTGCAGCACCGTGGCGCTACTCGCCAGTGCTCCTTCCACCGCGAGAATCACGAGCGTCCAGTAGCCTTCCGCAAATTGCTCCCCGTAGACCCAGCGCAGGCACGCCCCGCCCAGCAGCACGAAACACGCGACCGCAGCGAACGTGAGCACGGTCGTCGCCGTGAAGGCCAGCGAGGTGAGCGACAACACTTCGCCCGGCGATTTGCCGGCGCTCCGCGGCATCAGCACGGGAGTTGCGGAGTTGGCGAAGGTCGTGACCAGGCGCGACAGGTTGAACACGACCACGTAGAGCCCGAATAGCGATGGCGCCAGCACCGCGACGAGGATGATCTTGTCGAGCTGCAGGAAGAGCGTATTGCCGATATCCATGACGTGCACCCGCCAGCCGTAGGACAGCAGCGCACGGCGGTGCTCGCGCCAGTCTGTCAATCGCGGCCTGAACTCCCTGAGCACCCACCAGAGGTTCCAGATGAAGAACGGAACCGTGGGCAGCACATAAGCGAGCGCTCCGGTCACCGGAGTGAAGCGGTACAGCGCGGCCAATCCCACGAGGGCGAGCAGAGTCAGCGCGCTCTGCCAGAAACGCAGCCGGTTGTAGGCGGCGAACCGGTCGCTGAGCTGCAGTGCCGCGACCAGGACCGCCGACGTCACGCCCATCATGACGAACAGGAGCAACCCCCGCGCCACGCTCAACAGGTGCGGGTCGTACTGCCTTAAGAGCCACGGCATGATCAGCACGCCGATCACGGCCGCAAGCAACCCCATCACGCCGCTGAGCAGGAGCGAGGCACCCATGAGGCCGGAGGCATGCGCGGGGGAGTCCTTGATCCTGACGATTGTCGAGGCCGGAAGCCCGAGTGTGAAAACGAAGCTCAGGAACTGCGGGCACAGCAGCAGCGCCGACAGCTCCCCGCGGCCCTGCGCACCGAGCACGCGTGCCGAGACGATGCCGGTCACGACGTTGATGGCGAGCACGAGCACAGTCGCCACCCCGGTCTGGACGATGGCTGCGAACCCGGAGCCGTTGCGCAGCAGTCTCAAGGCCGCAGAGAGGCGAAGCGATGCCACGCTAGACCGCCCGGCTGGGTGTCGGCCGCCTTGCGGCCGTGACACGCTCGTAGATCGCGACGTAGTCGGAGAGCGGTCGCAGGTAACTGCGCAGCGACTCCCTGGCCAGGACGGCGCGCTCGAGGTACTCCGCCTCGGACATCGAGGCCGCCCGCTCGAGCGCGTCGGCTAGCTCCGCCACATTCCCGGGCGCGCAGAGCAGGGCCGCGGGGCCGGCGGCCTCCGGCAGCCCGCCGTCTCGGGTGACGATGGCCGGCACACCGACGTTGCGCGCTTCGATCGGCGTCAGCCCCATGTCCTCCTTGGTGTTGGCCGGTGCGACCAGCCACATGGCGCCTGACATTCGCCGGGCTTTCTCCTCCTCCGAGAGGAACCCCACGATGTCGATGCCGGTCACGGTGTGGCACGCGATGTAGCGGCGCGCCCACTGACTCATTGGACCCTCGCCCGCAATGGTCAGCGGCCAGAGGACCTTGTCGATGCGCGCGCGCTCGTAGGCTCTCACCAGGATGTCGACACCCTTGTTCTCAATCAGGCGGGAAATGAGGAAGAATCCGCGCCGATCCCGCGGGCTTGTCTGCCGCTGTGGTAAGACCGACACCGTCGGGACGAGTTCGCTCCCGGGGCGCGGCCCGCCGGGCTCCCAGGTGCGCAGCACGAACTGCGAATTGTAGGTGCGCCAGTCCGCTAAGCGATTGCAGAGATACCATACGCGGTTGCGGATTCCCTGCTGTCCGCGAAACCAGTTGTGCACGGTGAGGATCAGCGGCCGCCCGGTTAGCTTGCTGAGCAGCGCGATATCGGGCGAGCAGGTGTTGGCGTGCACCAGGTGCGCCCAGCGGATGTTCGCGAGAAGTCCGAGGCTGCCGCGCCTGACGAACTGACAGAGCTCTCCGAAGCGGGCACAGTGAGTCTCGAGATTGGCGCCCACCTCGCAGCTTGCCACGACCTTGAAGCAGACCCTGACCTCGTGCGGCGTGTTGTTGCGCAGCCAGTCTGCCAGAGTCGTGACGAACACTTCGATGCCGCCGTAGACTCCAAAGGTCGGTGCCGCGAGCAGAATTCTCATCGGCGGATCTCAATAGTAAGTATCGACCCGCTCGCGCGT
>CAYQVE010000325.1:541-2974 GCA_964420785.1 uncultured Enterobacteriaceae bacterium | reverse complement strand
GCAACAGCGGCGTGGGCCGACCCGGCCGAGGTCGAGGAGAAATACTCGTACCGCGCCGGAACCGTGTGGCTCGGCCGGGCCGGCAGCGAGACGCAGGCGCCGCTCGGCTATGTCGACGACCGCCACGTCACGCTCTGCAGCGGCAGCCGCGGCGGAAAAGGAACGAGCTTCATCATTCCGGCCGCCATCCAGTGGCCGGGCAGCCTGGTCCTTTTGGACCCCAAGGGCGAGAATGCGACCGTCACCGCCGCCCGCCGTGGCGCCGGTTCCGCGCAGGCGAAGGGCATGGGCCAGAGCGTCCGCGTTCTCGATCCGTTCGGCGCGGCCCAGGTGGATGAGTCCTTGCGCGGGCGCTTCAATCCGCTCGATGCGCTCGACCCGGAGCACGAGGAAACGATCGACGAGGCGGGGCGCATCGCCGACGCGATCGTCGTCATCCACGAGGGCGGCAATAATGACCCGTTCTGGGATGAATCCGCGCGCGCGATGGTCAAGGGGCTGCTGCTGCATGTCCTGACCGCGCCCGAGTACGAGAGGCGTCGCAACCTGATCACGCTGCGGAAACTGATCACGCGCGGCGACTGGGAGAGCGTCGAGGCGCTGCGCGAGGCGGGCGAGAAGGACATACCGTCGTCGCACGGGCTCCTATGGACGGGGCTCGCCAACAACCCGGCCTTCGACGGGCTGGTCGCCGGCGTCGGCGACAGCTTCACCAACATGCTGATCAATTCGCCGAAGCAGTATGAGAGCGTGCTGCAGGTGGCGAACCGGAACACGGAATTCATCGACAGCCCGGCGATGCAGCGCGTGCTCGGGGCGTCGGATTTCCAGCTCTCGGAGCTGAAGACGCGCCCCGAGGGGCTCAGCCTTTACCTGTGCCTGCCGCAGCGCTACATGAGCACGCATTACCGGTGGCTGCGGATGATGATCGCCCTGACCGTCACCGAAATGGAGAAGGTGAGGGGGCGGCCGGCGGCAGGCCATCCGGTGCTTTTGATGCTGGACGAGTTCGCCGGGCTGAAGCGGATGGAGGTGATCGAGTACGCCGTCGCGCAGATCGCCGGCTTCGGCGTCAAGATGCTTTTCGTGCTCCAGAGCCTCGAGCAGCTCAAGGCCGTCTACAAGGACAACTGGGAGACCTTCCTCGCAAACTCCGGCCTCAAGGTCTTTTTTAACCTCGAGGACCATTTCTCGCGCGACTACGTGTCGAAGCTGATCGGCGAGACCGAAGTCGTCCGCGAGGTGCGCTCGGCGAGTGACAGCATGTCGGAATCGGAGAGCACATCGCATAGCACGACGCGCTCGCAGTCGGACACGCGGGGCCGGTCGTCGTCGTTCGGCACCTCCGAGACCGACGGGACCAGCAGCTCGGTCAATAAGGGGCGGTCGTGGGGCGTCAACGATTCCGAAACCCGGAGCTTCAACTGGTCGTCAGGGCGGAACTGGGACTATAGCGGTTTCCTGTTCGGCCGGCGCTGGATCGGCGGCAACGAAGGGAGAAGCGAGGGACGGTCGTACACCGAAGGGCGTTCGAAGGGCTGGAGCGAAGGGCGCACGGAGGGGGTGTCGCGCAGCACGTCGCGGTCAAGGACGGACGGAACTTCGGAAAGCCGGACGGAGGGATACAGCGAAACCGAAGGGGTCACGCGCGGCACTTCGCAATCGCGGACGTCGGGCATGAGCGAGACCATACAGAAACGCGCGCTGATCACGCCCGACGAGATCGGGCAGGCGTTTGCGCGGATCGACGACCGGGCGAACGGGGCCTATCCCGGCGTCGCGCTCGTCGTCATCGCGGGGGCGCGGCCGTTCGCCCTGCGGCGCGTCAATTACTTCGAGGATTTCCAGTTCGCGGGGCTGTTCGATCCGCATCCCGATCACCCGCAGGCGGGACCGCAGGTCGCCTGCGTGAACGGCAGCGACATGGGCGAGCTGCGGTTCCTGTTCGACCATGTGAAGGCGGAGGTCTGGAAGTGGGATGCCGAAGACGGAGCGATGCTCAAGGCCGGCGATCCCGTCGCCTCGATCAGGCTTAACGGGAAGGTCATCGGGCACCTGCGGGCGCCGCGATCGGGGAAGCTGCGGCTGCTGAGCGGCGGCCTGACGGACGGCCCGTTTTACCAGATCGAGTATTACGGCGACGCCGAGGAAAAGACGTGGCCGTTCGAGGACCTCGTGCCGCTGGCGGAGAAGTTCATCGGCATGCTGCGGGACCAGCGGAAGCAGGCGAACATCGCCGCCGGCATGTTCGGGGCCTTCGCGCTGCTGGCCCTGTGGATGGCGGCGATCGGCATCTCGCCGGGCGTGTGCGTGCTGGCGGCGCTCGGCTGCGTGGCCGTGGCCGTGTTCATGATGGTGAAATCGGCGGCGGTGAAGAAGGTCCTGAACGAGAAATGCGGGGTTGACTAGCGCTCGCGGTCGAGTTCCTGCCGC
>CAYQVE010000325.1:0-531 GCA_964420785.1 uncultured Enterobacteriaceae bacterium | reverse complement strand
CTGGAGGTCAGACGTGTGCTCTTCCGATCTCGGGGCCTGTATAAAAATTCCTGACGTTCGCGGTCGCGTTCATGATCGCGGGATTGCGCCTGCCGGGCCTTGAATTGACGCGCCATCTCGGCAGCGCGGTTCTTCTGGTTTTCCGCGCTGCGCTCTTTCGAGAGCCGCGCGGCGGCCGCCTGCCGGTCGACCATCTGGCGCACCGGGCCGGCCGGAGTCGGGCGCATGGGCGGGGCGTGCTCGCGGATCATCTGCGAGCCGGTCTTTTCGCCTTCCCGCGGTTTCTCGGCCTCGCGGGGTTTCTGCTTTTCGTTGTTCTGTTCCTGGGCGTGGACGAACTGGTCGCGCAGCGCGCGGGCGCGGTCGAGTGCGTTTTCCTCGTAGTACAGGCCCTCGACGCTCTTGGCGAACGATGTCGTGCGCTCCGCCATATCCCTTTAGATGATACCGCCGTCCGTCCGGTTGCGGCGCAGCCCTTCCTTCAGGGGGCGAGGGCCGTCAGGTCCCGAGCGGGCGGGCGGGACTGAAAAA
>CAYQVE010000324.1:0-3035 GCA_964420785.1 uncultured Enterobacteriaceae bacterium | reverse complement strand
CCACGGGGCCCCCCATGCCGAACGCGAAGGTCACGATGCCCATGTGCTCGATGGAGGAGTACGCGAACAGGCGCTTGATGTCGCGCTGGCGCCAGAGGAAGAACGCCGCCAGTACGACCGAGACGAGGCCAAAGCCCATGAGCATCTGCGAGGGGAGGGAGGAGTGCAGCGACCCTTCAACGAGCACCTTGCAGCGGATGACTGCGTATAGGGCGACATTCAGGAGAAGCCCCGAGAGGACCGCGGAGATGGGGGTCGGACCTTCTGCGTGCGCATCGGGCAGCCAGTTATGGAGCGGTGCCAACCCGACCTTCGTTCCATACCCGACGAGCAGGAACACGAACGCCAGGCTCAGTACTTTGGGTTCGAGCTGTGCCTTCACGCCATTTAAGTGCGTCCAGAGCAGGGCGCTCACGCCTTCGGCTCCGAGTATCTTTTCGGCAGCGAAATACAACAGGATCGTGCCGAAGAGTGCCTGGGCGATGCCGACGCCGCAGAGAATGAAGTACTTCCACCCTGCCTCGAGACTGGCCGCAGTGCGGTACAGCGTCACCAGCAGCACCGTCGAGAGGGTCGCTGCCTCCATGGCCACCCACAGCAACCCCATATTGTTGGTCGTGAGCGCCACCAACATCGTGGTCATGAAGAGCTGATACATGCTGTGGTAGAGCCGCAGCTGAGGTGCGCTCACCCGTCCATGTTGCATTTCCACGCGCATGTAGGGCCGCGAGAAGAGCGAAGTCGTGAGCCCCACGAACGCCGTGAGGGTCACGAGGAACACATTAAATGCGTCGATGAAAAACTGATCGTGCGCCACCGTGAGATTGCCCTCGCCGATGACGCGCGCTGTAAGGGCGCAAGCGGCGAGGAACGTGAGGAGGCTGAACGCGACGTTCAGCTCTGGTGCGAAGCGGCGCGCGCCCAGCACCGCCAGCACGGCCGCGCCTGCCAAGGGGCTTCCGAGTAGGAGAGCGAATTCCACGCTATTCGCCCCTTCCCACCGTGGCATCCTCCTTCAGTGACTCCAGATGATGCAGATCCAGGCTGTCGAATTGCTCGCGGATCTGGAAGAAGAAAATGCCCAGTACCAGCACCGCGACCAGCACATCGAGCGCGACCCCGAACTCGACCACCATCGGCATGCCGTAGGTGGCGCTCATCGCACCGAAGAAGAGGCCATTCTCCATCGATAGAAATCCCACGACCTGGGACATGGCCTTACGGCGGGTGATCATGGTGATGAAGGAGAGCAGCACCACGGCGACGGCGATCCCGATCGCGTTCCGCGTCGCGGTGCTGGCGAGCTGGGAGATCGGCTGGGCGAGTCCGAACGCGAAGACGACGACAAGCACCCCAATCAGCATGGTGCCCGATATATTCAGGAGCGGTTCCGAGTCCCAGTAGACCTCGAGCCGCCGGATGAGCCGATGAAGAAGCCACGGCAAGAGCAAGACCTTGAGGCCCAGCGTAAGGGCCGCAGAGAGATACAAGTGGTGCTGGCCCGTGCGCCAAGCCAGGAGAAGCGTGGCGGTGAAGAGCACCGTACCCTGCACCGCAAGGAGGTTGACCAGGTTCACGATGCGACGCTGGGTGAGCATCGCGAACGAAAGCAGGAGTAGCAGTGCGGCGCACAGGTTCAGCAGCTGCAGTACCAGGGGAACGCCGGCCACTTCTAAGCTCCCAATAGCAGGTGCACGAGGAGCCCCAGGACGGCAAAGAGAAACGCCGTGCCGAGAAACTCCGGGGCCCGAAACACACGCAACTTCGCCGAGAGCGTTTCGATCAACGCCAGGAGCGCGCCTGCCGCGGCAAGCTTTGCGCCAAGTACCGGGATCGAAGCGAGAAGCGCGACAGGGCCGCCCTGCGCGGTCGAGACGCCCCAGGGGATGAAGAGCGCAAAACCGATGCACGCGTAATTGAAGAGCTTGAGTGCCGCCGCCCACTCCATGAGCGCAAGATGACGCGCCGAGTATTCCAGCAGGAGCGCCTCGTGGATCATCGTCAGCTCAAGATGCGTCGCCGGGTTGTCGACCGGGATACGGGCGTTCTCTGCAAGGAGGACCATCGAGAAGGCGACCGCCGTAAAAGCGAGGCTCGGGTAGAGACCGAGCGTCTGGGTTGCGAGGTGCTCCGTGATCGCCGGCAGTGCCGTGGTCGAAGAAATGAGGGAGGCGACAAAGATCACCATCAAGAGAGCTGGCTCGGCGAGGAAACCGACCATCATCTCGCGTCGCGCGCCGAGTGTTCCGAAGGCGGTGCCGATATCCATCGCTGCCAAGGACAGGAAGACTCGGGCCGTCGCGAGGAGTCCCACCAGGGCAATCGCATCGGCAGCCGGCGAGAGCGGGAGTCGAGTGCCCATGGACGGAATGATGCCGGCGGCGACCACCATGGCACCGAATACGATGTAAGGAGCCCCACGAAAGAGTGAGGAGGCGCTTTCGGCGATCACCGCATCCTTGTGAAAGAGCTTGCGGATGCCGCGGTACGGAAGCCATACGCTCGGTGCGCTCCGATTCTGCAGCCACGCGCGGCATTGGTTGACCCATCCCACGAATAGCGGCGCCACCGTGAGGGCTGCGATGAGCTCAAGCAGCTGCGTGAGGATCTCAATCGGTCTCACAGCACGATCGCTAACAGCACAACGAGTGTGACGAAGCTGTAAAGCAGATACGTCGCGATGCGTCCCTGCTGTAACCATGCGAAGGCATCAGCGACTCGCTGCACGAGCGAACCAAGGGGCTCATAGAGCCGTTGCCAGATCAGGTCGTCGATGACCACGCGGTAGCGTGGTGCGCCATCGAAAGGCGAAGGCAAGACTCAGCACGCTATAAACAGAACAGGAGGAACTCTTGAGCTTAGCAATTCAGATCGACAAAGTATCGGCCGTCCTGCTTGCGGATGGGTGGCACGAAGTGAAGATCGGAACTTTCGATATAGACGCCTATGAATTCCTAGATACCGACAATCTACTCGTAGGTGGAGGAGCGGTGGAGGGGGAAACAAGCCCGGGAGCCCGGTGGACTTAAGTTAGG
>CAYQVE010000323.1:0-3039 GCA_964420785.1 uncultured Enterobacteriaceae bacterium | reverse complement strand
AAAGCCCACGGGCCCCCATTAGTGGCAACGTCGGTATGTCCCCGGACAGAGCCCACGGGGTAAGGTGCCGCAAGATGCGATTTGGATTACCGCTCACCGCGTCGAAACCGCGTCGCGTCCAGGACACGTAACGCAATCCGCGGGGGGCGAGCACCGGATCGAGCAAGGGGCTGCGAAATCCAGCCGGTGCGCGAAAGAAAACCGGCGGGCGGCCAGTGATCAAGGCGACGGTCGCCTGCGCCGCATCCACTTCGCGCCTCAGTCTGGAAATTCCGAAAAACGCAAACGCATGGCGATGATGGTAGCTGTGGTTCTCGACGCTGTGGCCGCGACGCGCGATCTCATTCACCAGCTCTGGGTAGGCAGCCGCCCTTTCCCCGATGCAGAAAAAACTTGCCTTGGCCTGGAAGCGGTCGAGCAATTCCAGCACCCGGGGCGTCACCTCCGGATCGGGACCGTCGTCGAACGTGAGCGCGATTTCGCGGCGGAGCACGGCGGGAGTCGGTAGGCGCACCAGGTTCGGCCCCAACAGCTGTCCGCGCGGCCACAGCACCGCGAGAAAGAGCGCGAGATGATTGGCCCCCAGCACACCCAGCGCCCATGGCCATGCCGGCGGGTGCGCGGCGAGCCAGACGGCAGCTGCCGCGTGCAGAAACACCGAGACATGAATCGCCGGGGCCGGACGCCAGCGGCGGCCGTTTTCGCCGTTGATTGCGGTGGTGGTATTCAGGGTCGTCTCTCCACGTTGCTTGACTCGCAAACCACCTCCCCCGCAAGCACGGGGCTTCCCCCTACCTTGCAGCTGAAGCTTATTCTCTTTTCGTCGCGCCGGGAAAAGTCGATGGACACGCGCTCACCCGGGCGCACCGGGCGAGTGAACTTGGCCGACCGGATCTGATACGGGCAGAGGTCCTTCCCCAGACTCGTTTCGATCGCGCGCAGCGCCTCGCTCAACAGGAGCGCCCCGGGGATGATCGGATTTCCAGGGAAATGCCCTTGCGCAGCGACGTGATCCGAAGGGAAGGTCCGCTCTATCGTCGCCAACGCTACCCCGCTTTGACGAGCCGGGCGACGAGATCGTCGAGCGCCATTCGAGGCAGCTTGCCGGTTCCGTTGCGCGGCAGGGATTCGACAAAACAAAGAGGCCGCGGAAGGAAGGCCGCGTCGATACGCTGGCGCAGGGCGGCCATGATGGTCTCGCTCGCGAGCCCGGGGGCGACGACGAAAGCCGTCAGCCGAGTCACCGTCCCATCGTCCTCCTCGGGCATGACGAATGTCCCGTCTCGCACGCCTTCGATGGAATTCAGCTGAAAGTTGAGGTGCGCGAGCGAAGTCCGCTTCCCGGCTATATTGACGAGATCCGCGGTGCGCCCATGCAGCAGGAATGCGTTCCGGTTGCGCAATTCGATCACGTCGGCGAGCAATACCTCGTTCTCCACGTGTCCGCCTTTCACCCAAGTCCCCTTTTCGTTCTGGAAAAAAGCGAGCCCGGGCAGAGGACGCCACTCGTGAGTTTGCGCAGGCCGCCGGGACGCCACCTGTCCGGCTTCGGTGCAACCATAAATCTCGTAAAGCGGCACGGCGAAGCGCGCCTCCGCCTCGGCTGCAAGCTGGGGAGAAAGCGGCGCGGTCGCGCAGAGCAGGAAGTCCACTGCGGGCAGCTCGCGCGCTTCGGCGAGAAGCACTCGCAAATGAACGGGCGTCGTGACCAGGCCGCGCGGCCGAGGCAGGGCCTGGAGTTCGGCGCAAATGTCCGAGGGGAAGAACGGCCGGCCCGCGTGCATCGCCAGGCCGCCCTGCATAACCATCAAGACCGTAAACTCGAGGCCGTACATGTGCTGCTGAGGGACGGTGCCGAGCACGCTCATGTTCCGATAGGCGGTGACGCCCAGGCGATCGAGTTCCGCCAATCCGCTTTTCGCGAGCGCACCCCATGACTTTGGATGCGGCGTGGGGTGCCCTGTCGAGCCCGACGTGAAGCCTATGGTGGCGATTTGTTCCGCCGGAATGCAGGGGACCGATGCTGTCGGCGTGCTTTCCCCTGCCGGTTGCCGGTAAAGAAGCATCTCCAGCGGATGAACCGCCCCATCGCTCAAGCAATACAAGCCATCGTATTCGAGGGTCAGCCGTTTGAGCAGATCGGGGGTTGCGTTCGGCGGCAATAGATTGACCTGACGGCGCAAAAGGGCCGCGCAAAGGCCCACGGCAAATTGGTAGCGGTCGGCGCACAGGTTCACGACGTAGCGCCGGTCCGGGAGCATATCGGCGAGCCGCCGGACCTCTCCGAGAAACTCCTCGACACGTATGGGGCCCTTGTTCCGAAACGCGAAAACCGCACTCGCTTCGAAATTGCGAATCAGCGGGATATCAGCCACGTCAGCATCACCCCACTTTGGCCGCGAGTCGGGTGACCAATTCCTCGACCGCAACACGTGGCAACTTGCCGGTCTCGTTGCGCGGCAGGGCTTCGACAAAACAAAGCGGGCGTGGAAGGAAAGCGGGGTCGATGCGCTGGCGCAGGGCCGACATGATGGTTTCGCTAGCGAGTCCCGGAGCGACGACAAAAGCAGTCAATCGCGTTACCGTCCCGTCGTCTTCCTCAGGCATGACAAAAGCACCGTCCCTTACGCCTTCGATGGAATTCAGCTGAAAGTTGAGATGCGCGAGCGAAGTCCGCTTTCCCGCGATATTGACGAGATCGGCAGTCCGTCCGTGCAGCAGGAAGTTGTTTCGACCGCGCAGTTCGATCACATCGGCGAGCAGGACTTCCCTCTCCACATGGCCCCTTACCCAAGTCCCCTTATCATCGGCATACAAGCTCACGCCGGGCAAAGTGCGCCACTCCTGGGTCTGGGTAGGGCGACGGGTCGCGATCTGCCCGGCCTCGGTGCAGCCGTAGATCTCGTGAAGGGGCGCCGCGAAGCGCGCCTCGGCTTCGATCGCCAGCTGCGGAGAAAGCGGCGCGGTCGCGCAGAGCAGGAAGTCCACAGCGGGCAGTTCGCTCGCTTCGGCGAGCAACACCCGCAAGTCAACTGGCCG
>CAYQVE010000322.1:0-3042 GCA_964420785.1 uncultured Enterobacteriaceae bacterium | reverse complement strand
ACCAACGTTACACGAAATCGCGACAATTTCAGTTTTGAGATCCGCCTCCGAAAGCGTTTTTGAGTTAAAGAAAGTTCGGTTGACAAAGGTTTTTAATAAATGCGTTTGAGCAAGTGGGCACCCAACAAAAATAATATCCGTCACTTTCCATGCAGACGGATCTTTCCTGCCTGGTTCGCATGGCTCAGGCCTGCTCTTGTCGTTTCGTCGGGGTGTATCGAAGGAGGAAGCAGCGGAGTACCTGGGGATCGGTGTAACGCTGCTTGCTGAGCTCGGCGTCCCGTGCGTGAAGTTCGGTCGGCGGTCGGTCTATGACGTCGTTGACCTGGGCGCGTGGCTAGACGATTATAAGCGGCGAGGGCGGGCCGGAAAGGAGGCAGAAAAACAGTGGCCCGTGAAACCGGAATGTACCGGAGAAAAGATTCCCGGTACTGGTGGATTGATGTTGCGTTACCGAACGGCAGACGCGTACGCGAAAGCACTGGGACTGGCGACAGGAAAGAAGCAGAAGCACTAGTCGCAAAGCTCAAGGTTGACGCGTTCAAGGAAGCGCACTTCGGAGTAAAGCCAAAGCGCTCCTGGCAGGAAGCCGTGGTCCGGTATCTCGAAGTGAAGAAGTCCCTGCGAAGTTCCCGGGATGTGCGGCGGATTTGTCGCATCTTGCATCCGATTCTTGGCGACAAGCTGCTCTCCGAGATCAACGGGGATGTGGTCTGGTCCATTACCGAGCAATTGTCGAAGCGGGGCATCGCTCCTGCGACGATCAATAGGTATCTCGCGACGGTGCGAAGTCTGCTCCGAATGGCGCGGGACGAGTGGCAGTGGATCGACACGTACCCGAAGATCAAGATGCTCCCGGGAGAAGTGGCGCGGGATCGGTGGTTGACGCGAGAAGAGGCGGACAACTTAGTTGCTTGTTGCTCCCCTCACATGGCGGCGATTGTCCGGTTTGCGCTTGCGACAGGCTGCAGGGCTTCGGAGATAACCGGCTTGGAGTGGTGCCGCGTCGATCTGGAGAGGTCCACGGCGTGGCTTAACCGCACCAAGAATGGAACGCCGCGAGGCGTACCGTTGAACCGAGATGCGGTCGCTGTCTTAAAGACGGTGAGAGGCGAGCATCCGCGCTACTGCTTTACGTATCACGGTGCGCCGATTCGTTGGGGCATCTGCAATACGGGGTGGTTGGAAGCGGTGAAGCGAGCGGGGCTTGCGGACTTCCGTTTTCACGACTTGCGGCACACCTGGGCGTCTTGGCATCGGCAGGCGGGAACGTCGACCGATGAGTTAAAGGACCTGGGCGGCTGGAAGTCGCGAGTGATGGTGGACCGCTACGCGAAGTTTGCGACGGAGAATCTTTCCGCTGCTGCTTCGCGGATCGAAGCGCAGGGAAATAGTGGCAACGTGATCCAATTTACGTCACGTTTTCCCCACGTTTCGGTTTCGGAGAGGAACCTAGCGAAGAGCTAAGTTCTTGTAATTAGGTGGCTCCCCGACCAGGGCTCGAACCTGGGACCTGCGGATTAACAGTCCGTCGCTCTACCAACTGAGCTATCGGGGATCTGAGGCGAAGAACCGCGGATTTTACCTCAGCGCGACTACTTGATGACCTTGGCGATCGCGTCGGCGACGTAATCGACGTTCTTCGAGTTGAGCGCGGCGACGCAGATGCGGCCGGTCTCGATCGCATAAATCGCGTAGTCCTTGCGCAGACGCAGGACCTGCTCCTTCGTGAGGCCGGAGTAGGAGAACATGCCGCGCTGGGCGATGACGTGCGCGAACTCCGCCTTCGGCGCGCGCGCCTTGATTTTCGCGACGAGGTCGAGGCGCATGCGCTTGATGCGATCGCGCATGGCGCCGAGCTCCTGGTCCCACATGGCGCGTAGTTCCGGCGAGGCGAGCACCGTCGCAGCGAGCTGGCTGCCGTGCGTCGGCGGATTGGAGTAGTTGGTCCGCACGATGCGCTTCAGCTGCGAGAGCACGCGCGCGGATTCCTCGTCGCTCGAGGTCACGATGCTGAAGGCGCCCACGCGCTCGCCGTAGAGCGAGAAGGACTTGGAGAACGAGCTCGACAGGAATACCGGGCTCGTCGCCTCGCCGAAGAGGCGCGCCGCGAACGCATCCTTGTCGAGGCCGTCGGCGAATCCCTGGTAGGCGAGGTCGAGGAACGGGATCAGGCTGCGCTTCCGGACGACGCCGAGCACTTCCTGCCATTGCGGCTCGGTGAGGTCGGCGCCTGTCGGGTTGTGGCAGCACGCGTGCAGGACGACGATCGCGCCGGCCGGGAGGCCGTTCAGCCCGTCGAGCATGCCGCGGAAGTCGAGGCCGCGAATCTTGGAGTCGTAGTACGGGTAGCTGCGCACCTTGAAGCCTGCCGCTTCGAAGAGCTGCCGGTGGTTTTCCCAGCTCGGCTCGCTGATCCAGACCTCCGATCCGGGCGTGATCTGCCGGAGAAAATCCGCGCCGATCTTGAGGCCGCCGGTGCCGCCGAGCGCTTGCACGGTGACGACGCGCTTTTCCCGGAGGAGCTTCGACTCCTTGCCGAACACGAGCTCCTGCACGGCGCGGTCGTACGCAGCGAGACCGTCGATCGGCAGGTAGCTGAAGGGCGGCGCCGCCTTGATGCGCTCGGCCTCCGCGCGCTTCACGCACTCGAGGACCGGCACCTTGCCGTTGTCGTCGTAATAGACGCCGACGCCCAAGTTCACTTTCTTCGGGTTTGTGTCTTTAACGTAGGCCTCGGTGACGCCGAGGATCGGGTCGCTCGGTGCCATCGGCACCTGAGACAGCAAAGAAGGTGAGTGGGGAGCGTTCATCGTCTAGAATGGCGGGTTTCGCACTGCAACATCCGCATTCTACCGTGGCCCTCACGTTCCCCAACAGCCCCTTCAGGCTCGCCGAGCTCTTTGCGCCGTCGGGCGACCAGCCCGAGGCGATCGCGAAGCTCGTCGAGGGCATCGAGGACGGGCTCGCGTTCCAGACGCTGCTCGGCGTGACCGGGTCGGGGAAGACCTACACGATGGCGAACGTCATCGCGCGCCTCGG
>CAYQVE010000321.1:0-3045 GCA_964420785.1 uncultured Enterobacteriaceae bacterium | reverse complement strand
GGGGCAGCTCTTCATCGTCGACCGGGACCACGCGCGCGCCGCAGCGCTGGCGGGCAGAGTCGCGGGAAACCACCGCGGCGGAGCGCTGGTTTCGGCAGGAGAGCTCGCATCCGCGGCAAAACGCGCGGACGGCCTGATTCACGCCACCCCGGTGGGAATGACCGCCCATCCCGGCCTGGCGTTCGATCCGTCCTTGCTGCGACCGGAAATGTGGGTGGCGGACATCGTCTATTTCCCGCTCGAGACCGAACTCCTGCGTGCCGCCCGAGCCCGCGGCTGCCGCACACTCGACGGGGGCGGTATGATGGTCTGGCAAGCCGTGGGAGCTTTCGAGCATTTCACGGGTATCACGCCCGATGCGGGGCGCATGGAGGCTCATTTCCTGAGAATGGTTTCGCACGCCGGCAGCGCAGACGCGCGGATTCCGGGCTGATGCAGCGATGATTCATACGGAAGCAACCGGGCATAGACAATGCGCATATTGGTTCTGCACGGCCCGAACCTGAACCTCCTGGGGCGGCGCGAGCCGCATATCTACGGGAAGGAGACGCTCGCGGAGGTAAACGCCAAGCTCGAAGCCTTGGCGCTTGAACTCGGCACGGAGCTGGTCATCGTGCAGTCGAATCATGAGGGCGTCCTGATCGACACCCTGCATGCCAACATCGACAGCGCCGACGGCGCCATAGTGAATCCCGCCGGAATCACCCACTACGGGGTTCCCCTTCACGACGCGATCGCTGCGATGCCTTTTCCGATCATCGAGGTTCACCTGTCGAACATCGCAGCGCGAGAGGAATGGCGCCATCGCTCGATGATCTCGCCGGTCGTCGCCGGTACCGTCCAGGGACTGGGATGGCGCTCCTACACGACCGCCCTTCGGGCGGTCGTCGAGATCGCGCGAGAGAAAGAGAAGCGCTGATCCCTCGCGTGCCGGGCGATCGGCATCCGCGCCGCGGCAGCTCGAGCCGCGTCGCGCCCGCCGCCTCGTCCGACAGGGCAAAGCGCGTGCGCTCGGGCCGCGCCAGCGGCCTGCGAGGGAGACCGGTGCCTCGTTCCGGCATGGCGCGAAAAATCTGCCCCTAGGGCTTCAGCGCCCTGTAGAGGAAGGGCAGGCTCCGGTCCATGCGGTAATCGACGTCGGAGTGGTCGTCGTCGAATTCCTCGTAGCGGTGCCGGATTCCCGCCGCGGCGAGGCGCGCGGACAGGATGCGCGATCCGTACTGGATATGGTACTGGTCGCGCCAGCCGCAATCGATGTAGATGCCGGAGAGCGACTTCAGGTTGTCGCGGTATCTCGCGACCAGGTTGATCGGGTCGTGCCCGCGCCACTTCCTCCAGCGCTCCTCGATCGCCTCGCCCGACTCGAGATTCAGCGGAACGCGGAAGCCGAGCGGCGCCTTCGGATCCGGATCATAGGTGGCCGCCATGCAGAGGTTCATGATGCAGTGGGCTTCCGCGGTGGAGAGCTTTTCCCTTTTCCAGACGTGCGCAAGGAAGCGCCTGATACGCCCGTCGTCCTTGCCTTCGGCGAGGCCCTTGCGGCCGGCCTCGCGGCGCGCGTCGTATGCGCCGGCTTTTCGCTTGGGCAGGCGGTGCTTCGCGAGCTCGTTCAGCGTGTTCGGCCAGTCGTGCCAGTAGACGAAATCGAAATACGCGTCGCCGGAGTGATCGGCGACCGCGCCCCAGGTTCTCGCGTACTTCATCCCGTGGAGGATCGCGCCGTAGCCGCCGGATGATTTTCCGAAGCAGCCGCGGTGCTCGCGATTCGGCAGCGTCCTGAACTCGCGGTCGACGAAGGGAACGATCTCGCGCGTCAGATAGTCCCCATAATCGCCGATCGCGACAGAGTTCACGTACTGGTTGCCGCCGAGCGCCGTGAAGCAATCCGGCAAGACGATGATCGCCGGCCCCATCTTCTGCTCGCGGACGAGCCGCGCCGCGCGCTCCGGGACGTTGTCGCCGAAGGGCCTCCAGCTGGCGTGGGCGAGGCCCGATCCGGTGAAGCCGACGAGGTCGTAGAGCACGGGGAAGCGGCGCTTCCCGCCTTCGTCGTATTGCGGCGGCAGCCAAACGCCGAGCTTGCGCACGTGCGGATCGCGCCAGGGGTTGTCCTTCAGGATCGTCGAGCTGTGCTCGAGCACGAGTAGCGTGCCGGCCGGGCCTTTGGGACGCTTGAGGGTCATCGTCTGCGCCTCAGAACACAAATCCCGCGCTGATGAAGGTCAGGGTGTCCATGACCGTCACTTCGAACTCGATGCTGTTTCTCCTGTTGACCCTGTACCCGACCCCGACGCCGAACGCGGGATCGTCGCTCGATCCGGTGCCGGAGATGCCCGACGGGCTGCTCGTCAGGTTGCGGTGCGCGGCCCCCGCCTTTCCCTTGAAGTAGACGTTGTTCAGCTCCGGGCTGCGGTAGACGGCGAAAGCGCCGACGGTCCACGCGCTCCACTTTCCGATCGAGGGATTCACGTCGCCCCTGACGAGCGGAACGCTCAGCTCGATTTCCCCGGAAAGCGAGCCGTAGTGGGACTTGCCCTTGTTGAAGTCCATGAAGTGCAGACCCACGACGCCGCCTGCGTTCCAGGAGTCGCCGTATCCGCTTTTGTCCGACGTCATGACGCCGCCCTTCGCGCCGAAATACAGGTTGGGGTCCGCCGCCGAGGCGGTGCCGCAAGCCGCTGCTTCCGCGGCCGCCAGGATGAGGGCCGCAAATCGCCGATGCCGAGAAAGACTCATGTGCTGCCTCCAGAAAAAAGAAAAGGACATTCCGCGTCGACGCTCTCCGCGCGCGACGGATCCGAACGTGCGCTTCCCTACCTCTGCCGTTCCGCCGTTTCGAGCGCGCCTTTCGCGCCCTCCGCGTCGCCGCGCGCCTCGCGCGCGTGCGCGATGAGTCGCCAGTTCTCGGCGCGCAGCGCGTTGTCCGATCCGGCCCAGGAGTTGGACCGCGCGGCGGTGCTCTCGGCCTGCGCGTAGTCCCCCTGCTTCAGGCGCACGCGCGCGAGCTCCTGCCACAGGCGCGGATTGCGCGGCTCGATGCGCAGC
>CAYQVE010000320.1:0-3077 GCA_964420785.1 uncultured Enterobacteriaceae bacterium | reverse complement strand
AAGAACTACTTCTACCCGGACCTCCCGAAGGGCTACCAGATCAGCCAGTACGAGCAGCCGATCGTGCAAGGCGGTGCACTAAACATTCCGCTCAAGGGTGGGATGAAGGCAATCCGGATAACCCGAGCACACCTTGAGGAGGACGCTGGGAAGTCTATCCACGCTGGCTACGTGGAAAAAGGTTACGTTCAAGAAGGCTATGTTGCGGATAGTTATGCGGGCGACGATTTCTCTCGAATAGATTTAAACCGTGCAGGCGTGCCCCTTTTAGAAATCGTTTCTGAGCCAGATTTGCGAGGCGCCCAGGAAGCAGTTTTGTACGCACGCAGTCTGCATGCGCTCGTCGTTTGGATAGGAATATGTGATGGGAACATGCAGGAGGGATCGTTTCGTTGCGATGCCAACGTGTCGGTTTGCCGCCCTGGCGAACCGCTCGGTACGCGGTGCGAAATAAAAAACCTGAACTCGTTTCGATTTATGGAGCAGGCGATCGAGTACGAAGCACATCGTCAGATCGAAGTACTTGAAGATGGCGGCAAAGTCGAACAGGAAACGCGGCTGTACGATCCAGACCGAAATGAGACCCGTTCGCTGCGTACTAAAGAGGAAGCGCACGACTACCGCTACTTTCCCGATCCTGATCTTTTGCCGCTAGTGATCACAGAGCAGATGATCACCGACGTAAAGCGAACCATGCCAGAACTGCCTACGACTGTCCGTGCTCGTTTCGTTAGCTACGAGTTTCCCGAGGAGATGATCACTGTACTGATGTCAGATCGCGACAAGGCGGAAGACTTCGAACGGTTTTGGACGACGCTTGTCACGAAGACGAAGGGTTGCGACCCGATGCAGAGGGTTCAAGCAGCCAATTGGGCGATGATGGAAGTAGCTGCCTCAATGAAGGACCGCGGCGTTGCCGTTTGGAAACTGCCTGTTTCTCCTGAAGACCGCGGAACATGGGTAGCGCGCATCCTCGACGGAACTATCAGTCATAAGATCGCGAAGGAGATCTGGGATGCCATGCTGAATGGTGAGGGACCGCCTGACAAGATTATCGAGAGGCGGGGCCTTAAGCAGATTACGGATGTCAACACAATTGAAAAGCTCGTCGAGGGGGTACTCGCCGCGAACGCGCAGCAGGTGGCCGACTATCGCGCCGGCAAGCAGAAGGCGTTCAACTCGCTCGTCGGGCAGGTGATGAAGGCAAGCGGCGGGAAGGCGAATCCGGCGCAGGTGAACGAGATCCTGCGCCGCAAGCTCGCGCGCTGATTACTTCGTTCGTCGCGTGAGCTGGAGGTAGCGCTTCTTGTCGGAGTCGTACTTCGCGTTGATGACGTCGGCCTCCTTCTTTTTCGCCGCGAGCAGGTCTTGCTGCGCCTTGAGGTCGAGGTCGACGGCGTTGATGTCGTCGAGCAGCTTCGCCGGCGGTTTGGCGCCGCCTTTCTTGTCTTGGTAGAACTCGAGTTCCTTGTCGTAGCCGGCGCGGCGCTTCTTCAGCGCATCGATCTTGGCTTCGAAGTCCTGCACGGCACTACGGTGGTCGGCGAGCGCGCGGGCGCGAGCATCCTCGATGTCGCGCTCGCTCGTGTAGGTGGCAAGTAGCGCGCGGTTGCGCCGCGACTCCTCGCGCATGGCGGCTTCTTCCTCCTTCGCCTTGGCGGCGGCCGCCGCCTTCGCCTCGCGCTCCTTCTCATCGCCCTCCGGGTCGATGCGCCGTACGGTGAGGCCCTGGGCGTTGAGCTGCTCGACCACGCGGCCGACGCACTGCATCGGGATGGTGGAGCCGTAGTAGCGCTTGCCGTCCGTGCCGGTGCAGCGGTACGTGACTTGGGCTTGCGCAGCTAACGGCGCGATCATGAGCGCCGCCAGCATTGTCGTTCTAAGCATCGCGTCCCTCCCGAGCGACGAATGCGCGGATTGTAGCTGTTAAAATCCGCGCCGCACTATGCACTTTGCCGACAAGGCGGTCATCGCCGAAATCACCGCGCGCATGCTGCTGGAAGTGAAGGCGGTGCTGTTCTACGACGAAAAGCCTTTCATCTTCACCTCGGGCTGGGCAAGCCCGGTGTATATCGATTGCCGCAAGCTCATCTTCTATCCGCGCATCCGCAGCCAGCTCGTCGATTTCGCCACAGTCACCCTGGCCCGCGACGCAGGATTTGAGCAATTTGACGTGGTCGCCGGTGGCGAGACGGCCGGCATCCCCTATGCGGCGTGGATCGCCGATCGCCTCGGCCTGCCCATGCAGTACGTGCGCAAAAAGCCCAAGGGTTTCGGCCGCAACGCCCAGATCGAGGGCGACGTGCGCGCCGGCGCGCGCACGCTCCTGGTCGAGGACCTGACGACCGACGGGCGCTCCAAGATCAATTTCTGCAAGGCGCTGCGCGAGGCGGGCGCCAGCGTCGAGCACGTCTTCGTCAACTTCTACTACGACATTTTTCCGGAAGCCAAGCAGACGCTCGCCGAGCTCAACGTGCGGCTGCACTATCTCGCCACGTGGTGGGACGTGCTTGCGGTGGTGAAGAAGGAACGCTATCTCCAGGGCACGCAGCTCGCCGAGGTGGAGCGCTTCCTGCACGAGCCGGCGAAATGGTCGGCCGCGCACGGCGGCGTATCGGCCTTTCCCGCCGGTTGAGAGTAATAACGCTCAACGTCAACGGCGTACGGTCAGCGGCAAAGAAGGGGCTCTTCCGCTGGCTCGCCGCGCAGCAGGCCGACGTCGTCTGCCTGCAGGAGCTGAAATGCCACGAGGCCGACCTCGACGCCAAGCTCCATGGCCTCAAGCTCTTCGAGACCTGCCACGCCTTTGCCAGGAAGAAGGGCTACAGCGGTGTCGCGCTCTACAGCCGGACGCGGCCCGACGAAGTGCGGCGCGGCTTCGCGAGCCGCGAGTTCGACGCCGAAGGGCGCTACGTCGAGGCGCGCTTCGGCAGCCTATGGCTCGTCTCCGTCTATCTGCCCTCGGGCTCCGCGGGACCGCATCGCCAGGCGTCGAAGTTCCGCTTCCTGAAGCAATTCGTCCTGCATCTCAGGCGGCTGCGCGAGCGCAGGCAGGAAGTCATCCTGTGCGGCGACTG
>CAYQVE010000319.1:0-3078 GCA_964420785.1 uncultured Enterobacteriaceae bacterium | reverse complement strand
CAGCGCGGGACAGGTGCGTCCGAACCAGAACCCCTGTCCATAACCTGCCGAGCCCGGTGCGAGATCGAGACCTGGGAGGACCTCGATCCCCCGCCAGGGCGAATCTCAGGAAGCCGCTTCCCGTCGCGCGGCGTCGATCTGCGCGAACACCCCGCGCGCGAAGAGCGCGATGATCGTGAAGGCCGTCATCGCCAGAAGCGACGAGAGAAGGAACGCGGCACCGGGAAAGTGCACGGGCGCGGCCGGCCCCGTGAAGTGCGCGAGAGCTCCGGTCAGGAGCGGAGGCCCGACGATGGCGCTCACGCTCTGGAGGCTCGCGACCCCTCCCTGGAGCTCCCCCTGCTCGTTCGCGGCCACGATCTTGGAGAGCGCCGAGTTCATCGAAGGGAACACGAGCCCCTGGAGGGCGCTCTTGGAGTTAGTCTTGACGGCGAGGATCGCGGTGAGCGTAATCGTTCCTTGAAACGACGACGTCCTCCCTCCTTTCGACACCGTGCCCCAACCGCGGATCACGGAGTCGGCGCGAGCATGGTCCCGGAGCTCATAGATCTGACGCTCCTGCGAGTACACCGTGATGCGTCGGGAAGCGCCGATGTTCCCGAGCTCGCTCCGAGTCGTGATCTTGCGTGAAGTCGCGCACCCGCTCACCACGAGCATTGCAACCGCCAAACCTGCGAAGGCGATTCCGCGTAACATGGTAGATCCCCCCTATCTCGGGCCAGGGTTCAATAGAAGAACGTCAGATTTGCACCAACGATGACTCCGCTCAGATCAACGGTGATCGTCCCGGCTTGTGTGTCCGTGGATCTGGCCTCCGTCCCGACGTATTGGGCGCGTACGTCGAGGGCGCTGTGTGACCCCGGACGGAGCGGTTTGTGCGCGTGTAGGGGGACGCAGGACAGCGGGTGGCTGCCTTCATCCCGGTCGTTATGTGCTGCAGGACGGCGATTCCAAGTTCTGCCCATCATTTCGGCCAGCCCTGGCGAGTGGTGGTATGAAACTATTCTGCTGCCGGCCAAGAGCCCGCGTTCGCCGAAAGCTGGGTGCGCTCTGTCAAGCAAGAGTGCTTGTCGAAAGTGATCTTGTTCGGCGAGCGTCCGCTGCTGCGAGTCCTCACCGAGTACGGCCGTCACTATCACTACGAAAGAAATCATCAGGGCAAGGGCAACCGACTTTTGTTCCCGGACCAACAGGCGTCCGTCTGTCGGTTCGGCCCGAACATCGTTTGTCGTCAGCGACTCCGCGGCCTACTCAAGTATTACCAGCGCGCTGCAGGAATATTTTTACCAAACGGCCAAGGAGGCAACGCAGGAAATCCTGGTGCGCCTGATTACGCACCTCGGTAGTTCCCGGCGCGAGAGCTCCTTTATGACATGGGCGTATCGCGTGGCTGCGAACTACCTTGCCACCGCGAGAAGGAGCCGCCTGGAGGAACCGAATTACACGTTTCAGCAGTTTGGACAGGAGTTGGCTGAAGGACTTGCAGATACGCAACCTATCACGAACGTTGAAGAGTCGCTTCTGCGCGAGGAAGTCCGGATCGGCCGCACAATCGGAATGCTTCAGTGCCTTGACCGCGCTAACCGCTTGACGTTCATTCTCGGGAACATCCTTGAGCTCGATTACAAAGAGGCCTCCGTGGTTTCTCGAGATCGAGCCTGCGACGTTTCGTAAGCGCCTCTCACGCGCCCGCGCCGATCACCGGACGCTCGCCTGCAGGCGCCGAAGGGTACTCAACGATTCTGGAATTGAGCGTAAGGGCAGCCATGCCAGTAAACAGGAGCATTTTCGATATTTTCCGCCAAAATACGAGCGTGGCAGACACGGCAGAAATTCGGCTGCTTGGCAGCCTCGGCTAGCGGCGCGATCTGCACGAGTTCCTCAAATACACACAGTTTTCTTCCACGTGACTTGACTTGCGGGAGGCTCAATAGCGGCCCATCATTTCGCTGCCGTTCCAGCAGAGCGGAATAGATCCTCGACTTGAGGCGCGATGGGGCTCGGAAGTCCCCGCTCATGCCAGCCACCTCCTTCGGAATTGCTCCCGCGCACGTGCGAGGAGGCGCTCAATGGCCTTCTCGCTGCGTCCGGCGGCTTCGGCCATCTGCCGGGCGCTGCGCTTTTCCCAATAGCGCAATCGGAGCGCCACACCGTAGTGCTCGGGTAATTCATCGAGCAGTTGACGTGCTCGACGCTCGGTCCGCTCGCGGTCGGCGATGGCTTCCATGTCCAGATCTCTGGCCGGCAGCTCTTCAGCCACCGCGGATTCGAGCGGTTCCGCCGACCGGAAGAGCCGGCGATAATAATCCTCGACCTTATGGCGCGCGATACCAAGCAGCCAAGCTCGCAATGGGGACGTACCGCGGAAGCTGCTCAAGTTCTCCCAAGCTGCAATGAAAACCTCTTGAACCAGATCATCGACGAGATCGTGCCGTGGCGATAAGCGGCGGCAGATGAATCCGTAAACCGCATCGGCATACGTGTCTACAAACTCCGCTGTCGCCTTGCGATCCCTTTGGAGAACAGCCGCTACAAGGGCAACATCATCGTTCGCACTCTGGCCGTCTTCTCTCGCCGAGAAAGGCACGCTGATCAAATCCCACCCACTATTTGCATATATGCGCCCGTGGAGCTCAAATATTCCTTTCGTCGCCAACCGTGGGAAGTTACACGCGGTCATCGGCTTGCCTTCTGATTGGAATGTCGGAAATGGGCGAAAAGCCCCCTCCCTGGGTTGGGCCGGGGTTGCGCCGGAAGCTTAGTGGCTCTTTCGCTTGCGATCGCGGTTGCAGCCCTAGTCGCTATCGACTGATGGTATTAAGTTCGCGCTCTCTCGCCCCCGCGGTCTGCATGTCTGCTTCCGCGTCGAGCGTTGCGGGCGGGCCCATCCGGATCATCATCCGCCAGGACGTGGATGCGTCTTAGGCCCGGAAAATCTGAGGATGAGTCTCAAAGACTTTTCGTTGCCGGCCTGATCTGCGTGACTGGCAAAGCTGTCAGCGCTCAGCATTCAGCGATCAGTTTTAAGCGATCGAGTTGGATTCGATGCCGAGGGACGGCAAAGCAGCGGTCAGTCGA
>CAYQVE010000318.1:0-3093 GCA_964420785.1 uncultured Enterobacteriaceae bacterium | reverse complement strand
ACAACGAGCAGGACGAGCCGATGGTGACGCAGCCGCTGATGTACAAGATCATCAATGCGCATCCCGGCACGCGGAAGCTCTACGCGGATAGGCTCGTCGCCCAGGGCGTAATCGCGCCCGACGACGCCGACAGGATGGTTGCCGATTACCGGCAGGCGCTGGACGCCGGCACCCACACCAACAAGACCATCCTCTTCAACTTCAAGCCGCCGTTCGCCGTCGACTGGACGAAATACAACCGCAGCAAGTGGAACGAGAAGGACGACACCACGCTGCCGCTCGCGGAGCTGAAGGCGCTCGCGGAGAAGCTCACCACCGTCCCGTCGAACTTCAAACTGCACCCACGCGTGGAAAAGATCATCGCGGACCGCCGCCTGATGGGACAGGGCAAGCTGCCGGTCGACTGGGGCATGGCGGAAAATCTCGCCTATGCCTCGCTGCTCAAGGACGGCTTTGCCGTGCGTTTTTCGGGACAGGACAGCGGGCGAGGAACGTTCTTCCACCGCCACGCCGTGCTGCACGACCAGAACCGCGAGAAATGGGACTCCGGCAGCTACGTCCCCTTGAGCAATATCGCTCCCAATCAGGGCGATTTCGTCATCATCGACTCGGTGCTCTCCGAGGAAGCCGTGCTCGGTTTCGAGTACGGTTATTCGACTTCCGAACCGAATGAGCTGGTGGTATGGGAGGCGCAGTTCGGCGATTTTGCGAACGGCGCGCAGGTGGTGATCGACCAGTTCATCGCCGCGGGCGAGGTCAAATGGGGCCGCATCTGCGGCCTGGTGATGATGCTGCCGCACGGATACGAAGGCCAGGGGCCCGAGCACTCGTCGGCCCGGATCGAGCGCTACCTGCAGCTGTGCGCCGACAACAACATACAGGTGTGCGTGCCGGCGACCCCGGTGCAGATGTTCTTCCTGCTGCGCCGGCAGATGATCCGCCCGTACCGCAAGCCGCTCGTCATTTTCAGCCCCAAGAGCCTGCTGCGCCACAAGGAATCGGTGTCGCCGATCGAGGAATTCGCCGAGAGCAAGTTCAAGCCGGTCAACGCCGACTGGGATCAGGGCATCCGGCCGCAGGACGTGAAGCGCGTGATCTTCTGCTCAGGCAAGGTGTTCTTCGACCTGATGGCGGCTCGGAAGGAGAAGGGCGCGAAGGACGTCGCGATCGCACGCATCGCCCAGCTCTACCCCTTCCCGCAGGAGGAATTCCAGGAGCAGGTCAACCTCTACAAGAACGCAGCCGAGATCGTATGGTGCCAGGAGGAACCCGCGAACCAGGGTGCGTGGTACTGGATCCAGCGCTATATTCTCAAGCAGATGCGCGAAGACCAGATCCTCGGGTACGCGATGCGGCCGTCCTCGGCCTCGCCCGCGGTCGGCTATCAGTCGCTGCACAACGAGCAGCAGAAGGAGCTCGTCGACGCCGCATTCGGGCCGCTCGCCGACAATCTGGTGCGGCCCGTCCAGGGCACGGGCAGGAAGTAGGCGCGCATGCTGATCGAGGTCAAAGTCCCGCAGCTCTCCGAGTCGGTATCGGAAGCCACCTTGCTCGCCTGGCACAAGAAGGAAGGCGAACAGGTGAAGCGCGACGAGAACCTGATCGACATCGAGACCGACAAGGTGGTCCTCGAGCTTCCGGCCCCGGCCGACGGCGTGCTCGCGAAGATCGTCAAAGGCGACGGCGGCACGGTGAAGGCCGGCGAAGTCATCGCGACGATCGACACCGACGGCAAGCCGGCGGCTGCGTCTCCGCAACCCGCCGCGAAGCCGGCGCCGCCGCCCGCGCCCAAGCCCGCTCCGGCCCCGGTTGCCGCCATGCCCGCCGCCAGAAAGAGGGCGGGAGAACAGGGGATCGAAACCCGCAGCCACGCGGGGACGGGCGAGGGGGGGCGAGTGACCAAGGCAGACGTGATGGAAGCGAGGGCGCCGCTTCCCCAGCCGCCCGCGAGCGTCGATCAGATCCTCTCGGGCCGGCCCGAGCAGCGCGTGCCGATGAGCCGCCTGCGGGCGAGAATCGCCGAGCGACTGGTGCAGTCGCAGTCGAGCGCGGCGATCCTCACCACCTTCAACGAAGTGAACATGCAGCCGGTGATCGAGCTCCGCAAGAAGTACCAGGAGAGATTCGAGAAGGAGCACGGCGTGAAGCTCGGCTTCATGTCCTTCTTCGTCAAGGCGTCGGTGCACGCGCTGAAGAAATACCCGATCGTAAACGCTTCGATCGACGGCGACGACATCGTGTACCACGGCTACTTCGACGTGGGCATCGCGGTCGGCAGCCCCCGCGGGCTGGTCGTACCCATCCTGCGCGACTGCGACCGGATGAGCTTCGCGGAGGTAGAGAAGAAGATCGCCGATTTCGGCAAGCGCGCGCAGGACGGCAAGCTCACGATCGAAGAGCTCACCGGCGGAACGTTCTCGATCTCGAACGGAGGCGTGTTCGGCTCGATGCTCTCCACGCCCATCATCAATCCGCCGCAGTCGGCGATCCTCGGCGTGCACGCCACGCGCGAGCGGCCGGTGGCCGAGAACGGCCAGGTCGTGATCCGGCCGGTCAACTACCTCGCGCTCTCCTACGACCACCGCATCGTCGACGGGCGCGAAGCGGTGCTCTCGCTGGTGGCGATCAAGGAGGCGCTGGAGGATCCGGCGCGGCTGCTGCTGGAACTCTGATCCCGGACGCGCTGTTAGGTTGCCGTCCGCTTTTTCGAAGCGTACTCGCGAAGAGCACGATTTACGGCTTCTGAGTCCGGGAAGAGCTTGTGCAGGTCCGGGTCGATAAGAACGACATTCGTCCCCGCGCGGAAACTCTTGGCGTACTTACCGCGGACTCCGGACTTGATGAGGTTCTCCGGATATTCCTTTCGAAGGTGTCTTTGTCATTGCTCATAGGCTTTCCGCTCTCGCGGTGTCATGTAACGAATATTTCACTTTAGCTGATCCCCGACGTCTCAGGCAGAATGAATCCGGTGGGCTGCGATCAACTTACGCATGGCCGCCTCGGTCTGGCGAATCTCCGTCGCGGACAACTGTTGCCCAAACAACTCGCCGATGGCCTTCTCGTACACGGGCCACATGCGCTTACGCATCCGGC
>CAYQVE010000317.1:0-3112 GCA_964420785.1 uncultured Enterobacteriaceae bacterium | reverse complement strand
CGACATTCGCCGGACAGCCGCCGACGGCTTTTGCAAATGTCGACACATCCTCCAGGCGGCTGCCGATCTGCTGCCCGTAGAGGTCGACGCTGACGCGACCGATCGCGATGAGGTCGAGAGCCCTGTTCATGCCAGTCCCGGTTGCGTGCGCATGCGGGCTCCATCCTCAACCCGCGCGACTCACTCTTTCAATTGACGGCCGACCGCGCGCGTGTGCGGCGAGGATGTTTTGGTTTTGACAGAAATATATTTATCAATGCCTTGCAGGCTATTTCTCGATTTCGTCGAGAAACCGGTCTCACGCATTCCGAATCGACCCCGCCTGACTTGCGCGGCTTGACAGGTCAACGCCTCGGCGATATCTGCTGCCCTCGGCAGGGTCCGAGAGAGGGAGGGCCCCAGCGTGTTGAGGCAGCTGATGGTCTCGGCGGTGCTGTGCGTCTCACCGCCACTGTTTGCGCAGGAGGTCAGGTCTTTCGACCCGGCGGCGGCGTTCGGAGCGCGCCCGAGCGTGTCCGACGTGCGCCTCTCTCCGGACGGGCAGAGTGTCTCGTACATTGCACCTACCGAGGGTCAGGGGTCGGTGGTGTATACGCTGAGTCTCGCCAGGAATGCGCGGCCGAGACCAGCTTTGCTTGCCGCCGGCAAGCCGGACCGACTCACGCACTGCAACTGGGTCTCCAACGAACGCCTGGCCTGTGAGGTATCCGCTTCCATCAAAGACCCCACGTACGGGTTCTTGTCGTTCAGTCGGCTCATGGCGGTGAACGCCGACGGCAGCAACGCTCGGGTCCTAAGCCGGCGTGACAGCGAGTACGGCCACGGCTTGCAACTCGGCGGTGGCGAGATCATCGACTCACTGCCCCAGCAGGACGGTGCCGTGCTGATGACTCGCGTTTACGTGCCCGACGACAGAATCGGAACTCGCTTCGGCTCCAGCGCAAAAGGGCTCGGAGTCGACTGGGTCGACACGCGCGACCTCACCGCCAGACAGGTCGAGAAGCCGCGTGAGGATGCGACAGAGTACATCACCGATGGGCGCGGCACGATCCGAATCGTCGGGCTCAGACAGAAGGTCCACGAATCCCAGGACAAGGGCGTCATCGAGTACCTGTACCACCCGCCAGGGTCCCTGGAATGGCGGAAGCTGAGCGATTACAACTACACCGATCACAGCGGGTTCGATCCCTACGCGGTCGATCCCGATCTCAACGTGGCTTATGGTTTCAAGAAGAAGGACGGGCGGCAGGCCCTGTACTCCGTGACCCTCGACGATTCGCTGCGGGAGCAGCTCGTGTACGCGCATCCCGAGGTCGACGTGGATGAGCTGATCGAGATTGGACGGCACCGGCACGTGGTGGGTGCCTCATACACCACCGATACGCGCAAGCCCGTGTTCTTCGCGCCGCAAATCCAACAGCTGCTCGCGTCGCTCCAAAGGGCGCTGCCAAACCAGTTGCTGCGGATAGTGGATGCGAGCACCGACGAGAACCGGATGCTGCTGTTTGCGGGCAGCGACGCGGAGCCGGGCGTGTACTACATCTTCGATCGCAAGGCACACCAGCTGCAGACGTTCCTGGTGGTGAGAGCCGCGCTCGAAGGAGTGAAGCTCGCCGCCATGAGGAGCATAAGCTACCCCTCGGTAGACGGCGTCATGGTGCCCGGATACTTGACACTGCCCCCCGGAGCCGAGAGTGCCAGGGGCCTGCCCGCGATTGTCATGCCCCACGGTGGCCCGAGCGCTCGGGACGAATGGGGCTTCGACTGGTTGTCGCAGTTCTTCGCCTCGCGCGGCTTCGCGGTCCTGCAACCGAATTTCCGCGGATCAAGCGGCTACGGCGATGCCTGGTTCCGTGACCAGGGCTTCAAGGCCTGGCAGGTCGCCATTGGCGATGTGCTGTCGGCCGGGCGTTGGTTGGTCGGCCAGGGCATCGCTGATCCCGCAAAGCTCGGCATCGTCGGGTGGTCGTATGGCGGCTACGCCGCGCTGCAGTCGGCGGTCGTCGACCCTTCCGTGTTCAAGGCCGTGGTTGCGATTGCGCCGGTCACCGACCTCGCGGCGCTCAAGGAGCAGTACCGCCACTGGAGCAATTTCGAGCTCGCCAGCGCCTTCATCGGCCAAGGCGCGCATACCCACGAGGGCTCGCCCGCCGAGCACGCGGACAAGATCAAAGTGCCGGTACTGCTGTTCCATGGCGGATTCGACCGGAACGTGAACATCGAGCAATCGAAGCGGATGTGCGCGCGCCTTCAGGCTGCCGGTCGCAAGTGCGAGCTCGTGACCTGGGACGATCTCGACCACTACCTCGAGGACTCGAGCGCCAGAACCCAGATGCTGCGCAGGAGCGACGAGTTCCTGCACGCTGCTCTGGGCATGTAACCGCGACTACGCCCTCGCCTCGTGCAGTCGGGCGGCAGCGCGACGGGTCGTTGGGCCCGCACTTATCCTGGAGCCGGTGAGCCGGCCCGTCTGCCATCCGGCTGTTGCAGGTTCGGACACCGACTTCGAGGCTTCGTCCCCACGAGGGGCGCGCTGCCATGGGTTGACGCGAGCGGTTCGATCACTGACGCACCTGCCCCTCATACAGCGCGAAGGCGCCGTATCCGACTACCCGGGAGCGATCGGGCTGCGTGTCGCCCGAGTTGCGCAGGTCGAGCAACCGCACTCTAAGGTGGCGGCGTCGGGCCGCGTAAAGCAATCCATTGACTGCCGCGTAGCCGCAGGCCTGCTCCGCATCGAGCTCAGCCGAGCAGGCGAGAATCGACTCCGCCGTGGCCGTGTCGACCGCGCGCGCCGTGGCGTAGTCGAGGTAATGCGACAGGTCGGAGCTGACGATGATCAGCGTTGCCTCGCCGCCCCAGACGCGCTCGAGGGCCGCGGCCACTTGCGGCGCGGTCGCCTCCCCCGAGGCGATCGGCAGCACGGGAACTTCACCGAGCAGCACCTGAAGAAACGGCAGCTGCACTTCCAGGCTGTGCTCGCGCGCATGTGGCGCATCTTCGGTCACGACGTGCGACGCGCCGAGGAGCTCGCGGCGGGCCTCGCCGTCTACCGGAACGAGCCCGAGCGGCGTCTGGAAAGCCTCCGCTCGAGGTAGCGCGAGTCCCGCGA
>CAYQVE010000316.1:0-3116 GCA_964420785.1 uncultured Enterobacteriaceae bacterium | reverse complement strand
GGTGAAAGTTCCGGCAGTAAGGCTACGGAGTTGGGCGGACAGGTGTTGTGAATCGCATAGGTGAGCCCCGCCTGGGTGTTGGCCTCGTAAGGCAGCCGGCCGTTGCGCATGGCGTACATCACAACACCCTGCGAATAGATATCGGTCTGGTGCGTGATGTCTTCCATGCGGATCTGTTCGGGCGACATGTAGGCGGGCGAGCCGACGCCGGTGATCTGGGTGGTCTCCTGCCCGTGGCGTTGCTGAAACGACGCCCCGAAATCGCTGACCTTGGTGTCGCCGGACTCCGACAGCAGGATGTTTCCCGGCTTGATGTCGGGGGGGCTACCCCGTGGTGGGATCGGTTTTTGGGGCGGGGTATGGACTTGGAGGATGATCTGGTTGCCCTTGCGGGGGGGCAGCAGATTGGTGAGGTCCGGTTCGCCGGCGAGCGGGGTGCCGGGCACGTATTCCATGACCAGTTAGCTGTGTTCGGGCTCGACCACCGCGTCGAGGATCTCGACGATGTGCGGATGGCTGAGCTTGCCGGCGAGCGCGGCCTCGGCGAGGAACGCCTTGTGCATCATGCGCTCGGTCTGCGGATTGATGTTCTCGTCGAACAGGAACACCTTGATGGCGACTTCGCGGTCGGCGAACGGGTCGCGCGCAAGGTACACGCGGCTGGTCGCGCCGCTTCCGATCTCCCGAACGATCGGGTATTTGCCCAGGTGCTCCTGGAGCTCGAACTTCATCGCCATCGGCTGCCTGCCCTTCGGGGATCGCGAGATTGGAGGCGCTCCGTCGCCGCTACTCGGGCAGCTTAAACGGGTTTTCGATGCCCGTCTCGGAACTCCGTCCGCCCGTGGGTGAGAAATCGAATGCCGCACGCCTGCGGCGGGAAGCGGCGTGGGAAAGCTAGCGCTCGAGTGCTTTCGCCTTCAAGTGCCGCACTCCGCTGCCGAACCGAACTGCGAGCCTGTGCAGCAGCTCGCGCGCCGCTGCGATCAGGCTGGACCGCGGCTCGGTTGGGAAAACGGGGTCCCGGGTCGCTGCCTCGCTGCCGGGATTTTGGAGGTCGTCCTGTCTTGGGCTAGAGTGAATGAAGCCATCGCCCTCATACATGGGGAGGCGGTTACTGCGATACATGATATCGGGTTCCTGTGGTGATGATGCGGTGCACATATCCGGATATGGTGACGAATCTAGCTAAGTCAAGTAGCTTTTCATAATCACTGCACTAGAGTACTACTCTCATATCAGTCCGGGATTGACGCAAAGCAATATTCCTGCCTTATTCGGGGCATTTTTGGCTTGAAAACAGGCACAATTCCCCCACTTGTGCCGCAACCATAGATTTTCGGAATCGCAGCGAAATGCGTATCGACAAGCTCACGACCAAGTTCCAGGAGGCGCTGGGCGACGCCCAGAGCGCGGCCGTGGGGCAGGACAACCCATTCATCGAACCGCTGCACGTGCTTGCCGCCCTGCTCGATCAGGACGACGGCGGGAGCGCCTCGCTTCTCTCCCGCGCGGGCGTCAATGTTCCGCGGCTGCGGGAGGCGACCAAGCGGGCGATCTCGCGCCTGCCGAAGCTCGAAGGCCACGGCGGGGAGGTGCAGATCTCGCGCGAGCTGAACGGCCTGCTGAATCTGACCGACAAGGAAGCGCAGAAGCGCGACGACCAGTTCATCGCCTCGGAACTCTTTCTGCTTTCACTCACCGAGGACAAGGGCGAGGCCGGCCGCCTGCTGAAGGAAAACGGCGGCAGCAGGAAAGCGATCGAACAGGCGATCAAGGCGGTGCGCGGCGGCGAGTCGGTCGGCAGCCAGGAAGCCGAAGGGAGCCGCGGGGCGCTCAAGAAATACACGCTCGATCTCACCGAGCGGGCGCGCTCGGGCAAACTCGACCCGGTGGTCGGTCGCGACGACGAAATCCGCCGCGTGATCCAGATCCTGCAGCGACGCACCAAGAACAATCCGGTGCTGATAGGCGAGCCGGGCGTGGGCAAGACCGCGATCGTCGAAGGACTCGCCCAGCGGATCGTGAACGAGGAAGTACCCGAAACGCTGAAGGGGAAGCGCGTGCTCTCGCTCGACATGGCGGCGCTGCTCGCAGGCGCCAAGTACCGCGGCGAGTTCGAAGAGCGGTTGAAGGCCGTGCTGAAAGAGCTCGCGCAGGACGAGGGCCGCACCATCGTCTTCATCGACGAGTTGCACACCATGGTCGGAGCGGGCAAGGCGGAAGGCGCGATCGACGCGGGCAACATGCTGAAGCCCGCGCTTGCGAGAGGCGAGCTGCACTGCGTGGGCGCGACGACCCTGGACGAATACCGCAAGTACATCGAGAAGGACGCCGCGCTCGAGCGTCGCTTCCAGAAAGTGATGGTGGACGAGCCCTCGGTCGACGCCACCATCGCCGTCCTGCGCGGCCTGCAGGAAAAATACGAAGTGCATCACGGCGTGGACATCACCGATCCCGCGATCGTCGCCGCGGCGGAGCTTTCGCATCGCTACATAACCGACCGGTTTCTCCCCGACAAGGCAATCGACCTGATCGACGAAGCCGCGGCGCGCATCAAGATGGAAATCGATTCCAAGCCCGAGGCCATGGACCGGCTCGATCGGCGCATTATCCAGCTGAAGATCGAGCGCGAGGCGATGAAGAAGGAGAAGGACGAAGCCTCGCAGAAGCGCCTGACGCTGATCGAGAGCGAAATAAAGAAGCTCGAGCGCGAATACGCTGACTTGGAGGAAGTCTGGAAGGCGGAAAAAGCGGTGGTGCAGGGCTCGCAGCACATCAAGGAAGAGCTGGAAAAACTGAAGCTCGAGATGGAGGCCGCGAAGCGCAAGGGCGATTGGCAGAAGGTCTCGGAGCTCCAGTACGGTCGCATGCCGCAGCTCGAAGCTCAACTGAAGAAGGCCGAGAAGACTCCGTCGACGCAGGAAAAACCGAAGCTGCTCCGCACCCAGGTCGGGGCGGAGGAAATCGCCGAAGTCGTGTCGCGCGCGACCGGCATCCCCGTCTCGAAAATGATGCAGGGCGAGCGCGACAAGCTGCTTGCGATGGAGGAAAAACTCCACGAGCGCGTCGTCGGCCAGGACGAGGCGGTGCACCTCGTCGCCGACGCGATCCGGCGC
>CAYQVE010000315.1:0-3117 GCA_964420785.1 uncultured Enterobacteriaceae bacterium | reverse complement strand
TGGACCGGACTGCGGCAGATCCTTACGCACGGCGTCATTACGGTGCTCGCCGTCGCAATCGCTTTCTCGCTCCCCGGTATAGCGAACTACATCCTGAACGAGTGGTGGCCCGAGGTCCAGAACAACGCGAATCTCCTGCTCGCGACTGAAGTCGCCCTCGCTTCGGTTCTCGCGCTGCTGTTCAATCTGGCCAAGATCGCCTGGGATCACCGCCAGCGCGTCCTCACCGCGCGGCTCGCGTCCCTGGTGCACGCCCGCAACTCCGGCTCCGGCTGGTGGTCGCGGCGGCGGGAACGCGCCCTGGTAGAGCAGCTCCCGGCGGCTCGCGACGCCTTCGTGTTGACTCTGACAGGGTACGACACGTTCGTCGCCGACGACAGTTTGCTACGGGGCGTGATCGAGAAGGCGTACGAGATCCGCGCGATGCTGGTCAACCCGGTCGGAAAAGCGCTGCGGGAGCGGGCGGATTCCCTGCCCCCGGAGATCACCGTGCTCACTTTGCACACCGAGATCGAGGCGGTGATCGGGTATCTCTCGGGGCTTCGCAAGTTCGGCAAGAAGGTCAACCTCAAGTTCTACGACGAGGAGCCGTTCTGGAAGCTGATCGTGCTCGGCGACTACGTCTGGGTGCAGCACTGTCACAGCGGATTCGCGGTCAGAGAGCAGCCTGAATTCGTGTTCGCCCTTCAGCACCGCGAGCCGCGCCACGGCCTCTTCGTACCCTTCTACATGGTATTCCTGAACAAGTGGAACGACGCGCGCCATCCCGAGTACGATTTCGACACGAACGAGCTGGTCTACCGCGACGCTTCGGGAAAGGAAACGGGCCGAGATGTACTGCGCGTCCCGAGCGACGGCACCGCGGTGCCCCTGCCTAAATTCCAGGCGCCCGCTGCCGCCGCGGCGACCGAAGCGGCGTTGCTGCGTCGCCCGGCACCCGAGCGCACGGTCGCGCTCTAGACCGCGATCGGAGCTTTGATCGCGGGGTGCGGATCGTAAGCCTCGAGGGTGAAATCCTCGTAGCGGAAACCGAAAACGTCCTTTATCGCTGGGTTGAGGCGCATGCGCGGCAGCGGCCGCGGCGAGCGCGACAGCTGCTCCTTCGCCTGCCCCAGATGGTTGAGGTAGAGGTGCGCGTCGCCCAGCGTGTGAACGAAATCGCCCGGCTTCAGACCACACACTTGCGACATCATCAGCGTAAGGAGTGCGTAAGAGGCGATATTGAACGGGACACCGAGAAAAATATCTGCGCTTCGCTGATACATTTGACAGGATAGCCGCCCTTCGGCGACGTAGAATTGAAAAAGCACATGACAAGGTGGGAGCGCCATCTTGTCGATCTCTGCCGGATTCCACGCGGTGACGATGTGACGTCGTGAGTTGGGCTGTGTTCGGATCGAATTAACCACCTTCGCGATCTGATCGATAGCACTGCCGTTGGGCGAGGGCCAGCTGCGCCACTGCGAGCCGTACACCGGCCCGAGTTCCCCTCTGTCATCGGCCCACTCGTCCCAGATTGTCACCTTGTTCTCTTGAAGCCAGCGAACGTTCGTTTCGCCTTTGAGGAACCACAAGAGCTCGTAGGCTACTGACTTGAAGTGGATCTTTTTGGTCGTAAGCAGCGGAAATCCTTTGGCGAGATCAAAGCGCATCTGCCAGCCGAACGTAGACTTCGTTCCTATGCCGGTGCGGTCGCTCTTCTCGTGCCCGTGATCGAGCACGTAACGCATCAGATCGAGGTAGACCTCCATCTCAGATCATATGGCGCTATTTTGGGTTGAAGAACGCGCCCGCGGCGGCACGACGTGCCAGGCCCACACGACTGCGAGAGCGAAGGCGCTGTAGGCAATTGCGAACACCCATTCCGGGAAATTGTAATAGAGCAGGCGCGCGACCCAGCGGCCGATGAAGCTCCGCTGCCCAGGCCCGGCCGCCCGGAACATGTCCTCCCAGATCGTCAGCGGGCAGGTGAAACCGAGCAAGGTTTCCACGGTCACGAAGGCGATTGCCGCGAGATGGAAAATACGGAATGCGCGGTTGCGCACCCAGCTCCAGCTGCGCGCGCCTAGGAGGATAAGCACAAAGCCCCCGAGCACGAACAGGACGAACAATGCATGGACAACCAGGATCGCGTCGGCGAGGAAGGTGGCGCTCATAACTCTCCGGGTCTCGGCTCGCCCGACGCGATCGGGCGCGACGGGTCGGCGCTCCATTCACTCCACGAGCCGGGATAAAGGCGGGCACCACGCAATCCCGCTACCTCCATCGCGAGAAGATTGTGGCATGCCGACACGCCGGAACCGCAGTAGTTGACGACTTGTCCAGAGTTCGAGCTGCCGAGAAGCGCGCGGAACTCCTCCTTGAGGGTCTCAGGCGCCTTGAAACGGCCGCGTGCATCGAGATTGTCGCGGTAGGGGCGGTTTCGCGCGCCGGGGATGCGGCCCGCGACCGGGTCGATCGTCTCGTTCTGGCCGCGGAATCGGTCGGGCGCACGACCGTCAACCAAAAGCATCGTGCCGTCACCGAGGTGCAGGTGCACCAACGCGGCGCTGACATCGACTGCACTTGGCTTCCCTCTGAATTGGGCCGGCTTCGACCGCGGAATTTCCGCGCTCTGCGGCTGACCCTCGTCGAGCCACTTATTCCAGCCGCCGTCGAGAACAGCGACGGGTAGATGCCCGAGCCAATGCAGCATCCACCACAGCCGCGAGGCGACCATGCCGCCCTGTGCGTCGTACGCGACAACCTGCTTTCGGGAATTGAGTCCCGCTTGCCCGAGCTTCTCCATGAAAACGTCTGGATTGGGAAGCGGGTGGCGGCCGTTCTTTCCAGTTTTCGGTGCTGACAGATCCTCGTCTAGATGTAGGAAGCGAGCATCGGGGATGTGTGATGTCACATATTCGATGCGGCCGCGCTCTGGAGCGTTGAGATCGTGACGGCAGTCAAAGACCATCCAATCGGGATCACCGAGATGTCGCGCGAGAATTTCCGTGCTCACGAGTGCGGTGAGAATCATGCTTCCGGGTACCGCGCCTTGTCCGCTCAACGACCTAACCGCTGAGGTCTATACCCGTGCAAATTGGGGACGAAAAATTTCAGTTCCCTTGTGATCAGAAA
>CAYQVE010000314.1:0-3151 GCA_964420785.1 uncultured Enterobacteriaceae bacterium | reverse complement strand
ACAGGCTTTCCCTTCTTATCTTTACCCTCGTACGAGACTTGATCGGTCTTCGGTTGCCAAACCCATGAACGAGAGAGTTTATGTCCCGGGGCTTCTAGGTGGAACGTGTAGCGGATCGCTTCAATTTGCTCGAACGAGTCGAGGCCATAGGCATCGGCAATCTGTTTCGCAATGGCTGGGCGCGTCTGCGCCCGCGAGGTAGCCGCAAAGACCAGCATCCCAGTAAGCAGGCAGCAGATCGTCGTTGCACGACCGAACTTGGCCATGGAGAGACCTCCGCAATGGACGAAATCTCGGGTTGGACGACGCACAAACGCTCGTAAATCGCGAGTGGCATCGTTCGCTCCACTTAATTTGATCTGCCGAGAATTGTAGCGGTGGTGACCTTCTCTTGCCTGCAGATCGCGGCGACATGCTCCTAGCTTGTGCTGTAGCGCCTCCGCCCCGCCATTTTCCGATGCGCACCGCGTTGCAGCATTCGGGCGTGCGCGCTCAGAAGCGCCTGTACCCCTGCCGAGTACCGCCGAATCAGTCGTTGGGAGCACGAGGATGTGCTCGACCGCATGCAGGCGCGGCTTGATCGGATGCCGAAAGCGGGCCGACTACGACGGCAGACCGTCGAGCACGCGTTCGGGACGCGTGGATGGGAGCGACGCACTGCCTGACGAAGACACTACCGAAAGTCCGAACGGAGCTGAGCCTGCACGTACTGGCATACAACCTGAAGTGGACGATCCAGATGCTCGGAGTGCAGCCGCTGATCTCGGCGATCCGGGCATGAGACCCGATCGCCTTTGTCTGCGACATTTGCAGACCTCGCTGGCTCCGGTTATCACACAGCCTCGGGCCGGAAGCGGAAGTACGGTCTTTCTTTCAAGAGCAGATGCTTCGGTCAGGCGTTGTATAAGCGGGCACCTGGCTCTATCTAGGACTCGAACTTTTTATTACCGGCTATCTTACTTCCTAAGACGGTCACGCTAGTCGGGGCCAGGGACAAAAGCAGTGGACGCGTAACTGTGAGACGACGCGGCCGAAGGGTAGCAACGCTGGTCGCAGACTCGACTAGGTCTAATGGACCACCATAGAGACCATGGATCAGGATGAATATGGTCTCAGTTCCCAGGGACGTAACTAGAGCGGTAGATATCATAGACTCGTGCGGGGGTTCAGGAGGATCCATGTCGATCAAGCGCCGTGCGACGGGCAGCGCAAAGCCCACAGCCAAAGCAGTTGTGTCGAGTACGCGAGGGCGGGTCGAAATCCTACCGGTCAAAAAGATGGTGGCCGGAACTGAATACGTCGGCTGGCTGTGCCGAAACAAGGCCTGCGGTCTCGTAATTGCAATCGCGGATATTGCCGCTGCCGATGCGCTGCATGGGCCGACACCGGTCGTGCATGAGCCGGACCATACACCGGTGATCAAGTGTCCACACTGCCAAAACGAGGACTTGTACCGATGGAATTCCCGTGAGCGCAGGGCATATGTGCCTAAGAAATCAGACGCCTAAGCAATCGTAGCCCTTCGAATCTCAGCCGCTATTGAAATCGCGAAGCGGTCCACTTCAAGGGCGGTGCGATCAGCGGCATCTCGCGGGTGCAGGCGCCGCATCAGGCGCTCGCCTCCAACCAGACGGCGCTCAAGGCCACCGAGGCAGCCTACGAGTGTCGGCACGCGCACCTCGGTCGAGGACTGATGAAATCCAAGCCACAAGCAGCCGGCACGCGATGATTAAGAGTGCCTAGAATCGCGCTCTCCGAAGACAAAGAGTAGGCTCAGGCCGCCTCTAGAAAAGATATGAGTAATGCTTCGTAAGTATTTGAAACTGGGGCCCGGGAGAGGACTCAAACTTGGCCGTATCTGATTGATTCTAAAAGGCTTCCCGGGAGGCCGCGCGATTTACTCAGAATTACCCCCTTTCGGGATGATGCTTGAACACGCGCTTCGGGCGGGCGCTTAGGGGGTAATCCTTTGCTCCTTGCGATGCCAGGTGTAACGCGTTACGCTGTAACGCGTTACATGGGAGTTAGCTAACGTGGTAGAAGCAGCCGAACGAATGAGGGCGATGCGCGAACGTCGGCGTGCGCGCGGCTTGCGCGAACTGCGCATGATAGTTCCCGACGCACGCTCCAAGGCGGTGCGCGGAAGGGTGGCTCGAGAGGTTGCCGCCCTGGAGCGATCGCGCGAGCTTGACGCACTCAAGTGGATTGAAGCGGTCGCGGAGTTTGATGATCGATGAGGCGGGGCGATGTCGTAACCGTTGCGGCGGCCGGCGACTATGGCAAACCGCGGCCCGCGGTGATTGTGCAGACCGACGCGCTGCCGGTGGAGCATACATCAGTTGTGGTTTGCCAGATGACTTCTGATGGTGACGAGGCTCCGGATTTTCGTGTGGTCGTCGAACCCAGCCCGGGGAACGGTTTGCGCACGCGATCGCACGTGATGGCTGACAAGCCCGTTACGATCCGCCGTTCACGCATTGGTCGCAAGATCGGTCATCTTGATGATGGCGACATCGCGCGCTTGGACGTCGCTTTGGCGTTCGTAATGGGATTGGCCGATTAGGTAGCAGCTACGTCCCCTGCCGACCCCCACTCGGTCGGAACGGCTGCCGTTAACAGCTTAACAGCCGTTCAAACGTTCAAACGGGAAATGCAGACGGTCGCACCGCCACGTTGCTTGAGACCGCCCTCTCAGGGCATTCTCGCTCGGCCCGCACAGGATCAAGAGGGCGCGGATGGAGGGGGGATCGCCCAAGCCCACGACCACACCGACCGGAGCGGTGTTCCTGAGCTATGCCTCGCAAGACGCCGAGGTGGCCGCTCGAATTTGCGACGCGCTGCGGGCAGCGGGGATCGAAGTGTGGCGCTGGCAGGTTGGAAGGGTCCGCTCTGGATCAAGGACTAACTCGGCTCAGTAGCGGATGGAGAGAGGGATCAGTCCCGTGCATTCTGTGATTGAAAGCAGCGACACTGACCCCCTGGGTTCACTTGCGAGCAATCCTCTCCGAAGCTGCGTGCGCGTTTACCCACTTGTCTGATCCCACCACTTTAACCGCCACATCTGAAAAGAAGGCCCGCAGGGACTTCCCGTCGCCTGTCGTCCCCTCGTGATCGGTTGAAAGAAGCAGCGGGCCGGCCTTTTCATAGCCCT
>CAYQVE010000313.1:0-3164 GCA_964420785.1 uncultured Enterobacteriaceae bacterium | reverse complement strand
ACCTCAACGACCACGCCGGACAGATCAGTTTTCCCGGCGGCCGCTGCGAACCCGGAGACGCGCGCGCTGCGGAGACGGCCCTGAGAGAGGCCGCGGAGGAAATCGGTCTTGCGGCAGAGCGGGTGGAAGTGCTCGGAGAACTGCACACCTATGTGACGGTGACCGGCTACCGGGTAACCCCGGTGGTCGGCCTCGTGACCCCGCCCCTTGAGCTGCGGCCCGACGATTTCGAGGTGGCCGAAGTGTTCGAGGTGCCCCTGGGGTTCCTGCTCGATCCCGTGAACCACCAGCGCAACAGCGTCGTGCACGAAGGCCGGGAGCGTCATTACTACGCCATACCGTATCGACAGTACTACATCTGGGGAGCCACGGCCGGGATGCTCATGAACTTGCATTCCTTCCTGAAAGGCTGATTGTCCGGCCCGTCACGATGCCAAACCCATGAGCCTCCTTTCCCTCGTCGCGGCGCTCCTCCTCGAGCAGTGGCGTCCGCTTGCCGATCGCCGCCATTTGTACGCGCTCCTCGCGCGTTACGCGACCTTCCTCGAGGGGTTTTTCAACGCTGGCGAAACTCGGCAAGGCGCCATCGCCTGGGTGATCGCGGTGCTGCCAGCGGTGCTCGGGGCCTGGCTCGTCTATGCGGCCGCGTACGGCGCGCACCCTCTTCTTGCGCTCGCAATCAACGTCGCGGCGCTCTATCTCACGATGGGATTTCGCCAGCGCAGCCACTTTTTCACCGCCATTCATCTCGCCCTCAAGGAGAACGATCTCGCAAGGGCGCGCGACACGCTTTCGGCCTGGCGCAAAGCGAGCTGCGACGATCTGGACCGCGAGGCGATCACGCGCCTGGCCATCGAAGAGGCATTGGTTTCGTCGCATCGCTACGTCTTCGCGGTGGTTTTCTGGTTCGTTCTGCTGCCGGGGCCGACCGGGGCGATCCTGTACCGGCTCTCGATGTTCCTAAACGGCCGGTGGGGCGAAACAACCTCGCCGGAGCTGGAGCGCTTCAGCCATTTTGCGCGCCGCGCGTTCGCCGCACTCGACTGGTTGCCGGTGCGTTTCACTGCGGCCGCCTTCGCGGTCGTGGGCGACTTCGAGGATGCGGTGTACTGCTGGCGCACGCAGGCCGCAAACTGGCCGGATCCCGCGCTCGGAATCGTGCTTGCGAGCGGAGCCGGGGCGATCGGGGTGAGGCTCGGGATGCCGATCCTCGCGGGAGGAGCAGTCGTCGAGCGGCCGGAGCTGGGCCTGGGCGACCCGGCCGACACCGGCCACCTGGACAGCACGGTCGGCCTGGTTTGGCGTGCGCTGGTGGTGTGGCTGCTTTTATTGCTGCTGATTGCGCTTGCCGGCGCATCGACCTAGCGCCCGCGCCAGCGGGACTAGATCGACGCCAGCGCTTCGATTTTTGCCGCGCAGATGAAATCGTTCTCCGAGATTCCGCCGATCGAGTGCGTGCTGAATTCCACCCGGCAGCGATTGTAGCCGACGCTCATGTCCGGGTGATGGTCCTCCCGGTGCACGAGCCAGGCCACCGCGTTCACGAACGCAAGGGTCTCGTAATAGTTCTTGAACGACCAACTCTTCGCGATGACCTTCCCGTCGTACGTCCAGCCTGGCACCTCGGAGAGCAACGCATCGATTCGCGCGCGAGCGAGAGCCGGCGTCCCGGCGGGCAGGGGCCTGCATTTCTTTCCAGCGAGCGTCGACATGTTTGCGCCTCCTAAGTCTGTTGCATCTGCAGCCGCGCGATGCGCGATGCCGCCGGCGGGTGCGAATCGTAAAAAGCCGAGTGCAAAGGGTCCGGGGTGAGCGTCGACGCGTTGTCCTCGTAGAGCTTGACCAGGGCGCGCACGAGGTCGCGGGCGTCGGCTTGTCGCGCCGCGTAGGCGTCGGCCTCGAATTCGTGGCGGCGCGAATACAGACTCGCGAGCGGGTGCAATGGAAACGTGAACACCGGCGCGATCATGAAGAAGAGCACGAGAGCCATGGCCGTCCCCTGCGTATGCACGCCCAGCGCCGTGTAGAACCACTCCCGCCCGATCAGCCATCCCAGTAACCACAGGATCGCAAGGCTCGCGCCGAACGCGAGGCCCATGCGCTTCCACACGTGTCGGAGCGAGAAATGTCCCAGTTCATGCGCGAGCACCGCCTCGATCTCGGGCGGGTCGAGGCGCGATACCAGGGTGTCGAAGAGCACGATGCGCTTGGCCACGCCGAACCCGGTGAAATAAGCGTTGCCATGGCTCGATCGCTTCGAGCCGTCCATCACGAACAGTCCCCGGGAGCGGAATCCACATTTCGTGAGCAAGCCCTCGATGCGACTGCGCAGGCTCGCATCTTCGAGGGGCGAAAATTTATTGAACCAGCGTACAAAAACAGTCGGGTAAAGAAATTGAACGACCAGGCTGAACGCAACCCACGTCGCCCACGCATACACCCACCACATGGCCCCCATTCTCGTCATGAGCCATAGAAAGCAGAAAAGGAGCGGGACCAGCAACAACGCCCCCAGCGCCGCCTGCTTCGCTAGGTCGGCGAAGAACAGCGCCAGGCTCGTGCGATTGAAACCGAAGCGCGCCTCGATCACGAAGGTGCGATAGAGCGCAAAGGGGAGGTCGATCACGCTGGAAATAAGCGCAACAGAAACGATCAGCGCAATGCCGTGCACGTAGCCGCCCGCCTCGAATATCCGCTCCCACGCGTCCGAGAGAAACTGCAGGACCCCGCCGAGGGTCAGCGCCAGCAGCAGCGCCGCGGCGGCGAGCGTCTCGAGCGCTCCAAGCCGTGTCCTGGCGGCCGTGTAGTCGGCGGCCTTCTGGTGCGCCGCGAGCGGAATGCTCGCAGAAAACTCAGCAGGTACCGCATTGCGGTTTGCAACGACGTGCCGGATATGGCGCTGTGAAAGCCAAAGTTGCAGCAGTGCGGTGAACCCGAGCGCGGCGAGAAAAACAGCGGTGAACCAGTGCATTGGGGGAAGTCGGTTGTGCGACAATGCCATTCTACACAGGGGCCACGGCAAAACGGCATGGCGCAGGACCAGAACAACCTCGTCTGGTTGGACATGGAGATGACCGGACTCGATCCGGACAAGGACCGCATCATCGAAATCGCCGTCGTCGTGACCGATTCGCAGCTGAACGTACTTGCCGAGGCACCGGTAC
>CAYQVE010000312.1:0-3182 GCA_964420785.1 uncultured Enterobacteriaceae bacterium | reverse complement strand
TGGAAGAGCGGGGCCGCCTCCCCGGGGTTGTCGGAGCGAAGCACCGTAGCCGTGGTATGCACCATGGCCTTCAACTTCTCGGCCGCCTTGCTCGATTTCGTCTCTTGCCAGAAGCGGATGACCGTCGCGAGCACCACCATGGCGCTGATCACGATCGTGGCCTTCAGGTCCTCGGTAACGTACGAGATCAGCGCAAGAGCGGTGAGCAGCAGGCTGAAAGGCGTCCGATAGGCGAGCCACAGGTGCTGCCACCAGGGCAACGGCTTCTCGTGCTCCACCTCGTTGAACCCGGCCTGCTGCCGGATGATCTCGACCTGCGGCTCGGAAAGGCCGTTGGCCTGCGTCCCGAGGCGCTCGAGCAGCGCTTCGGGGCTGCTTTGCGCCGCCGCAATCAGCTCGCGCGCGAGTTCCGGCGGTACTTCCCGGCTGACTCCGGTCCGGGTGACCGTCTCCAGGAGCGCAATCCGCCGGAAGTGGCGCGTAAAGGCGTGGCTTCTGAGGAACGCCGCGAAAAGCTTCTTCAAAACGTTGAGGATCATGATCAGCCGTTCAACTGGAGTCCGCGAACGCAATCAAGACATGCACCGACCAGCGGCTATTGCCGCCGAATACCGCGAAGCGCACCGTCTCCTCCCGTGTGGCGAGACAGTGGCAGGTGGAATTGCCCGGGACCTGCGGTTCTATCTCGCCGCTAATTTCCCGCGAAAAAGCGGGACCGCTCTACAAGAGCAACTGTCCAACGAAATCTCCGAAGCAAAAAACCGCGCGGACGATATTCCCCTTCAATTGGGAGGTCAAGAAAAATTCGCGTAAATTTCCGAGACGAAGAAGGTAACGAAACCGAAAGCTGAAAACGCTATGACAGGTGCCGAGCGGATTGCTCCTCGGGGCACAGATGAATCTCGACCGTGATGTGTGCAAGCTCGTCATGCTTACGCAGTCGCTGCTTCACTTCTCTGCAATTGCGTTGCTTTGGAACCTGAAAGGCTACGCCTAACCGATTGGGGGTTCGGCTGAGTCTCGATCGCCGCTTTGGGTCGCAAGCGGATAGGCGCAACAGAGAAGACTCCCCATCAGAAGATAGGGGTCGTGCGATCTGCACTTAACCCCTTGAAGGAATTGGCGCGCCCGGCAGGATTTGAACCCACGACCCCCTGGTTCGTAGCCAGGTACTCTATCCAACTGAGCTACGGGCGCATTTCGGACTAACTGCGGGCGCGCATTATAACAAACCGCTCATGAGCTTCCGCATCGCGGTCGCGCGCTTGTGGCACGAAGCAAATTCATTTACGCCGGTCGTGACGCGGCTTGCCGATTTTCGCCAGCGCGAATGGCACTCGGGCGACGCCGTGTCCGAGTTCTATCGGGGGACGCGCACCGAAATCGGCGCGGCGGTCGATTTCTTCGCGCGAAATAGGGCTCGCGGCCGATGAGAGCTGCGGCCCGGGCGAACTAGCGAAACGCGGTCTCGAGCTCGGCGACGTTGTGCAGTACGCGTTTGGCGTGCTGGTAGAGCAGCTCGCCCTTGTCGTTGGGCGCGATGCCGTGCGGCAAGCGCGCGAAAAGCGGCGTGCCGACGAACTGCTCGAGGCGGTGGATCCGGGACGAGATCAGCGATTGCGCGGTATCGAGGGTCTCGGCGGCACGGCTGAAGCTGCGCAGCTCGTATACCACCACGAAGCACTGCAGGTCTTTGAGGTTGAGTTGCATCCTCCAGCGCCCCCGTTGCCGTCTTCTCGGCCCATTGTAGCGATGCGCACAAACGAGAGAGCGTGAAGTTTTCACGGCATCGGCATCGCCGATATCACGGATTGAGGATTGAGCAGCGCGAATTTGCCATGTATTCCTAAGCGTGACTCGCCGCAACGAGCGGAAGGAGTAGAAAAAATGAAAGCCACGCACGTCGCGTCACTGATTCTCACGGCAACGATCGCCGCTTTGTTCCTGCTGCGTACCGAGCCTGCATCGTCGGTCGATCCCGTGGCTCGCGATCCCGGGGTGCGCGGTGGGGAGGCAGGCGCCGGCAGAGCCTTTCTCGACCTGACCACGAACCAGGCTGCATTTTTCACCGCCGGCGCCAATGACTTCGGCGACCTGGAAACCGTTGCGGACGGCCTTGGGCCGAGGATGAACCTCGATAGCTGCGGCGGCTGCCATATCCAGCCCGCACTCGGCGGCACAAGCCCTAACTCACAGTTCGGCACGCCCCCGTTCGGCAACGTGCCCAATCCCCAGGTGGCGTTCGCCAGCAAGGATGGCGGCACGGATCTCGTGCCGTCATTCTTTACCGAGGACGGGCCGGTACGCGAGGCGAGGTTCGTGCTGAATCCCGATGGCACTCGGGACGGCGGGGTGCACGCGCTCTTCACCCTCACCGGGCGCGCGGGGGCCGGCAACTGCGTCCTGGCGCAGCCCGACTTCGCGACGCAGCTCATGTACTACAACGTCATCTTCCGCATTCCCACGCCCACCTTCGGCGCCGGCCTGATCGAGCAGATCCCCGACGCGGCGATCATGGCGAACCAGCCGAGCGAGGCTTCGCTGAAGCAGCTACTGGGAATCCTCGGCAGGCCGAATTTCCAGCTTGCCGGACACACCATCACCGGCATCACGAACAACAACGGCAACGACGGCACCATCGCCCGCTTCGGCTGGAAGGCGCAGAACAAGTCGCTGCTGCTCTTTTCCGGAGAGGCCTACAACGTGGAAGTCGGCGTGACCAACGAGATCTTCGCGCAGGAACGCGAAGAAGATGCGAAATGCGCCACCAACGGTCTGCCGGAAAGCCCCGGCGATAACGCGGGGACTTATTGCGGGTCACCGTCCCGTCCTCGTCGACCTCTTCCCGCCGCCGCGACAGGCCCAGGTAGAGGGCGCGCAGGCTCCCGAACACGACGAGCAGGACCCCGACGGCATAGGGCAGAGCGACAGGCATGCGAGCTCGTAGGCTAGCTCAGGAAGCGGTCTCGATGGCGCGAAACTCGCGGATCACCGTCACCTTGATCTGCCCGGGGAAGGTCATCTCCCGGGAGATCACCTCGGCGATCTCGTTGGACAGCCGCACCGCCCCCAGGTCGTCGACGCGGTCCTCGCGCACGTAGACCCGCACCTCGCGCCCGCCCTGCACGGCGAAGGCCTCCTCGACGCCGGCGAACCCACGCGACAGGCGCTCGAGGTCGGCC
>CAYQVE010000311.1:0-3202 GCA_964420785.1 uncultured Enterobacteriaceae bacterium | reverse complement strand
TCCGATGCCGCTCAATCAACTAAGAAAAAAGAAACTCCCGTTGCTACTAAAGCAATCAAGTTCGATTTTGATGACCTGCACAAAAACCTCGGTTGGGCCGATGGGCTTATGGGCAAATACATACTTACCGACCTGCCTTTTCTGCTCGGCTATGTGGAGGCGCGCAAAATTCCCGATTTCGGTATTCACCACAGCGAAGCCGAAGGCACCATTCTGCGCCGTATTGACGGGCACGGATGCGTCTTTCTGGACGGTAACACGTGTACGGTTTACGAGGCCCGGCCGGACATTTGCCAGCGCTTCCCTCATATGGTGCGCGGCAACGGCTCGATTGCCAGCCGCATGTGGCAGTTCATCGACCGCGCGTGTTATTGCCCCATCGTGTACAACGCGCTAGAGGCGTTCAAAGAAGAGACGGGATTCAGGCGGTAGGGCCGGGGCCCTGGATTAGCCACGGCCAAGCGCATCAGAAGGCCGCCCGAAATCTGCGTCGCAAAGCCAGCGCGGTGATGCCCGAGATTCCGAAGAACCAGATGAGCCAGTGGAGATGCAGAACGACGGCGTCGGGGTAGAGAACTTCGATCCACTCGATCTCGCTGCCGGATAGCGGCGGCTCGGTGGGACGAAAGAACAGGCTGGCGAGAGAGCCGCGGCGTTCCGAAAGAAACTGAACGCCGGTGCCGGCGGAAACGCTTTTGCGAAACGTGCGGCCATCGTGGACGATTTCAAGTTCGGCAGTTGTGGCGCGGAGCGGCTTGATCCGCCAGCTCACCTGCCGGTCGGCGCGAACGCGCACCGGAGGCGTCTCGATGGCAACGTCGGGAGAAGCCTTGAGCGCGAGGAGTGCAGCGGCGTCCTTTAGCTGCGCCGTCACGATGGCCGACTGGCCGACGCGGAGCGGCGCGTGCCCGTAGAACGCTTCCATAACCGCAAGCAGCAGCCCCATGGGCAGAGCGAGGACCACAACGGGCCGCAGCATGAGTTTCAGGAACCGGGCATTGGCGACGATCAGATCACGCTGGGCCCGCAGGATGAGCCGAGGCTCGTCCATGAACAGCCGGAATTCGAGCAGGTGCGCCTGGGCCACGCTCTTGGCCCGGCGCACGGCGGCCTGGTCGGACGCGTGGCGGAAGACCAGCAGTATGCCGATACCGGAGAGGATACTGACGGGAACCAGGCTCGCGAATGCCGGCATGCCGAGATCGATCGCGCTCACTCCAGATAGCCCAGGCCTTTAAGTTTCTTGATGACCTCTTCTTTGGAATCGGACTCCTCGAAGTGCGCAAGCTCCTTTTCGAGAACGTGCTCGACGAATTCCTCGAGCGAGCTGTATCCGGCGTGTTCAGCGATGCGCGCAGCGCGCTGGCATAGGACTTTGTTGAGTTTTACGGAAGTTTTTGACGACACATGAGCCCCGCGTTACAGAATCTTGCGCCCGGACATTCCCGGCCCCGGGCCGACGCCGAACAATTGCAGAATGGACACGGTTACATCCTTGAGCCGTGGGTCACCGGCGCCCAGCTTCCGGTTACTGAATAACACGCCGGGCACGTCGGCTGCATTGATGCAATGATCGCCCATCCAGGCATCCTTATTGTCTTCCACGAGCGATTCGGGCGCCGAGCCAAGCGCCGTCTGCCACGACGCCCGGTAGCCGCGAGCATAGCCCACGATCAGGTCTGGCGCAACATCCGAGCGCGGCGGCGCATAAGCAGACTCGACGACGGGGCGCGAGCCATCGCGGAACGCGAGCAGTTCCACCTGGAGCTTTTTCAGAATTTCCTGGCTCTCGGGGCCGGGCTGCACGATGCCTTGTTTCTCACGGCCGGCAAGATTCAGATAGAGGCCGTTCAGGCCGAGCGCATATGCCTTGGTTCGCGACCAATCCACGCGCACGAAGGGCACTTCGTCATCCCCGGGACCGCCTTCGATCGCCATGTAGCCGTTTTTCGCGAGCCAGGTGTTCAGGTTGACAGCCCGGTCGAAGCTGGTGAAGCCGTGGTCGGACATCACGATGACGTCGGCGCCGCGGGCGTTATCGATGGCTTCACCGATGGCTTTGTCCACGGCGCGGTAGGTTTCGAGCAGCTCCGGCTCGTGCTTTCCCCAGAGCATGTGCGAATTCTGATCGATGCTCGAGAAATAGACGAACAGCAGGCCTTCACGAAACTGGCCGAGCGCGTAGCGCAGCAGCTTGCGTTCATCGTCAAAAACCAGGCGGCTCTGCGAGAGAAATTCGGGAAAAGTAAAAACTCCCTGGCGAAGAGCAGCCGTATCTTCGGCGATGCCCTGTGTGTAGAACGGGCTGATGGCGCGGGCGACTTCGCGGCTGTAATCCGGAGGCGCGGAGATGGGCAGCTCAGGCTCTTCCGGATCGATGTTCACGGGCGAAACATAAAGTTCGAAGCGCGGATGAAATTGTTTGGCGAAAACGCGGAACATGCCGGTGGCGCTCGCGAGGCCGGGAATCAGCGGGAATTCGGCGCGCAGCCACCCGGACCATTCGCCCTGCCGCACGATAGCCACGCCATCGCCCACCGTCAGGCGAGCAACTGGTTCTTGCGGATCGACGTCCACGGTCAGCGGGACCGAGGAATCGCGGTGATCCTTGCGCAGCGAGTTCGTGGGGCCTTCCACCTGCAGCACGGCGCGATTCTGGAAGATCGGGACCTTCACGATGCGGCCGCCGTTCACATTCCGCGAGAGCTCTTCGGGATCGTCCGTATAGAAGGTGAAAGTGCCGAAGGTGCCGCGCAGATCGGTCGCGCCCATTCCCGCGATCGCCTTTCCGGCTTCGATGGGCGGATAGTTCGTGGGCATCCTGATCATGGTGACCGGGATATTGTGCTCCGCCAGGATCTGCCAGAACGCCTGGCCACGGCGCAGCGAAATCACCCGGCCTTTGGATAGCGGAAACAGGTACGGCCCGAGCGAGAGCGTGTGTTTCGGCTCCTCGGCCTTCGACATGGATGAAAACGGCAGGTACGTTGCAGGATCGCGATGGACGAAATCATAGATACCGTGGCCGTCAGGGTCCATACCGGTAATGAATGTGGACCATGCCACCGGACTTTTCGGCAGCATAATCCGTCCCCACGGTTTTAAACACCCCCGGGCGGCCGAACGGGCCAAGAAAGACGCCGGGGGACAGGAGCCGTTTGTGCGCGCGGTGCTGGATGCGTTTCCCGGCGCGGAAATCGTT
>CAYQVE010000310.1:0-3224 GCA_964420785.1 uncultured Enterobacteriaceae bacterium | reverse complement strand
CGGAGAGGTCGGTTTGCATCTTGCGGCCCCACTCGCCGAAGCCTTTGCTCGTGAAAGACCAGCTGAGGGTCGAACCGCGGTAGTTGGGTCGCAGCACGGCATAGCCCTGGTCCGCGAGCGCCTGCGACCACCAGTCGAAGTCCGCGCTGTCACGCGCGGCCGGGCCGCCGTGAGGCAGCACGATGAGCGGCAACATTTTCGATGGCTTGCCGCGCGGCAAAGTGAGGTACGCCGGGATCTGTAGCCCGTCTGCCGCACCGTAGGTGATGCGGCGTACTTCGAACGGTTCCCTTATGTCCTCGTACACGTCACCGAGGGGCTCGGCCCGGTGGGTGTTCAGGTCGATGAGCTCGAACCAATATCCGTCCCGGGCGCCATCGACACGCACGATCACCTTTTTAAAGTCGGCGGAGGCCGACTCGAAGCGCACTCGCTCGTCGTGGAAGGCGCGCAGCACCGCCTGCCACGACTGTTGCATGGCCGGATCGAAGAACACGTACTCCTCGGTGTCGGCGACACGCACCCCTCCGATCAGCCGATGCGTCAGCTGATCCTCGATCGGCCGGTCCAGTGTCGCCCTCTCCGCCACAGGTGGGCCGATCGAGCCGTCCTTGAGGGACAGCAGTCGCCAGAGCGCATCGCCGTCCTCGATTCTCTGCAGGAGCAGCGTGTCGGCGAGGGGGCCGAGGCCGAGAATACGGGGGTAGTCGATCGACGCCTCGCCCGAGGCCGCTTCCTGCAGCCGTCCGTCGCGGCGTATGAGAATGCTCCAGTGCCGGGCTCCCTGGTCGTAACTCTCCTCCGCCGACACCTCTCCGGCCTCGTCGACGACCCACGACTTGAAAATCCTGGTGGGGGCGGAGTTCATTACGCGCGAGCTGTCGGACTCGAGGTCGACGCGGATCAGTGCAGGCACCACCTGGCGGCCCTGCCCGTGGAACTCTGACATCCCGACTATCTGCAGTCCCTCGACGAAGACCACGGTGTGGTCCTTGATCCGCTGCGCCGCGGGGTCGCCGACAATCATGTTCATGAGGCTCACGTCGCTGAAGCGGTTGGGCTCGGGGACCAGGTAGGACTTGCCGGACTTCAGGTCATGGATCTGCAGCTGACGCCACTCGCCCACGTTGCTGAGAAAACCCGGCACTCCCGTGGTGACGGAGGTCACGATCATCAGACGGTCGTTGTCAGCCCACGCAATGTTGCGCAGCTTCTGGTCGCCGGCGCGCAGTCGGGTGAGCATTTCACCCTTGGCCAGCCCCACCACGGCCACGGCGCGCTCATCCGCCTCGGTCCTGACGAAGGCGACGCGTGAGCCGTCCGGCGACAGCACGACGTTCTCACAGCGCGGCAGGCGGCCGTACACCGTCAAGGGTGCGGCCTGTGTGCGCTCGGCGGGCGAGAGCGGCGCGATAGTGAGGAGCGCTGCAAGCGCTGCGGCCGAGTGCCGCTGCGCGGGCGCCGATCCGCGCGTGGTCCTTCTTCTCGTGTCAAATCCAGACATGGCCCGACGCCCCTGTCGCAGCCTCGCGATTCTAACAGCGGGATCGCTCGGCCCACGATGGGGCAAACTCCGCTGCGCCCCCGGCGGCGGTTGCAGCTCGTTTGAGGGGGTCGGACGGCTCGCGACAGCGGGGGATGTATGCCGCGTCTCAGCTCCAGCCTCGTGCTGGCCGGCCGTACTGCTTTGGTTGGGGGATCTCGCCCTGAACGATGCGACCTGCGCCGTCAGCCGGTTTTCCTGAACACCATCACGAAGCGGTCGGTCTTGCCAACCATCGGGCCCTTATAGGTGAGCTGATCGCGCGGATCGTCGGGCCGCCGCACCACGTCACTCTTCGACACGAAGCGGAAGCCGTGCTTCTCGAAGTCGCGCCGCGCGTATTCCTCGTCGATGCGGTGCAGCCTCCCGGCGTCCGCGCTGCCGGTGCCGGGTTTGGCGGAATGATCCACGAGCAGCAGCACACCGCCCGGCTTCACCACGCGCGCGATCTCCGCGAGCGCGACGGCGGGATCGATCTTCGGCCACGGACCCTCGCTCGCGACCCAGTAGAGGTCGTGATAGACCTTGATGAGGAGGATCGCATCGAGGGAGCGGTCGGGCAGACCCAGGTGCTCGACGTCCACGGTGCGGTGCTCGACGTTTGGCAGCCGACCGTTGGCCAGACGGTCCTGCCAGTGGTTCTCGCTCCACTCATCGTAGGCGGCGTTGTTGATGAGCAGCACGTGCCCCTTGGGTCCCACGAGGTAGCTCAACAGCTCGCTGTAGTAGCCGTCGGCGGCCAGGTAATCCGCGACCTGCATCCCCGGCCTGATCCCGGCGAGCCGCAGCACTTCGGCGGGATGATCGAGCGAGTCGCGCTTCAAGTCGTCGCTGCTGCGCCCGGCATGGCCGACCGCCGCGTCGTAGAGGTCGGCGGCGGGCGGACTGGCGCTGGCGAGCGCCACGGCTGCAAGCGCGGTGAGAAGAAAGAGAGCGCGGTGGCTCGGGAACGCGTAGACGCGCATTGCTGTGCTCCTTAGTTGAGCGACGTCGCGGCGAACGGCGTCAGGCCGGCGGCGGATTATGAGCTTGCCCCGCTGGGAGCGAGCGACGGGTGCGACGAGGCGTGGGGTCCAGGCGCTATGCGGTGCGCAGCTCGCCTCGAAGTCACCGGGTTGGCGGCAGGGCCTTGTCGAGGAGCTCGTAGCCTGCGCGGGGGGCGTAACCGCGGTGCTCGTAGAAGGCGCGACCCTCGGCGTTGGCGACCCCGAGCTGCAGCTGCAACCGCACGCAACCCCGCGCCGCGAGCCCCGCCTCCGCCGCGGCCAGCAGCCGCCCCCCGACCCCGCGCGAACGGGCCTCCGGCATCACGAAGAACTCGTCGATCTCGGCCATGACCCCCTGGTGCTCGACGCTCAGCACCAGCACGGCGATCAGGTAGCCCTGGAGCTGACCGTCCGATTCCGCGACCCAGACCAGCCCCAAGCGGGGATCGCCGAGCAGCCTCTGCAGCACCAGCTCGACGCGCAGCGCCGTGAAGCCCTCGATCCCCTCGAAGTGCCAGTAGCGGCGCACGAGGAGGAGAAGCGCCGGAATATCGCTCGAGGCTGCGGGGCGGATGTTCACGCTGCGAGGCACCCTCAGGCTCTTCTCTTAAAGGAAAGCCCGCTCAGTGAGGCCGGTTTTCGATGTCGCGCTATCCTAAAGAGGGCCTCCGCGGGACATCAATGGCTCGAGCTCC
>CAYQVE010000309.1:0-3241 GCA_964420785.1 uncultured Enterobacteriaceae bacterium | reverse complement strand
CGACACGGGCCCCGGGGTCCCCGCAACTCTCATTCCCCAGCTGTTCGAGCCTTTCAGCTCGTCCAAGCCGGAAGGCACCGGCCTCGGGCTGGCGATCAGCCGTACGATCATCGGGCAGCACCACGGCACCTTGAGCTACCGAGCCAACGTTCCCGCGGGTGCCTGTTTCGTTCTGCGATTACGCTCGGTACGGGGAGACAACCCATGACACCGCAACCGCCCATGGTGTTCGTCGTGGATGACGACGCGGCGGTGAGAAGCTCGCTGCGACTCCTCGTCAAGTCGGTGGGCCTCTTTGCGGCCGTGTTCGTCTCCGCGCAGGAATTCCTCGCGAGTTACGACACCCGCCAGCCCGGCTGTCTGATACTGGATGTGCGCATGCCGGGGATGAGCGGGCTCGAGCTGCAGCAGCAACTCAACCTGCGCGGCGCCGTGATTCCCGTGATCTTCATTAGCGGCCATGGCGACATCCCCATGGCGGTCGAGGCCATGCAGAACGGGGCCTTTGATTTCCTGCAGAAGCCCTTCCGTGATCAGGATCTGATCGACCGCATGCAGCGGGCGCTGGAAAAGGATCGCGAGAATCGCGCCGCTCTCGGTCAACGCACCCGCATTCGCGAACGGCTCGACACGTTGACCCCGCGCGAGCGGGAAGTACTTGCGCTGCTCACGAGCGGCAAGGCGAACAAGGTGATGGCTGCCGACCTCGGCCTCAGCCAGCGCACGGTCGAAATTCACCGTGCCCACGTCATGGAGAAGATGGCCGCGTCCTCGGTCGCGCAGCTGGTGCGGATGGTGCTCGATCTCGAAGAAAGTGCTCGCCCAGACAATCGCACGTCTGGAGAGACGTCCTGATGCGCTGCGAGACCGTTGCGCAGCCGCTGTGGCTTGCGCGGTGGCCCTCGCCTAAAACGTGCTCGATGCCAAAGCGTGAGTGATCGCTGGTTGTCCATGAAGACTGAAATGTTCAGGCCCGAGGTCGAGCTCTTCAACGACAGCCTGACGCGTTGTCTGCGGGGCGGCCGGCTCTTTCATCGATTCTACGAGCTGTTTCTGGCCTCGTCCGAAGAGGTGCGCGAGAAGTTTCGCAACACCGATTTCCGCAGGCAGCGGCGGATGCTGCAGAGTTCCTTCTATATGCTCGTGGAATATGTCGCTCTCGGCTGGCCGGAGTGCGAGGCGTATCTGGAGCGCATCGCGTTGGCCCACGGCAAGCACGGCCGCGATATCGCGCCCCATCTCTACGATCTGTGGCTCGACTGCCTGCTGCGTGCCGCGAAGGAATCCGATGAGCTCTGGACGCCGGAAGTCGAGGCGGCCTGGCGCTACATGATGGGCGCCGGCATTTTGTTTCTCAAGGCACGCTACGACCGTCCGGTCCCGGGCAGTGACGTTTCACGCTAGTCCGCTGTGGCTCGTACGGCTGCCCTCGCTCCGATCCCATGCCGGAAGTGCACGAAGTCCATAGGGATGATCCGCGATTCCAGCGCCGGCCTCGCGCGGGTTTCCACGATAGGCAGGCTTGACCCCAGGGTCCACCCTGTTGCTAATGATCCCTCAGCCATCCGTTGATATCGGAGTGCTCGGGCGCTACGACTACCCCGGCCCTCGCTATACCTCGTATCCGACCGCCCCTCACTTCCGTGAGGACTTCGGCGAAGAGCAGCTACGCCGCTGGGCGTGGCGCAGCAATATCCAGGTCTCGCCACGCCCGCTCTCACTCTATGTTCACGTCCCCTACTGCTTCAGCCCGTGCTTCTACTGCGGCTGCAACCGCACCATCAGTCGCGAGGCGGCTCGAGGTGACCATTATGTCGCACGGCTGCTGCAGGAGCTGCGCCTGATTGCACCCCTTTTCGATTCGCGTCGAAAAGTGATCCAGCTGCATCTGGGAGGCGGGACACCGAACTTCCTGAGTCAGACGCAGCTCTCGCGACTGTTTGAGGGCATCGCCGGCAGCTTTCGCCTCAGTCGCGCCGCCGAGCGTGATTTTTCGATCGAGCTCGATCCGCGCCACGTCCACGACGGTGACGTCGCAATGCTGGCGCAGCTCGGTTTCAATCGCGTCAGCCTGGGCATTCAGGACTTCGATAGGCGAGTACAGCAGGCCGTCAACCGCCTGCAGAGCGTCGCCGAGACGGTAGCGGTCATAGAGGCGTGCCGGCGCAGCGGAATGCGTTCGGTCAACATCGACCTGATCTACGGGCTCCCCTTGCAGACGCCCGCGGGCTTTGCGTGCACGCTCGACACCGTGATCGCGGCGCGGCCCGAGCGCGTCGCCGCCTACGGTTATGCTCACATGCCCGCGGTCTTCAGAGCCCAGCGCCAGATCGCTGCCGCCGATCTGCCGGGGCCGGAAGCGCGCCTGACGCTCCTGCAGCTCACGGTGGATCGCCTCGTCGCCGCCGGCTATCGGCATATCGGTATGGACCACTTTGCGTTGCCGCAAGACGACCTGGCGCGCGCGCAAGAGGACGGTCGCCTGCACCGCAACTTCATGGGATACACCACGCATACCGGCTGCGACCTGATCGGACTCGGCGCGAGCGCGATCAGCCACATCGGCAGCAGTTACAGTCAGAATCATCGGGAAGTCTCCAAGTGGGAGGCGTCTCTCGCGCGGGATGAGCTGCCCGTGGCGCGCGGACTCGAGCTCGGCGCCGATGACCTGGTGCGCGCAGACGCGATTCAGCAGCTCATGTGCCGCGGTGAGATCGACATCGAGGCGATCGAGCGGCACCACGGGGTCGACTTCGGGACATATTTCGCGACCGCGCTGCAGCGGCTGCGCCCTCTCATTGAGGACGGGCTCGCGACCGCTGACGGGACTCACATCCGCGCAGCTCCGCGCGGGCAGCTCCTGCTGCGTGTCCTCGCCATGTGCTTCGACGGCTATCTGCCTGCCGGGCCTCCGGCCACTCCGGCCACCGCGTCGGCGGGCTGCTCCAAGCTCCTCTAGAACTGCGGTATTCGCTTTTCCCCGACTGGCCGCGTCGCGGGCCTGGTACCGGTACGCGTTAGGTACTTCTGCGAATCGAAACCGGCCGCGAGCGCCCGGTAAACCGCGGCGCTGTCGCGCTTTCGTCGCGCCGGTTGCGCAGAATCCGTGACAGCTCACGCTGTTCCACGGGGCGCCTTCGACGCCACCCCTGCCGCCGCAGCCGGCTCAGCTCCAAGGTCGCGCGCAGCTCGTCCTCAGGGCTGGCCCTCCAGGTACGCCGCGACCGCCTGCATCTCGTTC
>CAYQVE010000308.1:0-3251 GCA_964420785.1 uncultured Enterobacteriaceae bacterium | reverse complement strand
GTTGAGGCGCCCCTTGTTCGGGGGGGGCATGGCGTTGCCCTTGGTGGGGCACGTAGTCGCTCCAGGCGAAATCGCCATTGAACTCCCTGCGGGGGCCGGAAGCGCCGGCGACGACCGGCCGGCCGTTCCAGTCCTTCGGAAGCCGCAGGAGAAATCGCGCCTGCCGAGTCGGGTCCGAGGCGATGCGCGCATTGAGCTGCAGTCCCGGCACCACCTTGGTGTTGGGCGTACGCTTGCCCGCGCTTGGAGCAATCACGCCGCGATCGGTGACGGGCGTGAAGGCACCCGCCGGCAGCCCGGCCAGCGAATTGTTGGCCGGCGTCGTCGCAGGATTGGCGGTAGTGAGGTCGGCGCTCGGGAAACAAGTCGCGTCCGCGAGACGGCTGCCGAAAGACTTCAGAACATCCGCGCAAGTCACCTCTGCGCGGGCTGAGAAGGGAACGAGGAGCAGCAGCAGAAGCGCACAGCGGATTCTCGCAGACATGGTGTCCTCCTTGACGCGGCTTAGAGATTAGAGAAGAACTTGCAGATTCTCCCGGGTGCCCGAGTCTACCTCTTTTCATCAAGGTTTTGCGCTCGCCGATGTCAGGGAACCATAAGGCTTGCTTAACAAATCTGAAACGAAGGCGCTTCAGACTGCATGCTCCCGTCAACCGTCTATTAACAAAGAGGGATGCCATGCGATTCAAGAAAACAGCGATCAGCCTGATTGCCTGCTCGGCTCTGGGTGCCGCGTCCGGCGCATCGGCCGGAGAAGGCGACGATCATTTTCCGCGCGGTGTTCGCGTCGACCATGTCCTGCTGATCAGCGTCGACGGCCTGCACGCCATAGACCTCGAGAACTACATCGACGCGCATCCACGGTCCGCTCTCGCGGAGCTCGCCGGACAGGGCGTTCGCTACACCAGCGCATCGTCCTCCAGGCCCTCGGATTCGTTCCCGGGCCTGCTCGCGATGGTGACCGGCGGTTCACCGGTGTCCACCGGAGTCTTCTACGACGTCAGCTACGACCGTACTCTGTTCGATCCTTCCAACACGGACTGCAGCGGCGCGCCCGGGACCGTAACGACTCTCGACGAGTCGATCGATCTCGTCGATGCAACCGGAACGGATCTGGACGTCATCGATCCTAGCAAGCTCCCTCGCGGCCGGAATTCCAGCGGTCGCTGCGTTCCCGTCTTCCCGCATGATTTCGTCAAGGTCAACACGATCTTCGAGGTCGTCAAAGCAAGCGGCCGCAGGACCGCTTGGGCCGACAAGCACCCGGCCTACGACCTCGTCAACGGCCCCTCGGGCAAGGGCGTCGATGATTTGTTCACGCCCGAGATCACCAATCCGGTCGGCTTCGACGCGACCGTGAGCGTCGTCTGCACGGCAGAGAACGACGCGAAGAAGGTCAGAGCGGTCATCAACGAAATCCACGGCCTCGATCACGCCGGGAGACCGGTGGGCGTCGTCCCGGCGATTTTCGGGATGAATTTCCAGGCCGTCAGCGTCGGCCAGAAACTGACTCACGACAAACCGGACGTCACGTGCAATCAAACCGATGCGCAGCGGCTGCGGGGGAAATCGGGCGGCTACCTCGACGCCGCGGGCACGCCGACCGAAGTTCTCGAATACGGGCTGGACAGGACCGACGCCGCGCTGCGGGATATGATCGACGCTCTGAAGCAAAGGGGGCTGTACCACTCGACGCTCGTGATGGTCACCGCCAAGCACGCTCAGGCGCCGATCGACCCGAGCAAGGTCAACAAGCCCGGGCATCTGCAGGACCTGGTGGCCGCCCTTCCCGGCAGCTCGAGCAGCTCCGCTGCCCAGGCGATCGCGAATGCCGCGGTCACCGACGACGACGTCGCGCTGATCTGGCTCCAGGATCAGGGCCGGACTCAAGGAGTGAGCGATTTCCTGCGGGCCAACCAGAAAGCCCTGTCGATCCAGGACGTGCTCTCCGGGGAGTCGCTGAAGCTGAGGTTCAGCGATCCGTCCCGAGACAACCGCACTCCCGACATCATCGTCCTCCCGAACTTCGGCACGATCTTCACGGCATCGACCAAGAAGCTCGCCGAGCACGGCGGCTTCAGCAACGACGATACCAACGTCGCCCTGCTCGCGTCGAATCCCGGCCTGAGCCGCAAGGTGATCAAGACGCCGGTGCAGACCACCCAGATCGCGCCCACGATACTGGAGGCGCTCGACCTGGATCCCGAAGCCCTCAAGGCAGTCCAGAAGGAGCACACCCGGTCGCTGCCGGGCCTGGGCGGGCGGGAAGAAGACTGAAGCGAATGGATGACTGGAAGCGAGCGTGGTGGAATAACGCACCCGCCACTCCAAGCTCCGCTATCCTGGACGCCCGGGCTCCGCGGCCATGCGCCGAGCCTGGGCGTTTAGTTTTCTGCGGAGAACACCATGCTAGAGCTGCGCCCGACATGCGAGCACTGCAACAAGGCCTTGCCGCCGGACTCGCCCGAAGCGCGCATCTGCAGCTACGAGTGCACGTTCTGCGCGAGCTGCGTCGACCGCGTGCTCGTGAACGTCTGCCCGAACTGCGGCGGCGGGTTCGTTCCCAGGCCCATCAGGCCGTCGAGGAACTGGAAGGGGGACAATTTCCTCGGAAAAGATCCGGCGAGCACCCGGATCAGGCACCGGCCGGTCGATCCCGCAGCTCACGCAAAGTTCTCGGCTGCGATCAGGAATATTGCGCCTGAGAAACGCTAGCGTCGCGCGCTAAGGCAGCCCCGCCACCGCCGCGTCCCTCGGCTAGCTGATCGCGTAGGCGACGCTGAATTTCAACGTCTGGTCCGGCGCGATGGCGCGCGCCCAGGCGACCACGCCCTGGCGCTCTTCCCAGTTTTCCTCGCTGGGCTTCGCATCGAACTTCGCGGCTGCGACGGCGCGCGCGATGTGATCGGTCAGCGCCTGAACCGCGACACGACGATCATTGCCGCGCAGCGCAGTGGTCTGATCCATGGCCGAACTCCCGGTTTGCAGGTGCAGAGTCTTGCGCGCGCCCGGCGCGAAACGCAAGGCTTGACGCGGCCGACCGACCGCACAAGCCGAGAATATCTCTAAGCGAGACCTTTGATTGCCGAGCGGCCGCCGTAGCGCGCCTGGGTTCCGAGCTGCTGTTCGATGCGCAACAGCTGATTGTACTTCGCGGTGCGGTCCGAGCGCGACAGCGAACCCGTCTTGATCTGCCCGCAATTGGTGGCGACCGCGAGATCGGCGATCGTCGCGTCTTCGGTCTCACCCGA
>CAYQVE010000307.1:0-3265 GCA_964420785.1 uncultured Enterobacteriaceae bacterium | reverse complement strand
TCGTCGAGAACCAGGTCACCTACCCGCTCGCCACGACGATGCTGTCGGTGCCCGGAGCCCGCACCGTCCGCGGGTACTCGCTGTTCGGGGATTCGTTCGTGTATGTGCTGTTCGAGGACGGTACCGACCTCTACTGGGCGCGCTCGCGCGTGCTGGAATATCTCAACCAGGTGCAAGGGCGGCTTCCGAAAGAAGCCAAAACCGCGCTGGGCCCTGACGCGACCGGGGTGGGCTGGATTTACGAATACGCGCTCATCGACAGGAGTCAGACCCAGGATCTCCCGCAACTGCGGGCGCTTCAGGACTGGTTCCTGAAGTACGAGCTCAAGTCGATTCCCAACGTGGCAGAGGTCGCCTCCCTCGGCGGGATGGTGCGCCAGTACCAGGTCGTACTCGATCCGCAGAAGGCACGGGCCTTCAACATCCCTCACGGGAAGGTTGTGAGCGCCATCCAGAGCGCAAACCAGGAGAGCGGCGGCTCCGTGATCGAGCTCGCCGAAGCCGAGTACATGGTTCGCGCGTCGGGTTACCTGAAGACCCTGGATGACTTTCGCAGCATCCCGCTTGCGACCACCGCTGCCGGCGTCCCTGTGCGCGTCGGCGATGTGGCGACGGTGCAGATCGGCCCCGAGATGCGCCGCGGCATCACGGATCTCGACGGCGAGGGAGAGGTCGCCGCCGGCGTCATCATCATGCGCTCCGGGAAGAATGCGCTCGAGACCATCAACGCGGTCAAGGCAAGGCTCGCGCAACTGAAGTCCAGCCTCCCGGCCGGGGTCGAGATCGTTCCCACCTACGACCGCTCCGGGCTCATCATGCGGGCCGTCGAGAACCTCAAGGGGAAGCTCGTCGAAGAGTTTCTGATCGTGGCGCTGGTGTGCGCCGCGTTCCTCTTTCATGCGCGATCCGCTCTCGTGGCAATCGTGACTCTCCCCATTGGAGTGCTCGTCGCATTCCTCGTGATGCACTATCAGGGGATCAACGCCAACATCATGTCCCTCGGCGGGATCGCGATCGCCATTGGAGCGATGGTGGATGCGGCGATCGTCATGATCGAGAACGCTCACAAGCACATCGAGGCCTGGCACGAGGCCCACCCAGGAGCCGTACTGGAGGGTCCCGAGCATTGGCAGGCGATCGGCGATGCAGCAGCGCAGGTCGGCCCCGCACTCTTTACTTCCCTGCTGATCATCACACTCTCATTCGCACCGGTTTTCACGCTGCAAGCTCAGGAGGGGCGGCTGTTCGCGCCGCTCGCGTTCACCAAAACCTACTCGATGGCCGCGGCCGCCGGGCTGGCCGTGACGCTCATTCCGGTTCTCATGGGACATCTGATCCGCGGCCGGATCCCGGAAGAGCACCGTAACCCGATCAACCGCGGCCTCCTTCGCGCCTATCACTCTGTGCTGCGCATCGCCCTCGCGTACCCCAGGACTGTCGTTGCTATAGCGATCCTGGTTCTTGTGGCGACTGCCTACCCGGCCACTCACATCGGCGCCGAGTTCATGCCGCCCCTCGACGAGGGCGACGTCCTCTACATGCCCTCCGCTCTGCCCGGCATATCTGCGGGCAAAGTGACGCAGTTACTGCAGCAGACCGATCGCCTGATCAAGGCAGTGCCCGAGGTGGCGAGTGTATTCGGCAAGGCCGGTCGGGCCGAGACCGCCACCGACCCTGCTCCGCTCGAGATGTTCGAGACTACGATTCAGTTCAAGCCGCGCAGTGAATGGCGGCCCGGGATGACCCCGGACAAGCTGATCCAGTTGCTCGATCAAACCGTGCGGGTCCCCGGTCTCACGAACATCTGGGTACCGCCGATCCGCAACCGCATCGATATGCTCGCCACCGGGATCAAGAGCCCGGTAGGGATCAAAATCGCCGGTACGGATCTCAAGGTGATCGACCAGATCGCCAGGCAGATCGAGGCCGCAGTCCGGCAGGTGCCCGGAGTGACCTCCGCATTCGCTGAGCGGCTCACCGGCGGCCGCTATGTCGATGCAAACATCGATCGCGAGCGCGCCGGGCGCTATGGACTCAACATCTCTGACGTCCAGAGCATCGTGTCCGCGGCCATTGGTGGCGAGGACATCGGTGAGACCGTCGAGGGGTTGCAGCGCTTCCCGATCAGCGTGCGCTATCCGCGTGAGACAAGGGATTCGTTGCAGAGCCTTAGGGACTTACCCGTCCTCACCGACCGCGGGGCGGAGATCCGCTTGGGTGATGTCGCTGAGATCCGCGTTGCGGATGGTCCTTCGATGCTCAAGAGCGAAAATGCGCGCCTCTCCGGCTGGGTGTACGTCGACTTGCACGGCAGGGCCCTGGGCAGCGCGGTCCGGGAGATGCAGCGAGCGGTGACGGCGCAAGTGCCCTTGCCTCCCGGCTACTCCATTTCCTGGTCCGGCCAATTCGAGTATCTCGAACGAGCGACCGAGCGGCTCAAGCTGGTGGTGCCGGCGACGCTCGGGATTGTCTTTGCGCTGCTGTACCTGACGTTTCGCCGCTTCAGTGATGCGGCGCTGATCATGACGACTCTCCCCTTCGCGCTGGTCGGAGGTTTCTGGTTGATGTTTATCCTTGGCTACAACATGTCGGTCGCGGTGGCGGTGGGATTCATTGCGCTGGGGGGCGTCGCGGCCGAGATCGGCATCGTGATGCTGGTCTACCTGAATCACGCCGTGGCTGCTCGCGCGGCCAGCGGGCGACTCAGCGATCAAGACGACCTTCACCAGGCCATCTTCGAGGGCGCCGCCCTCCGCATGCGCCCGGTTGCCATGACGGTTGCGGTGATCATCGCGGGACTCCTGCCCATCATGTGGGGAAGCGGCACGGGATCCGAAGTCATGCGACGGATCGCCGCTCCCATGGTCGGCGGAATGATCACCGCACTGGTGCTCTCGTTGCTCGTGATTCCGGCGGCGTTCAGCCTCGCTCACGGGCGGGCGATGACAGAAGCCTCATGATGGTCACCGGCAACCTCTCCTGACGCCACTAGTGTGGCGGGTCGAGTGCCCATTGTGTATACTGATGTGTGGAGGTTCACACATGGCGACCAACCTGTCCATCGATCCTGAGCTCATCGAGCGCGCGCTGCAAGTCAGCGGCGAGCGGACGAAAAGAGCTGCGGTCACCAAAGCGCTGCAGGAATTCATTGCCCGGCGCAAGCAGAAGCGCCTGCTGGATCTCATGGGCAAGCTCGAGTGGGACCAGGGCTATGACTACAAGTCGGAGCGCTCACGCAGTTGAGTCTTTTCGTTGACACCAGCGT
>CAYQVE010000306.1:0-3266 GCA_964420785.1 uncultured Enterobacteriaceae bacterium | reverse complement strand
GCGGTCGGCGCATGAATGACGAGCACGGCATCCGTGTGTCGATCTTCGCAAACCAGGCCGAGCGCCGCGAGGTAGCGCTCGGGAACTGCATCCCCGCCGATATCGAGTGGATTGGCGTGCGAGCCGGAGGGTGGCAGGAGCGAATCGAGGCTCCGCCGCGTGTTGTCACCGAGCACGGCGAGCTGGCCCCCGCCGTGGACCAGGGCATCGGTCGCCATCACCCCCGGGCCGCCGCCGTTGCTCACGATCGCCAGGCGTGGACCTAAGTACGGCTTCAGGCGCGACAGCACCTCCGCCGCATCGAAAAGCTCCCGCGTGGTGTCGACTCGTAGAATCCCAGCGCGACGCAGCGCCGCATCGTACACGGCGTCCGACCCGGCGAGCGCTCCGCTGTGCGAGTGCGCGGCGCGGGCGGCCTCCCCGGTGCGTCCGGCCTTCACGACGATCACCGGCTTGTTGCGTGCCGCAGCCCGCGCAGCCGACATGAACTTGCGCGCCGCCGTGATCGCTTCGACGTACATGAGGATCGCCCGGGTCGTGGGATCCCGACCGAGGTAGTCGAGCAGGTCGCCGAAGTCGATGTCGGCGGCATTACCGAGTGAGATGAAGTGCGAGAAGCCGATCTGCATCGACCGCGCCCAGTCGAGCATGGCCGTCGTCAGCGCACCCGACTGCGCGACGAACGCGATGTTTCCCGCACTCGGGCTGCAGTGCGCGAAGCTCGCGTTGAGACCGATCCCCGGCACCAGGAGGCCAATGCAATTCGGACCGAGGATCCGCAGCGTAAACGGCTCGGCCGCCTTCAGCATCGTCTCGCCCAGGGTTTGTCCCTCTGCACTCACCTGCTCCAGGCCGGCACTGATGACGATCGCCGCGCGGGTACCGCGTTGGCCCAGCGCGGCAATGATGCCGGGGATGCTCGGAGCCGGCGTGCACACGACGGCGAGATCGGGGGTCCCTGGGAGCTCCGCTATGGTCCCGTAGGCGCGCCGACCGGCCACTTCGCTGTGTTTGGCGTTGACGGGCCATATCGCCCCTGCAAAACCGCCTTGGAGCAGATTGCGCATCACCGTCGCACCCACGCTGCGCTCCCGATCCGAGGCGCCGATCAGCGCCACCGAGCCCGGATTGAGCAGGTATTCGAGGTTACGGCGGCTCATGAATCAATCGTGTCACCCCAACCTGCCTGGCATCACTACGTAGTGTTCCGGATCGACCGTGGACAGTCCTTACGACCCCAGCGACTGATACGACTTGAGAACGCTGTCCTGCGGAAGCACTCTGGTCGGGCGTGCATTGTGAACCTGGACCGAACCTTGGGCCTCGTGCGGGACCTTGCGAAGGACGTTTGCCGCCTTTCACGTGAGCTGCTACAGATCCATTGGCCTGCTGCTGGTGCTGGCGTCGGTCATCGACTGTGCGCCCGCGCAGACCTCACGCGTCGCCGGGCTTCTGGGGCAGGCCCGGACTCTTACAGCCGATCCGGAACACGGGAAGATCCTTTACCTGAAGCGCTGCACCGGCTGCCACGGCCGACACGCCTGGGGAGACGGGCCAAAGCAGATTCCCGCGCTGGCCGGACAGCGGGAATTCTATCTGCTCGAGCAGCTCGCCCGCTTCGCCGCGCGCGAGCGCGACAGCTCCCTGATGCAGGAGAGCATCCATCCAGCGGATGTAGACCGACCACAGGCTTTCCGCGACCTGGCCGACTACCTGGCGCGGGCATCGAAGAGTCCGCGGTCGGACCACGGAGACGGCCGTGCACTGACTACGGGCCAGCGGACCTACCTGCGAGCGTGCATCGTCTGCCACGGTCAATTCGGAGAAGGCAAGGACCCCGAGACCATACCGGCCATCGGTGGTCAACACTATGACTACATTGTCCACCGCCTGCAGGCCTTCGCGGAGCTGCATCGAGGCAAGGTCGAGTCAGACGTCCTGAGCTTCCCTGCCGGACTCTCGGCTGAGGAACAGCAAGGTCTCGCCGACTACATTTCCAGGCTGACGGCTCTGATTGCAAGCGGCGCGCAGTAGCTACTGACCGATCGCAGCCCCGACCAGGCGGCCCGCTGCATAGGTCACTGCGGCGGCAGCGGCGCCCACTCCAACCTGCCGCAGGCCCGAGAAGATCGGCGAGCGGCCGTTGAAGAAAGAGCTCAGCAGTCCCACCGCAAAGAGCGCGAGCAGCGACAGCGTAATGCTGGCGGCGATCGCGCGTGCGGCGGAAGCGATGAGGAAGGGCAGCAGCGGGATGCTGGCTCCGAGCGCGAAGAGAAGAAATGAATAGGCTGCGGCGCTCGCCGCGTCGTGCGCTCGGCCGGCCATCGCGATCGCCCGTTCTTCCCTGATCAGCGTCTGCAGCGCTTCCGGCTCCTGCGAGAGGATGCGCTGTGCCGCCTGCTCGGCCGCCTCTTCGGACAGGCCACGAGCCTCGTGCATCAAGGTAAGCTCCTCGCGCTTCCAGGCCGTGGTGGTGTGCAGCTCCCTGGCGTCGGTGCCCGTGTGGCTGCGGACCATTTCCCGCGCGTTGGTGACCGAGAGCCATTCCCCGAGCGCCATCGAGCAGGCGCCGGCAACCAGCCCGGCGACCCCGGTCAGCACGATAGCCGCCGCGGGCATGGCGCCACCCGCGATTCCCATGAGCAGACAGAAGTTGGATGCCAGACCGTCGTTCGCCCCGAGCACCGCCGCGCGCAGGTTGTTGCCAATGCTGCCGGCGCTGCCCGACCCTCCAGCCTCCTCTTCTTCGGCGTCGCCTCCGTAGGTCGCGATTCTTCTCATCACCGCCGCGTGGCCCCGCTCCTCCTTGCTGAGGCCCGCCGCGCGCGCATCCTCCTGACTCGAGTAGCGCTCATGGTCCGCGAGCTCGCGCGTCGTGATGCGCGGTACCACGAACGCGACGCCGAACTGCCGGGCGAGCTGTATCATGAGGCGCGCCCGCAGCGAGGGGCGGAATCTCGGCACCGTCTGCCCGCTCTCGTGCAGCCGCCGCTCCCAGTATGCGGAGTGCTGGCGCTCGGCTTCGGCGAGACGGGCGAATACCCGGCTCAGGCGCGGATTGCGCTCGAGCGCGGCGAGCGCCCAGTAGACCGCGGCGCTGTCGCGCTCGTCGCGCCAGTTGCGCAGAATCCGTGACAGCTCACGCTGCTCCACGGGACGCCCTCGACGCCATCCCCGCCGCCGCGGCCGGCTCAGCTCCGGGGTCTCGCGGAGCTCGTCCTCAGGGCTGGCCCTCCAGGTACGCCGCGACCGCCTGCATCTCGTTC
>CAYQVE010000305.1:0-3275 GCA_964420785.1 uncultured Enterobacteriaceae bacterium | reverse complement strand
TCGGACGGCACCACGTTTGTCGTGGGCAGCCTGCGCGACATCACTCACTTGCGCGAGGCCGAGGATGAACGGATTCGCCTGATCGAGGAACGGCAGCAAACCAGCCGGCTGGCGAGCCTCGGTCAGTTGGCCGGAGGAGTCGCGCACGATTTCAACAACATGCTCCAGATCATCAACGGTTACAGCGAGATTGTGCTCGACCAGGTCAAAGAGCCCGGGCCTCTGCGCCAAGATGTCCAGCGCATTCAGGAAACCGTGGACCGCGCCGCCAGTCTCACGCGCCAATTGCTGGCTTTCAGCCGTCAACAGATGCTGGCGCCGCAGGTCCTGGATCTGAACGAAGTGGTCGGCAACGTAAGCAGCATGCTGCGTCGCCTCATCGGCGAAGATGTGCAGTTGAGCCTGGTTCTCAGCGACCACCTGTACCGGATCAAAGCCGATCCTCGCCAGCTCGAGCAAGTACTGATGAACCTGGCGATCAATGCGCGCGACGCCATGCCGCAGGGAGGGCGGCTCACGATCGAAACGTCCGCCGCGGAGGTCGACGAGGAATTCGCGCGCAGCCATCCGCCTATGCCTCCCGGTCCCTATGTCCGCATGCTCGTCACCGACACCGGCCAAGGCATGGATCAGGACACCCAGTCCAGAATCTTCGAGCCTTTCTTCACCACGAAGGAACGAGGCAAGGGCACCGGGCTGGGTATGGCGATTACTTACGGAATCGTCAAGCAGAGTGGTGGCTACATCTGCGTGCAGAGCCGGATGGATCAAGGAACGGCCTTCGAGATTTATCTGCCGCCCGCGCGCGAAGCCGGCCCGATCGTCGCTCCGTCGCCTGCGGAAGGCGTCGCGAAGAAGGGCTCGGAGACGGTCCTCCTAGTGGAAGATGAAGACCACGTTCGCACGCTGATGCGACGCACGCTCGAGGCGATCGGCCATACGGTGATCGAGGCCAGCAATGGTCTCGATGCGCTGCAACTGGCCGGGCGACATCCAGGGCGCATCGACCTGCTGATTACCGACGTGATCCTGTCGGGCATCAGCGGGCGCGAGGTTGCCGAGCGCCTGGCGACGGAGCGCGACGTAAAGGTGCTCTATGTATCGGGTTACACCGACGACGCAATCCTGCGCCAGGGGGTGATGACCTCCCGCGCCCGGCTCCTTCAAAAGCCATTTACACGTGAAACCCTTGCGACGGCCGTACGCGAAGTATTGGATCGGGGATAAATCGAAGCAACGTTGACACTTGACGCTCGTTCCAGTATAGTTTTCGGATACTTGTATCTATCTATCACTTAGCACGGTAGGGAGTCCATTGAGGGGCGGACCCTTCCGTGATGTTCTTTTTTTGAGCCCTGCCGCAGCAAAACCCGTGGTTGCGGCGGGATGAGGGATTCTATCCCAGGAGGAACGGGGAGACATGGCCACGATTCCACAAGGCCCGCGCGCCGCGAATAAAGACCGCCAGGAAACGCAATCCCGAGATTTCGCCCAGCTTCTGGATTCTTACACCCAGAGTGCGCCGCTGCACGAAGGCGAAATGCTCAAGGGGCGCGTCCTGCAAGTCACCGACACCGAGGTCATCCTCGACGTGGGCTACAAGTCCGAAGGCATGATCCCGATCCATCAGTTCCGGGACGCCGACGGAGTCGTGCGCGTGCGCCCCGGCGACATCATCGACGCCACCATCGAGCGCTCGGCCGAGCGCGGCGGCTATGTCCTGCTCTCTCGCGAGAAAGCGCAGCGCATCAAAGTTTGGGAAGACATCGAGCGCGCCTTCAACGACCAGACCGCGATCACCGGTCGCGTCGTCGAACGCATCAAGGGCGGTCTGGCCGTCGATCTCGGCGTGCGCGCCTTCCTCCCCGGCTCGCAAGTCGACGTGAAGCCGATTCGCAATCTCGACGCGCTCAAGGGCCAGGAAGTGCAGGTCAAGGTCATCAAGTTCAACCGCAAACGCGGGAACATCGTGGTCTCGCGCAAGATGCTCATCGAGGAAGAGACCAACGCTCGCAAGGCGGTGACGCTCGCCGCGCTGCAGGAGGGCGCGGTGGTGCGCGGCGTGGTGAAGAACATGACCGAGTACGGCGCGTTTGTGGACCTGGGCGGCCTCGACGGATTGCTGCACATTACCGACATGTCCTGGGGGCGCGCCGCGCATCCTTCGGACGTCGTGCAGGTGGGCGAGGAAATCGATCTGCTCGTGCTGAAGTTCGACCGCGAGAAAGAACGCGTCGCGCTCGGGCTGAAGCAGCTCTATCCCGATCCGTGGCAGGATGCCGAGACGAAATACACCGCCGGCGGACACTTCCGCGGCAAGGTCGTCACCGTCACCGACTACGGCGCCTTCGTCGAGATGGAGCCGGGCGTCGAGGGACTGATTCACGTCTCGGAGATGAGCTGGTCGAAGCGAGCGAAGCATCCTTCGAAGTTCGTGCATCCCGGTGACATGGTGGAGGTCGAGGTCCTCGACATCCAGCCGCACGACCGGCGCATCTCGCTGAGCCTGCGCCACACCGAGCCGAATCCCTGGCACACGCTCGCCGAGCGCTATCACGCGGGCGACAAGGTCGAGGGACGCGTGCGGAATCTCACCGACTTCGGCGTTTTCGTCGAGATCGAAGAAGGCATCGACGGCCTGGTGCACGTGAGCGATATTTCCTGGACCAAGCGCATCAAGCATCCCTCTGAGGCGCTCAAAAAGGGCGATAAAGTGCAGGCCGTGATCCTCAACATCGATCCCGACAACCGGCGCCTCTCGCTCGGAATCAAGCAACTGACTCCCGACGCCTGGGAGAGCTTCTTCGAGCGATTCCACATCGGCGACGTGGTGCACGGCAAGATCGTGCGTACCGCTTCGTTCGGGGCGTTCGTCGAGATCGAGCCGGGCATCGAGGGGCTTTGCCACATTTCCGAAGCCGTGCCCGAGCGCGATGCGCAGCAGGGCGGCCGCCGTCCGCAATCGAAGGACAATCCGCTGGCCGTCGGCGCGGAGATGGATTTCAAGATCGTCAAGCTGCAGCCCGTGGAGCGCAAGATTGGCCTGAGCCTGCGCGCAGTGGGGCACGAGATCGAGCGTAAGGAGCTCGATTCTTATCTGCAGCAGCAGAGCGCGGGGCGCGCCACCTCCACACTCGAGGAGATCGCGGCCCTGAAGGGCCGTGGTCCTGAAAGCCAGAACTAGTGGGGCAGGTTTCCAACCTGCCCCGTTGAGACATACATGACCGACCGGCGTCCATCATTCTTGGCCTGGGTCCTGGTTGGCGGGAGCGCCT
>CAYQVE010000304.1:0-3275 GCA_964420785.1 uncultured Enterobacteriaceae bacterium | reverse complement strand
GTGAGCTCGGCATCCGGCTTGCCGCCTGACTCCAAGCTCGTGCCCGGCGCACCGCGCGGCGCAGTCGGCGCGCCCGGCGGCCCGCCGCCGCGCAACACCGACAACGACATCTGGGCCGCGGACCTGCACCTCGTCCCGGACGGAAAATTCCTGTACGCCTCCGAGCGCACCTCGAGCACGCTCGCCGCGTTCGGCGTCGATGCCGCGAGCGGGAAATTGACCTACCTCTCGAGCACGCCGACGGAAAAGCAGCCGCGCGGATTCGCGATCGACCCCAAGGGCCGGTACCTCGTCGCCTCGGGAGAAAAATCGGAAACGATCTCGGTCTACGCGATCGACCCGGCTAGCGGGGCGCTGAAGCTTCTGCAGAAGGTCCCGGCAGGCAAAGGCGCGAACTGGGTGGAGATCGTCGGCTTCGACTGAAGGGCGGGCTCACTTCTTCGGCGCCGGCTTCGGGATTTTGGTCGGCGCCGTCTCGCCATCGACCAGGTCCGAGATTCCCTCGGACAGAACGAGGTCGTCGATCACGAAGAACAAGCCGCCGCGGCCGTTCTGGCTGCTCGCGCAATTGCCCGACAAGGCTCCCTGCTGGTTCTCGTCGCCGAAAATCGCATAGTGATGATTCCCCGAGGTCGACACGCCTATCTTGGCGTGATTGGAGCCTCCGACCAGGCCGATTTCCTTGCCGTCCCAGTGCCCCGTGGTGGCGATCTGCACCGGCCCGGACTTGCCGAGAGAGGCGTCCCAGCATCCGATCACGGTGGACCGGGTCGTCGTCGGAATGTACGGTGATGCCCAGAACGTCGCCGCCCGGAGCGGAACGCCGCCGAGAACCGCGGAAACCATCTGCCAGGGGGGAACGTGGAGCCCCGACGGCTTCGAGATCAATTCGACGCCGGTCGAGAGCTTGTCCCGCGAAAGGGACTTGCTTTGCGATTGGACTCCGAGGCCCGATGCGAGCTGCCGGACCTCGGCCGGCCCTCCGCTGTGCACCACCTGCTGCTGGTGCGGATCGGTGACCACGCTCGAGTTCTGCAGCGCTTTCAGGACCTTCACCAGATCGTCCGCGTTCAGCTTCACCGAAAAGAAATGCTGGCTGAGCTTGACGTTGTTGTCGGCGACGCAACCCAGGGTATTGGCGTCGCCCTCGCGCGGAAAATCCTTGCTCGCGGATTCGGGCCAGGACGGCGTCGTCACCTGCAATATCAGGCCCTCCCCCGCGTCGTTCCACGCGAGCATGCCTTTCGAGTGTCCCCAGGGGGAGCCGCAGTTGCCCGCGCTCGTGCACCCGGCGATCTTCGGATGGCCGTAAGGCTGATCGTTCCAGATGACGTAGTAGTACGAGCCGTTGAAGATCTGGCCGAACGTCGCTCCCAGAGGATCGTTCGCCGTGCCGCCCACGCAACCGCTGCCCTTCTGCAGCTTGTGCTCCTCGCTGCTCGCGTATGCGAATTGCTGGCCGAATCCGCCGGCGCGATGCTTCGCCTTGGCGTCGAATTGACAGGAGAGCTGCTCGCTCGCTCCGCCGCCGCAGCCTGGAAACGACGCGGCATTGAACTTGAATACGAACCACCAGTCGACCGGATGGTCTTTCTGCAGGAGCGGCGCAGGCGCGCCGTTGGCGGCCGCCGCGTCCCCGCAGCTGGGAAATCCCGGCAAGGCGGCGAGGAGGAAGAATGCGTACGCCGCGACGAGCTTGAACCGCTTCTGGAATCCGACGACACTCGCGCGCTCCATCGCATCTCCTCCTGTCGGCCGCCTGCAGACAGGGTAGCCCTTTGCGGCGCGAGATACCTTTCAATTCTTGCAGCTGGCTGACGCGCTTTTCGGCTACAGGGAACGCAAGAAGTTGAGGACGTCCTGCTTCTGCGCGTCCGCGAGCGCGTTGAAGTTCTTAACGACGGCGTTCGCCTCCGAGGCGTTGCGCGTGAAGAAGCTCCCGCTGCGATGCGCCCGGATCGCCTCGCGCAGATCGGAAGTCCGCCCGTCGTGCAGGAAGAACAGCCGCTGCCCCAGTCCCCACAGGGGAGCGGTGCGAAACTCCCTGGGGCCCGCCTGTCCCTGGGTGATCCCGTCGGCCAGCCCCGGGCCCATGTCGTGGACCAAGAGGTCGGAGAAGAGATTCACCGGCTGATTGCGCAGGGCGGCGACCGCGGAATTGCCCGTGTTGAGCGTGGGCGTGTGGCAGAACGCGCACCCGGTATCGGCGAAGAGCTTCCGGCCCCTCGCGATCGAATCGGCCCCTCCCGGCGCGCCGGGCGAAGGCGCCGGCGGCGCGAGGAAACGCGCGAAGAAGGCGAACTTCTCGATCGCGCCGATTCCCTCGACGAGCGTCTTGGCGTCGGTCTTGGTGATGTCGTTGGGGACCGCCGCGAACTGGCAGGCCGGAGTCTCGTCGCGCTCGGTCTGGAACAGCTCGTTTGTGATCCCCATCTCCACGTTGTAGGCCTCGGCGGAGAAGAGCAGCAGCGATTTGTTCTGCGCCTTCCATCCGAAGCGCGCGACTGTGCCGTCGTTGCCGTTGTTGTTCGCCTGGCCGGAGATCGCGTGACCTGCGAGAACGATGTTGGGCCGGCCGTAGATCCTGAGATCCTTCTTCCGGGGCGCTTCGTCGGCCTGGTTCGCGAGGATCGCCTTGTCCGGGATCTGCTCGATCAGGCCTGCGCCGAACACCGGGGTGGGAATGCGGAAGATCACGTTGCGGCGCGCGAGCTCGCGCTCGAAGTCCGGCTGCGCGAGCACGCATCCCGGCGCGTCGGCGCGGCCCGCGATCGTGAACAGATCGTGGACGCCGCCGTCCGGCGTGCCGTCGGCGTTCTTCACGAACCTCGCCTCGCGCACCGGTCCCTTGGTCGTGATGAACGACGCCACCCTGTTGGTCGCGCCTTCCGCGGCGGCGAACGCGACCTGGGGATTCACCGCGGGGCTCGTTCCGCCTACTGCCGGATGCAGATGGCAGCCGGCGCAGCTGTCGAGGTTCATCGTCGGTCCCAGGCCGTCGGCGACCTCTTCCTCTTCCGCGAAATCGTCCTTGCCAGCGCTGAAAACCGCAAGCTCGGTCTTGGTCATCGCTCTTTATATTTTGTGTTACAGCTTTCTCGGCACGGACTTTCTTCCCGCCATGGACGAAGGTGGATTCATTCTGGACTACTTCACGCCGCCGGGCAGTTCGCTCGCCGAATCCAACCGCATCCTTCAGCACATTGAGGAAATTCTGAAGTCCACGCCTGAAGTCGAGAACACTTCCCGCCGCACCGGCATGCAACTGGGACTTG
>CAYQVE010000303.1:0-3339 GCA_964420785.1 uncultured Enterobacteriaceae bacterium | reverse complement strand
CCTATCAGGCGAGGGTGCACCCCAACCCTTTTTCCAGCAACTTTAGGACTTCACCGCTCCCTTCCTCTTCGCTCAGCGAAATTGCCCGTAAATGCGGGATTAATTGCTCGGCGGAAAAGCGCACTTCGGTGTTCGAGGGACTGGCTGGCGGTGTGCGCAGTCAGGATCGAACCCTGCTCCGGGCCGAATTCCCTGATAAACAGGGAATCTGCAGGGAATTTTCGCGGAATCGGGGCGGAGGTCGCTGCTCTTACCGAATGAAGCAGGCCCATTTCTCGATGCTTGTTGATCAAATTCCCTACGCGACGGAACAGGGAGAATTTTGTGCAGAGCAGGGAAATAGATTCGACCGATCAGGGAAGCGATGAGCCAATCAATAGATTAGGGACCAAATTTTCGGCTTCCTCTGTAGCGGTGTACGCACGCCGTATCGAACTCTGCCTCGGTGAGCCGACGTTTCGACTTTGAGACTTCATCTTCGGAGCCTCTCCAGGCAAAATCACCCGCGCTTCGACGCGGCCATCGCGGCAGGCCACAATCGTCGGGAAGCAATGCTTGCGCCCTCCGTCATCGCCTTGAGCTTCGCCCATGCAATGTCGGGGTCGACCAGGACGACGTCGGAGAACGTCGCGAATCCGCAGTCAGTGCCCGCAATCACGCGCTCGCGCCCGACCAGCGAGGCGAAGCGCTCGATCCGCTGTGCCACGAGCTCCGGGTGTTCGATGAAATTCGTCGTCGAATCGAGCACACCCGGGATGAGGACCTTTTCCTCAAGCACCTTCACCTCTTCAAACACCTTCCATTCGTGCGCATGGCGAGGATTCGCCGCCTCGAACGAGACCCCGGCGGGCCGCGCCTGCAGCACTAGCCAGGTTAAGGAATCGAGTTTGAGAGACCGCGCCTCTCCGGTGCGCAAGACAATGCGATTGAGCCCGCCCCGAACCTTCTCTAGCGTTCGCCGTACGGGAACCAAAGGCATTCGATTGGGTGGAGGATCAGGTGAACAAGCTGCTGGTTGAAGACTTCAATCCCGGCCAGGGCTTGAGGGCACGCGGCAAGCGCGAGCGACGGCGCCGGCTTCGCGAGGCGGCTCGTGAGGTCATCTTCAAGCGCGGTTACGAAGGCGCTACGACACGAGAGATCGCAGCGCGAGCGGATGTTGCAATCGGCACGCTCTTCGTCTACGCGACCGAAAAGCGGGACTTGCTGTTCCTGATCATCAATGACGACCTCGATGCCCTCGCGGAGAAATCGATTCGGCAACTCACGCCCGACCAGCCGCTTATGAAACAATTGCTGACAATTTTCCGTCCGATCTACAAGTACTTCGAAGACAATGTCGTAATCGGGCGATACGGCATCCATGAAATCTTTCTGCTGCAGGTCGACGAACCCGAGATGCTCGGCCCCGAAGCGAAGCGCGTCGTCGAGCGACGTAAAAAGCTGCGCCGCGCCATCGCCGACGTGTTCGATGGGCTGAAGGTGGCGGGCCGGCTCTCCACACACGAGCGCGGAGACGCTATCGCGGAGCTGTTCATCTGGCTTCACTGGTGCAACATCCAGGCGTGGCTCTCCGAGAAATCGCCGAGGGCCGCCGCCGGCGAGAAGAGACTGCACCGGATATTCTCCACCCTCATACACGGCCTTGGTCCAAAGCCCGGCGAGGTTTGACGCTATGCGCATTCCCTTGGGTTCGCAGTGGTGCGCGATATGAACCAGACGCTGAACGCGAGACTAGTTATGTTTGCAGCATCGTCGCCGAACCTCGCCGAATCGCGCGAGGTAGTCGCGGCAGAAGCAAGCATGGGTGTCGCCAAGTTCGCTATCGAAGTGGCGCATGCGTTCAACGCAAATCCGGTGTCGCCACGAATGTGTCCACAAGCGTCGCCTCAGGCACGGAAAGCTCAAAGAGTGAAGTCCCGTCGGAGGCCACTTCAGCGGACCGATAGGCCGATTCCGGGCCCGTCGAGGTTCTCAATAGCTCCGAATCCGTGACTGCGTCCGAAGCCGAGAAGTCGGATCTCGCGGACGGATCAAGGCAGGCTGCCTAGTACCTAATCGCTAGCAGTTGCCGGATTGCCCGATCGGGAGCCTGCAAAACCGGGATACGTCAAACCGTCAGGAAGGCGCGAGACAGTTAGTCGCTCGTCGCCACCATTTCCCACAATGGTTTCTTGCGTGAAGCCGCATTCCTCCATGGTCCGTCCGTGCACAATTCCCACGAAGCGGGTCTGATGGCGAGATTTCGAGACGGTTAGTAATCCGATCGGCCGCGGACGCTCTGCGACCCTATCAAGAGACGTGATGCCCGACTCACGCGTTGCAGCAAAGCACACATACTGAGGCCGCACCAAGGACATGATGCCTCGCAGATTCGTATGCGGTTGGCTCGTGGTGCCCGAACCCTCGATATGCCCAGTCCACTTGCTCCTTGAAATTCACGCCGATGTCGGCTTCGCCGTCGTTGACAAGGAGCATGCCGGCCTCATCGAAACGCTCGAACGTGGTCTGTGACCGGTCAGCTTTAGATTCGAGTGCATTCATGGCTTGCATCGCCGTGGCCGCATCTCCCGCAAGGGAATTCACACTTCATTCCAGCGGCGATTAACGTCTTTTGAATTGCCAGCTCGGCTGCGTCCCATGCTCCAAAGTGTCTCGAGAGTCGATAGGCGTGTTTCTTTTTCACGATCTGGTCTCCTACACCGGTCCACTGTCATGCACGGGAATAGCGGCAGGCCATCGTCAGCCTTGCGCCGTCGCTACGCCGACCGGGTTCTTGAACTGGCCCGCATCTCGTGATGCCAACGAAGCACGATCCGCTCGGTACCCTGCAAGGCCAAGCTAAGGACTTACCCTTAGCTAGAACTCCATTCTGAATAAATTTCGCAAGATTTGGCGAGGCCGCAAATGAGCGTCCTGGCGCGCCCGCCAATCAGCTCCGGTAGGGGCGCCGTGGAGGTGGATCAGGCGCGACCGTAGCTACTGGCAAGCAGCAGCACCATCCATCAAGGAGGCCGCCAACCGAGCCCACAAGCGCGATCGGCCCGACGTCACCACGATTCGCTCGCGGCCCTGCACGACCTCGATGCCGCCTCGAAGCGGGATAAACAGGAAGGACTCGGATTCGAGCGGCCGCGTCGAGGCGAACTGAAGTCCGGCGGATCAGTCAGGCTCAGGTCATGGGCTAATCCACTTTCTTCGAGCCCAGGTCGACAGCCCTAGACTCGGCGGCTGATTGGAGAATCGCGAGGCAGACTTCGAGTGTGGCCATCCCCCAGGATCCGGAATGAACGGGGCGTCGTTCGTTGATGACCGCCTGATAAAGCTCATCGACAACTT
>CAYQVE010000302.1:0-3344 GCA_964420785.1 uncultured Enterobacteriaceae bacterium | reverse complement strand
AGATCCAATGCCCAGCACCCTTTCGGATGCCATTGCTCCTCCCGGAAATGCTCCCCGCAACTATAAAATAAGTTCGTTGGACAGCGCCATCAAACAGCGATACCGCGACGAAGTCGGCGAGCTGATCGCCGATTACGTGGTGAATGTCTCCGGCAAGCTCGACGCGCGCGCCGAGCGCGCCGCCAAGGCCGTCCTCATCGATTCGATTGCGGTCGCAATAGTCGCGCTGCGGCACCCGGCCGCACAGAACGCGCGCAAGCACGCCTACCGCTTTCCGGCGAACAGCAAGGGCTGCGTGATCTGGGGCACGCAAAAGCGCGCGGCCCCCGAGCTCGCCGCGTTGACGAACGGGGTGCTCCTGAGATGCCACGACTACAACGATTTTTTCGTGGGGCGGCGCAACAGTGGTCACTCGAGCGACATTCTTTCCGGCGTAATCGCCGCCGCCGAATGGACCAACGCCCCCGGGGGAAAACTGCTCTCGGCGGTGGCCGTGGGTTACGAAATGGTGGGAGCGGCATTCGACGCGTTCTCGACCGCGCAGGGCGGTTGGGACTATACGAACCTGATGGCCCTCGGCGCGACCGCCGCGATCGCGCGACTGCTGAATTTGAATGCCGATCAGACGCGCGAAGCCATGGGCATGACCGCGATCCCCCACTTCGCGAGCGATGAGATCGAATCGGGTGAGCTCAACCGGCGCGGCGACCTCTCCATGTGGAAGCGTTTCAACGGGGCCGACGCCGTCAGGAATTCGCTCCAGGCCTGCCTCCTCGCGCAGGTCGGCGTCGAAGCGGCGGTAAGGCCGTTCGTCGGGAAGTGCGGCTTCATGCAAAAAATGAGCATGAAGGACGACCCGGTCCCCGTGCTGCGCGAGCGGCTGAACCCGCGCATCCCGCTCGCACGGGTGAGCGAGGCCTTCATGAAGCGCTGGCCGGTCGGCTCGGTGGCGCAGAGCGTCATACAGGCCGCCATCGACGCCCGGTCCCGGGTCAAGGATCTTTCCAGGATCAAACAGATACGCGTGTTCGCCGAGGAAGGCGCCTACGATCACCTGGTCAAGATACGCCAGGACCCGTGGAATCCCATCTCGCGCGAGACCGCCGACCATTCCTTGCCCTATCTCGTCGCGGCCGCGGTCCTGGACGGCACCATCGGGGTGAACAGCTTCACCCCGAAAGTGGTTCTCGACCCGGAGCGGCAGGCGTTCCTCAAGAAGGTCGCTTGCACGCCCGCGCTCGAGCTCGGCTCGCACGCCATGGGCAAGCACAAGCGCGTGGAGATGGGCTATTTGTCGCGCGTCGAGATCGAGCTCGACGACGGCCTGGTCGTGCACGGCGATGCGCGGCCGTTCCCCGGGCACCACAAGAATCCCTTTACCGACGCGGACCTCAATGAGAAGCTGCGCGAGAACGTCGAGCCGGTCGCAGGCGCGCTGCGCGCAGCGAGGCTCACGCAGCTCCTGTGGTCCCTGGACAAGGTGAAGAGCGCGCGCGAGCTGACCAAGCTTCTCGCATTCAGCGGGCGGATCGATATCGACAGCGCCAGGGCGCGCGAACGATGAGGAGGTATCGCTGCAACGCAAACTGAGACGGTGAAACGACCATGCTGACCGAAGAGATGAATGCGTTCCTTACCCGCACGGGCCCCGGCTCGCCGATGGGCGAGTTGTTCCGGCGCTACTGGATACCCGCGTTGCTCGACTGGGAGCTGCCGGAGCGCGATTGCCCTCCGGTTCGCGTGAAGCTGCTGGGTGAGAAGCTGGTCGCCTTCCGCGATACGGAGGGACGAATCGGCATGATCGAGGAGTTCTGCGCCCACCGCGGCGTGTCGCTATGGTTCGGGCGCAACGAGGAATGCGGGCTGCGCTGCCCGTACCATGGATGGAAGTACGACGTGAGCGGCCAGTGCGTGGACCTGCCCTCCGAGCCTGAAGAGAGCGGCGTGCGCCGGGGCATCAAGCTCAAGTCCTACCCGTGCGTGGAGCTGGGTGGAGTCGTCTGGTCCTACATGGGCCCGGCGGCGCAAAAGCCGCCCTTGCCGAACTTCGAGTGGGTGCAGCTGCCCGCGTCGCATCGCGTCACCACCAAACGCTGGCAGGAGAGCAACTACCTGCAGGCGATCGAGGGCGGCATCGATTCCAGCCACGTCTCGTTCCTGCACCGCGGGGATCTGGCCAACGACCCGTTCCATCGGAACACCGCGGGCGCGAAGTTCGCGAAATCCACGAAGACGACCTTCCACATCGTCGACTCTGCCGGCGGGCTGCTCATCGGCGCGCGGCGCGATGCGGATCCCGGCAACTATTACTGGCGGATCACGCAGTGGATCATGCCGTGGTATACCCTCATTCCCCCCTACGCCGGGAACGCGCTGAACGGGCATGCGTGGGTGCCCATCGACGACGAAAATTGCATGGCGTGGTCGATGACGTTTCATCCCGCCCACCCCATACCCGAGGAGCATATCGAGCTCATCAAGGACGGCAACGGCGTTCATGCCGAGCTGATAGCCGGGACGTTCCGTCCCGTGGCGAACCGCGACAACGATTACCTGATCGATCGCGCCAAGCAGAAGAGCGGCCGCCACTACAACGGCGTCAGGGGTCTCGCCATGCAAGATGCGTCGGTGCAGGAAAGCATGGGACCCATCGCGGACCGGACCAAGGAGCATCTCCGCTCCACCGACCGCGCCATCATCCTTGCGCGCCAGCGGCTGATAAAAGCCGGGAACGAAGTTCAAAAAGGCGGCAAGGCGCCGGGACTGAACCCGGAGGCGCAGCTGGTGCGCTCGGCCTCGTTCATCCTTCCCGTGGAGGCCAACTTCGAGGAGCACGCCTTGGATGCGGTGAAGTACCGGGAAGGTGCGCCCCACGTCGCCGTCTAGCGGCTCCTGATCGACATTCGCTTTCAATAGATCGGGGAGGGTCCATGAAACCGGCCAAGCTGCTCGCTGGAATGCCTTTGCTGTGCGCCGCCGTGTTGTCGGTGTTTGCACTGGCGCAGGACTATCCGTCGCGTTCGATCCTGTTCGTGGTGCCGTTCACCCCCGGCACCAATGCGGATTCGCTGGCGCGGCTGATGCAGACGCACCTATCGCAGCGCTGGAGCGTCCCGGTCGTGGTCGAAAACAAGCCGGGCGCTGCCGGCATCATCGGCATCGACTCCGTGGCAAAAGCCAGTCCCGACGGTTACACCTACCTTTTCACCTCGACCGCCTTCGGCACGCTGGCGGCGATAAACCCGAAGCTGCCTTACGATCCCGACAAGAGCTTCGCCCCGGTCATGCTGCTGGGAACGAGCCCATTGAGCCTGCTGGTTTCCAACCAGTTTCCCGCGAAGACC
>CAYQVE010000301.1:0-3346 GCA_964420785.1 uncultured Enterobacteriaceae bacterium | reverse complement strand
CGATGGTGTCGAGCAGGTCCTCGGCCATGCCGCTGCGCTCGAGGATGAGCCCCATGAAGGTGAAGAACGGCACCGCGAGCAGGGTGTCGTTCGACATGACCGCCCAGATGCGCTGCGGCAGTGCCTGGAACAGCGTGGGCTGGAGCAGGCCGAGTTCGATTCCCCCCAGCCCGAAGAAAATGCCGATCGCAGCAAGGGAGAACGCGACAGGGTAGCCGATCAACAAGAAGATGACGAGCGCCGCGAACATCAGGGGCGCCATGTTGTGGGACAGGAATTCGATCATGCCGAAGCTTCCCGCTGCTTGCGCAGCTCTTCGGCAAGCTGCTCCTCCAGGCTCGGGCCTTCGTCCTTTTCGGTCGGATCGGGAATCAAGCCGAGCAGATACGCGATTCGCTTGATCAGCTCGGAGAAGCCCTGCAGGACGAGCAGCGAGAAGCCGATCGGAACCATGAGCCGTGCCGGCCAGACGGTCAAGCCGCCCGCATTGGTCGAGACTTCATGGCTCCTATAAGCGTCGATGAACACGGGCCAGGACAGCCACATGACCGTGATTGCCATCGGCAAAAGGAACAGCAGCGTGCCGAACACGTCGATCCAGGCCTGGGCCCGCTTCGACAGGCGCCCGGCGATGACGTCGATGCGCACGTGCTGGTTGTGCAGGAGCGTGTAGCCCGCACAGAACAGGAACACCGCGGAGAACAAGTACCACTGGATCTCCAGCCAGGCATTCGAGCTACGATTGAATACATAGCGAACTACCGCGTTTCCGGCGCTCACAAGCACGGCCACCAGAATTAGCCAGTAGACGATGCGCCCGATGCGCTCGTTCAGCGCATCGATCAGGCGCGACAGCGATACAAGGAATTTCATTTGGATCGCCCCTCCAAACTTGCCGGCCTTGCGCGCTCCGGCGCGATGTCTCTGCGCTGCCGCGAAGCCTCCGTGGCGGCAACGCCCGCCCGCAAGCCTCTTTGCCGGCTGCGCATTCTAAGCCTATTCGCCTCCGGCTTGGCGGCTTGCACTGCGCTGACGGCGCGGGGCACTGCATGTGCGGCCCTCGGCGGCACGAAGTGCGTCGTCCTCTTCGCCCGCCCGCGTGGCGGCGAAACGGGAGGCGCACCGATGGACTTCCAAGATGCGCCGGAATAAGATGCTCCGTCAAATCGATCCGTCTTGTTCAGGAGGAGTTTCCATGGTTTCCCTCGTTGTCAACGGCAAGACCCGCGAGGTCGACGCCGCGCCCGATACGCCTCTCCTGTGGGTGCTGCGCGACTCGCTGCGCATGACCGGAACGAAGTTCGGCTGCGGCATCGCTCAATGCGGTGCCTGCACCGTGCACCTCGACGGCGAGGCCGTGCGCTCCTGCGTCACGCCGCTGTCCGCGGCGGCCGGCAAGAAGGTGACCACCATCGAAGGCGTCGGCGCCACGCGGGCCGGCAAGGCGGTGCAGGCGGCATGGATCCGCCAGGACGTGCCGCAGTGCGGCTACTGCCAGTCCGGCCAGATCATGAGCGCGAGCGCGCTTCTCGCCAGGAACCGCGCGCCGAGCGACGCCGATATCGACGCAGCGATGAGCGGCAACATCTGCCGCTGCGGGACCTACAACCAGATTCGCGCCGCGATCAAGGACGCGGCCGCGAGCGCGAAAGGAGCGTAATCATGCGCGCCAAACCCATGAATGCGTCGCGCCGGGAATTCCTCAAGACCTCCGCGATGGCCGGCGGAGGCCTGATCGTCGGCTTCACCTTGCCGGGAGCGGCCCGGCTCGCTCAGGGCGCCGGGAAGGAGGTGCGGATGAGCGCGTATCTGCGCATCGCGCCGAACAACGAGATCACGGTCGTATGCGGTCTCTCGGAGATGGGCCAGGGCGTGCACACCGCGATCCCCATGCTGGTCGCCGAGGAACTGGACGCCGACTGGACGCGGGTGCGGGTCGAGCAGGCCGGGGTCGATCAGGCGTTCGCCAATCCCATCTTCGGCATGCAGGCGACCGGAGGGTCGACCTCGGTGCGCGGGCACTGGGAGCCGATGCGCAAGGCGGGCGCGGCTGCGCGCGCGATGCTGATTGCCGCGGCGGCGGAGACCTGGAAAGCCGACGCCGAAGACTGCCGCACCGAGAAGGGCACGGTAGTGCACAAGAGCGGCAAGAAGCTCTCCTACGGCCAGCTCGCGGAAAAGGCGGCCAAGCTCGCCCCGCCCAAGGAAGTGAAGCTGAAGGACCCGGGGCAATTCGCGCTGCTCGGGAAGAGCGGGACCAAGCGCTTGGACACGGTCGCCAAATCGACCGGCAAGGCGAAGTTCGGGCTCGATGTCTATCTACCCGGGATGCTCACCGCGGTGATCGCGTCTCCGCCGGTGCCCGGCGGCAAGGCCGTCTCGGTCAACGACGTCAAGGCGAAAGCGATACCCGGCGTGCGCCAGGTCGTGCAGATCCCGGCGGGCGTCGCGGTGCTGGCCGACGGCTACTGGGCCGCGAAGCTCGGCCGCGACGCGCTCGAGATCCAGTGGGACCACGGCGCAAACGCCTCGCTGTCGTCGGAGGGCATCTCGAAGCAGCTCGCCGCCGGGGCGGCGGCGGGCGGGGCGGTCGGCCGCAACGAAGGTGACTTCAAGGCCGCGAAGCCCGCAAAGACGATCCAAGCAGAATACGAAGCGCCGTATCTCTCGCATTCTTGCATGGAACCGCTCAACTGTACCGCCTGGGTGAAAAAGGACGGGGTCGAAATCTGGGCCGGGACGCAGTCCCAGGGTCCGGCGCAGGGCATCCTCTCCCAGGTCGCGGGAGTCCAGCCCGGACAGGTGAAGGTCAACACCATGTACCTGGGCGGCGGGTTCGGGCGCCGCTTCGCCCCCGATCCGGTGATCGGCGCGACGGTGCTCTCCAAGATCACCGGCAAGCCGGTCAAGCTCGTCTACAGCCGCGAGGACGACACGCGCGGCTACTTCTACCGCCCGGCCTCGGTGACGAAGATGACTGGCGGCTTGGATGCGAACGGGGTCGCGACGCTCTTCACCGCCAACGTCGCCTCGCCTTCGATCATGGAGGGGTCGCACTTCATGAAGCTGCCCCCCGACGGGGTGGACGAGTTCGGCGTCGAGGGCATCCGCGATTGCCCGTACGACATCCCGAACCTGCACATCGAGTACTCGCGCCAGGAGCCGGGAAATCTCCAGGTCTGGTTCTGGCGCTCGGTCGGGCACTCGCAGAACAGCTTCTTCCTCGAGAGCTTCATCGACGAGATGGCGCACGCGGCCGGCAAGGACCCATTCGAGTTCCGGCGCGCGCTCCTCGGCAAGCAGCCGCGCTACAGGGGCGTGCTCGAGCTCGCCGCCGGGCGCGCCG
>CAYQVE010000300.1:0-3352 GCA_964420785.1 uncultured Enterobacteriaceae bacterium | reverse complement strand
GCTCGTAGGGTTCGCTACGTCCGTCCTTCTTGATGATCAGAGTCATGACCTCTTCGACGCGTTCGTAGGTGGTGAAGCGCCCGTCGCACTTGGGGCACTCGCGGCGGCGGCGGGTGATGTCATGCGTCTGGTTGAGACGCGAATCAATCACCTTGGTCTCGGGCGTCGCGCAGTAAGGGCACTTCATTCAAAGATCTCCGACTACAGTAATAGCCTATTTACCTATACAGCGCAAACTTACCGCAAAGTTCCTTAACCTGGTCCTTGATCTTGCCCAGGGCGCCGGCGTCCCCGCGGGCGGTAATGGCCTGGGAGATCCACTTCGCGATCTGCTTCATCTCGGCCTGCCCCATGCCCCGGGTCGTGACGGCCGGAACGCCGATTCGGATGCCGCTCGTAACGAACGGGCTGCGCTTCTCGGTCGGAATCGTGTTCTTGTTCACCGTGATTCCCGCCTGGTCGAGCCATGTTTCCGCATCCTTACCGGTAATGGACCCGTCGAGCGTCGCCGTCAGGTCGACCAGCATGAGGTGGTTGTCGGTGCCGTCGGTGACGAGCTTGAATCCGAGCGCCATGAGTTCTTCGGCCAGCGCCCGGGCGTTTTCGATGATCTGCTTCTGGTAGGCGACGAAATCCGGCGTGAGCGCTTCTCCGAAGGCCACGGCCTTGGCCGCGATCACATGCATCAGCGGACCGCCCTGGATTCCCGGGAAGATCAGGGAATTGACCGCCTTGATCCGCTCGGCGCTCGAGAGGATCAGGCCGCCGCGCGGACCGCGCAGGGTCTTGTGCGTCGTCGAAGTCGTGTAGGTCGCGTACGGCACCGGCGACGGATGCAGGCGCGCGGCGACGAGTCCCGCGATGTGGGCCATGTCGACGACGAAGTGGGCGCCGCATTCCTGCGCGATCTTGCCGATGGATTCAAAGTCGATGATGCGAGGATAGGCGCTCGCGCCCGCGACGATGACCTTGGGCTTATTCTGAAGCGCCTGCTGGCGGATCGAATCGTAATCCAGGCGATGCGTTTCCGGATGCAGGCCGTAGCTCAGCACCTTGAAGAGCTTGCCGCTGAAATTCACGGGGCTGCCGTGGGTGAGGTGACCGCCGTGCGAAAGGCTCATGCCGAGCATCGTGTCGCCCGGGTTCATGAGCGCCATGTACGCGGCCATGTTCGCCTGCGAGCCGGAGTGCGGCTGGACGTTGGCGGCTTCGGCATTGAAGAGTTTGCACACGCGCTCGATCGCGGCGCTTTCGGCCTCGTCCACGTACTCGCAGCCGCCGTAATAGCGCTTGCCCGGGTAACCCTCGGCGTACTTGTTGGTGAGCACCGAGCCCTGCGCTTCGAGGACCGCGCAGCTCACGTAGTTTTCCGAGGCGATCAGCTCCAGGCCGTCTTCCTCGCGATTCAGCTCGCGCTGGATGCTGGCGTAGATCGTGGGGTCAGCGGTCTTGAGGTCTCGGCGGAAGTTGTTCTGGGGCATGGGGGCTCCTCACTTTTTGCCTTTGCGTTTGAAATCGAGGGCGGCGAGTTTCTCGACGCGAACTTTGTGGCGCGTGTCGTTGCTGAACGGGGTCTCCAGCCATGCGCGCGCGATGTCGGTGCCGTACTCGGGCGCGAGGAAGCGCGAGCCCAGGCACAGGACGTTGGCGTCGTTATGCTCGCGCGACAGGCGGGCCGCGACGGGATTCTCGACCACCGCCGCGCGGATTCCGGGAATCTTGTTGGCCGCGATCGACATTCCGATGCCGCTGCCGCAGATCAGGATGCCCTGGTCGGCTTCGCCGGAGGCGATCTTCTGCCCGAGTATCTCCGCGTAATCAGGATAGTCGACGCGCTCGTTGCCGTTGAGCGGACCGAGATCGATCCATTTCCAGCCCGGCAGCGCTTTCTGAATCAGGGATTTGAGTTCCACGCCCGCGTGATCGGAGGCGATGAGGACCTGCTTGGGAGAAGCCATTTTTTACCTCGCACCAAGTTAGATACGGCCAAAAATCAAACTTGCGTTCGTCCCGCCGAAACCGAAGCTGTTGGAGAGCGCGTAATCGACGCGCTTCTCGGCGGTGCGGTTGGCGGTGAAGTCGAGCTTGAGCTCGGCGCAGCCCGGATCCAGCGAGTCGAGGTTGATCGTGGGCGGAATGCGTCCTTCGCGGATCGCCATCACCGAGAAAATCGACTCGATCGCGCCGGCGGCGCCGAGCAGGTGACCCGTCATCGACTTGGTCGAGCTGACGTGCAGGTGCTTGGGGCCGTTCGGAAAGTGTCTGGCGATCGCGCGCGCTTCTTCCACGTCGCCCGCCGGAGTGGAGGTGCCGTGCGCGTTGATGTAACCCACCTGATCCGGGTTGATGCCGGCATCCTTGAGCGCCATCGCCATCGCGCGGCCGCCGCCTTCGCCTTCGGGCGAGGGAGTGGTCATGTGATAGGCGTCGCTCGAAAGCCCGTAGCCTTTGATCTCGCCGTAAATCTTGGCACCACGCTTGCGCGCGAACTCGTACTCCTCGAGCACCAACACCGCGCCGCCTTCGCCCATGACGAAGCCGTCGCGATCCTTGTCGAACGGACGGGACGCCGCCTCGGGCGTTTCGTTGCGCGTGGACAGGGCGCGCATCGCCGCGAAACCCGCGATCCCGAGCTGGCAGACCACGGCTTCGGCTCCGCCGCTGATCATCACGTCGGCATCGCCGCGCTGGATCTGCCGGAACGACTCGCCCAGGCTGTGCGCGCTCGACGAGCACGCGGTCACGTTGCAGAGATTCGGGCCCTGCAGGTTGAGCAGGATGCTGAGATGGCCGGAAGCCAGATTCGGAATGACCTGTGGAATGAAGAACGGAGTGACCCGCTTGTATCCCTTGCGCAGGAACTCGTCGTAGACCGCTTCTATCTCGGGAAGGCCGCCCATTCCGACACCCACGTTCACGCCGATGCGATCGGGCGCGACCTTCGAGCGCACGGCATCCAGCCCCGAGTCCTCGTAGGCCTCCAGGCCCGCCGCGAGCGCGAGGTGAATGAACCGGCCCATTTTGCGGGCCTCTTTGATGTTGGCGGCTTGGGTGACCGTCGCGCCCGGAGCCGGCTGATAAGGGCCGACCGTCCGGGTGACGTCAAAGCCTTTGACCTCGGCAGCGATGGTGACCGGCGAGTCCTTGAAGTCGAAGAGCGCGATGCGAGCGACTCCCGATTTGCCCTCGAGGGCGTTCTTCCAGGTTTCCTTGGCCGAAAGGCCCAGGGGGCTGACTGCGCCGATGCCGGTAATGACTACGCGGCGTTTGCTGCCTGAGGCAGAAGCGGACATTTAATTAGTGGGTCGCCTTGGACGCGATGTACTTGATCACATCGCCCACGGTCTTCATC
>CAYQVE010000299.1:0-3357 GCA_964420785.1 uncultured Enterobacteriaceae bacterium | reverse complement strand
GATGGTGGCCCAAACCCCGGCGACAAGCTCGTGTTCCGCTACAACTACTCGCATCGTGTGCACATCGGGCACCTGCTCAAGACGCGCGCGCGCGAGAACTATGTCCTCTACAGTCGCCTCTCGGACGAGGCGGACGGCACATCGAGCTATGACATCGACGTGCCGAACGGCGGGCTCACGTACCTGGTCGGCAATCTGATCCAGCAGGGACCGAACACCGACAATCCCACCATGGTCTCCTACGGCGCGGAGGGGCTCTCCTCCGGCCGCACGCATAGCCTGTATGTTGTGAACAACACGTTCGTCAACGACCTCGGCTCCGGCCACTTCCTCGACGTCGTCTCCGGCGCCGGCGCTTTCCTTTCGGTCAACAATCTGTTCGTTTTCTCAGGAACGCTGTATTCCGGGCTCCAGCCTCAGGCGCAGACCAACCTGCAGACCTCCACGGCCGGACTCGTCAACCTGAGCGGCTACGACTACCATCTGACGTCCGCCTCGCCGGCGATCAATGCAGGCAGCGCCCCGGGATCCGCAAACGGCTTCGACCTGGTCCCGATCTATCAATACGTTCAGCCGGCGCAGCGCGAGGCTCGCAAGGCGAAGGGCACGATCGATATCGGCGCGTACGCGTACTAGCGGAGCGCCGCATCGCTCGGACCGCGCGCCGCAAGCGCGTTCACAACAGTACTTCCACCGGCGCCGGGTGACTCAGGAAGTGCACGGGGCTCGCCGTCAATCCGTAGGCGCCGCTTTGCAGCACGGCGATCAGATCCCCTTCCTGCGCGCGTGCCAGATTCATCTTCTCGGCGAGCACGTCAAGCGGCGTACAGAGCGGGCCGACAACGGACGCCGTCTCGCGCGCCTCGCCGCGGACCCTGTTGCCGACAACCACCGGGTAGTTCTTGCGAATCACCTGACCGAAGTTGCCGGAGGCTGCCAGATGATGGTGCAGGCCACCGTCGGTCACGAGAAAGACTTGTCCGCGCGAGATCTTCCTGTCGAGCACGCGGCACACGTACAGCCCGGCCTCGCCGACCAGATAGCGACCGAGCTCCAGTACCAGGCGCGCTTGCGGCAGGGAGCGTCGCGTCTCGAGCACGAGCTCACCCAGGTTCATGCCGATCGGGGCGAGGTCAAGCGGCTGTTCCCCCGGGAAGTAGGGTATCCCGAAGCCACCGCCGATGTTCAGGATCTGCACCGGCCCGGGCGCGTGAGCGGCGAGCCGCGCGGCGAGTGCCACGGAACTCCTCTGCGCCTCGACGATCGCTTCGGCCTTCAGGTTCTGCGACCCGCTGAAGACGTGAAACCCCAGGAACTGAAGCGGCAGCCGTGCGATGTCCGCCAGCAGTTGCGGGACCTGCTCGGCGTCGATCCCGAATTGTTTCGGGCCCCCTCCCATCTTCATGCCGGAGGTCTTCAGCTCGAAATCCGGATTCACCCGCAGCGCAATCTGCGGCCTCTTGCCTGACTGGCGCGCAATGTCCACCAGGCGCGCCAGCTCGCGCGGCGACTCGACGTTGACGATGACCCCGCGGTCCACGGCTGTCGCCAGCTCGGCGGAGGTCTTGCCGGGCCCGGCGAAACTGACCCGCTCCGGGGACATCCCGGCCTCCAGCGCAATCTGCATCTCGCGCGCTGAAGCGACGTCGAGGCCGTCGACAATGCCGGCCATGTGCCGCACGACCGCCGGCATCGGATTCGCCTTGATGGCGTAGTGCAGGTGCACATCGGATGGGATCACACGGCGCAGCTGCTCCACGCGCTCTGACATGTAGCAGCGGCCGTAAGCGTAAAAGGGGGTTTGACCCACCTGTGCTGCAACCTCTGTCAACAGCCGACCCGCGATAGTGAGGCAGTCGTCGGTAACTCCGAAGAACGGGTGCGGCGCGTGGTGCGGGAGGACATCGATGCTCATCGCGCCTCTCCCGATGCCTCAGCCGAGGACTGGACCGCGAACAGCTCCCTGAGCTCCGCCGCGAGCCTCGTCCGGTCGTACTTGCCATTCGGATTACGGGGCACGGCGTCGCGCCACTCGACGCGCAACGGCACCATGAACGCCGGCAGGGCCGCACGGCACGCCTGCAACACGGCTTCCGTGTCCTGCTGCCTGCCCGCCGCGCAGCTCGCCACCACGACGATGGCCTGCCCGAGGGACGGGTGCGGCACACCGACCGCCGCCGCATCGGTCACCAGGCCTGAGGCGAACACGATCTCTTCCACCTCGGTTGGGCTGACGCGATAGCCGGAGGTCTTGATGGTCTCGTCACGCCGTCCGATGAAATACAGATAACCCTCTTCGTCGCAGCGCACCGTGTCACCCGACCAGACGGCGATCTCGCTCAGCACCAGGCCGCGATCCTGGTTCGGCACCGGTTTGAAGCGCTCCGCGGTCTTGGCGGGATCGTTCCAGTAACCCAGCGCAACCAGTGAGCCGCGGTGCACCAGCTCGCCCGGCTCGTTGGGCGCACAGGGCGTGCCATCCGGCCGGACCACCAGGATCTCCGCGTTGGGGATCGGCTTGCCGATGGAGTTCGGACGCTCATCGAGCTGTGTCGGTGGCAGGTAGGTCGAGCGGAACGCCTCGGTGAGACCGTACATCAGGAAGATCTGCGTCTGCGGCAGCGCGGCGCGCAGCTTCTGCAACGTGGCGCGCGGCATCGCGCCGCCGGAGTTGGTGATGTAGCGCAGGCCGGCGACGGCTCGTGCGGGCCATTCCTGCTCCACCAGCTGCGTCCATAGCGGCGGCACCCCCGCCAGCCCCGTGATTTGCCCGTCGACGAGCGCTGCGATCACATCGCGGGCAAACAGGTAGTCGAGCAACACGACGCTCGCGCCCACGTGAAAGGCCGTGGAGAGTTGGCTGAAACCGTAGTCGAAGCTGAACGGCAGCGCCGCCAACAGCCGATCGCCCGGGCGGTTCTCAAGGTACGCGGCCACGCTGTGAGCCCCGGTCACCATGTTCCGGTGGGTGAGCACCACCCCCTTCGGCTTGCCGGTACTGCCGGATGTGTACAGGATCGCCGCCATGTCGGCATCGATCAGGCGGTGGGTACGGGCGGGGTGCTCCGCGCCAAGCAGCGAGCTCCACGTCACGACCTCGCAGCCGCCCGCCGGCCGCTCGCTCGTCGCAGGATCTCCGACCGTGATCACGTGCCGCAGATCGTTACAGTGGGCGAGCGCCTCGGTCAAAGCGCTCATGCGCTCCGGCGAGGTCACCAGCACCCGCACGGAGCAATCGCGCAGAATGTGCTCAACCTGCGCCGGCTTGAGCAGCGGGTTGATCGGCACAAACACCCCCCCGGCGCGTACGGCCGCGAACATCGCGATGACCGTCTCGAACTGCTTGGGGAGGAACAC
>CAYQVE010000298.1:1094-3374 GCA_964420785.1 uncultured Enterobacteriaceae bacterium | reverse complement strand
GATCTCGTCGCCGGGAAACTCGCGGAAGTCCTGAAGGCGGAAAAGCTCGTCGTGCTTACCAACACTCCGGGGGTGCTCGACAAGAACGGCAAGCTCCTGACCGGCCTTACGCCGAAAAAGATCGACTCTCTCGTGGCGGACGGAACTCTTTCCGGCGGGATGCTTCCCAAGATCAGCTCGGCGCTCGACGCCGCGAGGAACGGCGTCAAGAGCGTGCACGTCATCGATGGCCGCGTCGAGCATGCCTTGCTGCTGGAAATTCTCACCGATGAAGGTGTCGGGACGCTGATCCGCTCCAGGTGACAAGGCGAGATCGGAATACCCGGCTCACTCCCCGGGAATGCGGGACCCAATCCGCGATGGCCCGGAAAGTAGCCGCGGGACCCGGTAGCAAGCACTTACCCATAGTCATACAATAAGCATACGCCGATCGTCTGGGAGGACGCCATGCCCGCTGTCAAGCCCGGTGCCCGCCGCCTGCAAATCCTGCAAGTCCTGGCACGGATGCTCGAGAACCCGAAGGGAGAGAAAGTGACGACCGCAGCTCTCGCAAAGGAGCTGGACGTGTCCGAGGCCGCCCTGTACCGGCACTTCGCGAGCAAGGCCCAGATGTTCGAGGGCCTGATCGAGTTCATCGAGCAAACGCTGTTCGGCCTGGTGAACAAGATCACCGCGGAGGAGGAGAACGGCCTGAAGCAGATCCAGGCGATCCTCTCCTCGCTGCTTAGCTTCGCCGAGAAGAATCCGGGCATGACGCGCGTGCTGATCGGCGACGCGCTCGTGAACGAGGACGAGCGGCTCCAGGTCCGCATCAACCAGCTGCACGACCGCCTCGAAGCGACGCTCAAGCAGTGCCTGCGCGTGGCCGCGACGCAAGGTCACGGCGCACCGGAGGGATCCGGACTTCCCGCCGATCCAGGTCCTCAGGCCAATCTGATGCTTTGCTACGTGATAGGGCGCTGGCAGCTGTTCGCCAAGAGCGGTTTCAAACGAATGCCTTCGGAGCTATGGGAGAAACAATGGCCGCTGCTGCTATGAGGTTAGGCCATTACCTTCGAGCACACCGTGCAGGCGGTATCCTTGACGAGTTTGACTGTTCGCCACTGCATCGCGAGCGCATCCAGAATCAGCAAGCGCCCCTTGAGGGTCTCGCCGGCTCCCGCGAGCAGCTTCAGCGCCTCCGCCGCCTGCACCGCGCCGATAATTCCGGTGAGCGGAGCAAATACGCCCATTACCGCGCAGCGCACTTCCTCGAGTTCCGCACTCTCCGGGAACAGGCAGTGATAGCAGGGACTGAGATCGTCCCTCAAGTCAAAAACGCTTACCTGGCCGTCGAAGCGCACTGCCGCGCCTGAGACGAGGGGCTTGTGATGCCGCACGCATGCGCGATTCAGTGCGTGGCGGGTCGCGAAATTGTCCGAGCAGTCCAGGACGACGCTGCTCGAAGCGACCAGCGGGCCGAGCGCCTCGCCTTGGAGGCGCTGTTGGAGGGGAACGACCCTCACTTCCGGGTTTATTTTTCTGAGGGCCTCACGCCCGGACGCAGCCTTGGGTCTTCCTATCGATTCGGTGGTGTGAAGGATCTGGCGCTGTAGGTTGGTGAGGTCCACCGCATCGCCGTCGGCGAGAGTGATCGTTCCAACCCCTGCCGCCGCGAGATACAGCGCCGCCGGTGAACCGAGCCCTCCCGCGCCGATGACCAGCGCCGAGGACGCGAGCAGCTTCTCCTGCCCCTCGACGCCGATCTCCGGGAGCAGGATATGCCTCGAATAGCGAAGGAGCTGATCGTCTCTCATTCTGGGAGTTCCTGTGCCGCGGGATGAACCGCGCTCCGCGTCGGTTCCATCCCGCGGAGATCGGGCGGCGCGTTTCTCGCGTCCGCCTTATCAATTCTTGGTCGCTGCGGGCGGCGTGTTTTGCGCGGTGGTGAGCGGCATGCCCTTCAGGAGCTTGAGCGCCTGCTGGAACTGGAAGTCCTTTTCGGAGGCGAACTCGAGCGGCGCCGGCGGTTTCTCTTCCGCATCGATCGATGGTTTTGCGCTGGTACGCTGCGCTTTCTCCGGCTGGGCTTCTCTCTCCTGGTCGTTGAGGAGATGCTTTTCCAGATCTGCCTCGCGCAGGCGTCCCGTGATGGGCGTCGTGGGGTCCTCGACAAGGATGTCGGGCACGATGCCTTTGGCCTGGATTGAGCGCCCGCTCGGCGTGTAGTAGCGGGCGGTAGTCAGTTTGATCGCGGTATTGTTGCCGAGCGGCAGGATCGTCTGCACCGACCCCTTGCCG
>CAYQVE010000298.1:0-1084 GCA_964420785.1 uncultured Enterobacteriaceae bacterium | reverse complement strand
GCCCGACGGTGGGCGGGCCAAGCACGGTTGGTGGCTTCGGGTCCTTCAGCGGGCGGGCGACGATTTCGGACGCGGAGGCCGATCCGCCGTTGACCAGCACCACCATCGGCACGGTCTTCACCGCCGCAGGCAGGTTCTTCAGATAATCCTCGCGGTTGCCCCGAAGATAATCCTCCGGCGCGGCGATGAACTTGCGCTTGGCATCTTCGGTACGGCCGTCGGTCGACACCACCACCACCCCTCGCTGCAGGAACGCCGAGGAGATGCCCACCGCGCCGTTCAGGAGTCCACCCGGATCGTTGCGCAAATCCAGAATCAGGCCCTTCAGCGGCCCGTTCTTGTAGAGCCCCTCGACGTGTTTTACGAGGTTTTCCCCGGTGTGCTCCTGGAACTGGGACACGCGAACCCAGCCGTAGCCGGGTTCGATCAGCTTGGACTTCACGCTTTGCACGCGGATGATGTCGCGGGTGAGGGTGACCTCGAAGGGCTTGGCATCGCCCTTGCGCAGGATGGTGAGCCGGATGTTCGTTTTCGGCTTGCCGCGCATGCGCTTGACCGCCTCGTTCAGGGTCATGCCCTTGACCGAGGTGTCGTCGATCTTGATGATGAAATCCCCGGGCTTCAAGCCGGCGCGAAAAGCCGGCGTGTCCTCGATGGGCGACACGACTTTGACGAACCCTTCTTCCATGCCGACCTCGATGCCGAGGCCGCCGAATTGGCCCTGGGTGCCCACTTGAAGCTCGCGAAACGCGTCCTGGTCCAGATAAGCCGAGTGCGGATCGAGCCCGGTAAGCATCCCACTGATCGCCTCCGTGATGAGCTTCTTGTCCTCCACCGGCTCGACGTAGCTCGACTTGATCGCGCCGAACACTTCGGCGAAGGCGCGCAGCTCGTCCACCGGAAGCGGGAAACGCGCCGCTTCGCGCTGGGCCACCGCGGAGAAGTTCAGGCTGAGCAGGACTCCTGCCAACACGCCAACCAGCACTAGGCCGGCCTGTCTGATCTGGGTCATGATCATATTCGGTCCTGGGCTCTGCGCCGGCCGCTTGGCATCGTTATCGCTCACTTCAAGGACACCCAACGC
>CAYQVE010000297.1:0-3406 GCA_964420785.1 uncultured Enterobacteriaceae bacterium | reverse complement strand
CCCGCACCCGCCCTGCCGCCCCCGATCCCATCGGGGCGCTGCTCGCCCAGCAGGGTTTGGGAAATAACCCAAGAGCCCTGCCCATGGTGATCGGGCTCAAGATCAGCGAGAGCCCCGGCCGGTCGCGTTTCGTGATGGAGTTCAGTGATCCGCTCGATGTGCGCGTCTTCACACTGACCAGCCCGAACCGGGTGGTGTTCGATATGCCCGAGGTGCTGTGGCGCGCCACCGGCGAAACCCGTCCCTCTGGCAACGGGCCCGTAAAGAGCTACCGCTATGGCCTTTTCCGCAAAGGCAATTTTCGCTTCGTCGTGGATCTGGCCGCGCCGGTCCGGATCGAAAAATCGCAGAGCTTGCAGCCTGAAGGTGGATCGGGGTTTCGCTTTGTGGTCGATCTTGCCCCGACGACGAATGCCGAATTCCTCGCCCATTCGGGTTGGCCCAGGGATGTGTCTGCCGCGATGGCGTCCACCGAGCCTCAGCTCGCGCCACCGCCCGCCGCGGCCAGAGGCGGCAAACGGCTCATCATTCTGGATCCCGGTCATGGCGGGATCGATCCGGGCACCCACGGCCAAAGCGGGATTGTGGAAAAAGACCTCGTTCTCACGGTCGCCAAGACCTTGAAAAAGGCGCTTGAATCCACCGGGCGATATCGCGTGCAACTCACGCGCGACACTGACGTTTTCATTCCGTTGCGCGAGCGGGTGACTATGGCCCGGGCGGGGATTGGGGCTTGTTTTGTTTTCACGGTGTATGGTAAGGTGACGTGGCTGCTCTCCGTGTTGAGCGGCCTGCTCATGCTGGCGTCACCGTTCTTCACCGCCGGGCGCGCCGCGATCCTTCCCGCCATTGCGACCAAAGACGAGCTGCACACCGCCAACTCGTTGACGCAAACCACGCAGTGGACCACGTTGGCCGTGGGCGCGATGCTGGGGGGGCGCGCCCGGCGGGGCCTGTGTTCGCGGGGGGAGGGGGGGGGTGGGGGGGTGGGGGTTAGGGGGGAGGTGTGTCCTCCCCCTCCCCCTGTTCGTAACTTTCAGAACAGCGCAGAACTTTTATGGAGACGACATGCTCGGCTTCAGCCGAGCATGTCGCTCCATATGTTCTGCGCCCACGCCCAGCCGTAACCGCCCTCGATCTCGCTGCGGCCCGAAGAGACGCCGCTTGCCCCGGGCACCACGGTCAAGGTCCTTTGCACGGGATCGTAGCGGTGCACCGAGGCGACGTGGATGACTTCCCTGTCGGAAACGAAGCTGTAGCAGGTGTTGGCGATGACGGGCTGCGGATTGGGCGCGCGGCCGTTCATGAGCTCGATGATCGCGGCTGCGGCGAGCTTGCCGTGGTTGTTCGCCATATGCCCCGACTTGGGCATCGCCGGCGCCGAAAGCGTGGCGTCGCCGAGCACGTGGATGCCCTTGTGCGCGGTCGATTCCATGCTGAGCCAGTCCACGCCGCACCAGCGCGTGTTCGGGGTGAGGAGCCCCGCGGTGCGCGCGATGTCTGCGGCGCGCATGGGCGGCAGCACGTTGAGCACATCGCCCTTGATCGTGTCGAAATCGGTCTTCACCGTCTTCGCGCGCGCGTCCACCGCCTTGACTTCGTTGTTGCCGCGGTACTCGATCGTGCCCTTGTAGAGATCGTTCCAGGCGGCTTTGAAAAGCGCGGGCTTCGAGACGACGTCCTCGTTGGCGTCCAGGATGATCACCTTGGAGCGCGGCTTCGCCTTCTTGAAGTAGAACGCGATCTGGCAGGCGCGCTCGTAGGGCCCAGGCGGGCAGCGGAAGGGCGACCGGGGGACCCCAATGACGCATACGCCGCCGTCGGGCATCGCCTCGAGCTGCTGCCGCAGTGCGATCGTCTCCGGACCGGCCTTCCACGCGTGCAGGATGGTCTTCTGCGCCTCGGCGTCGTAGCCTTCGATTGCCTCGTGCATGAAATCCACGGCCGGAGAAAGGATCAGCCTGTCGTAGGGCAGATCCTCGATGCGCTTGAGCGACACCCGTTTCTTCTCGACGTTGATAGCGGTGGCTTCGTCACGCAATACCTGCACGCCGTATTCGCGCAGCTTCGCGTAGCCGCGCGTGAGCTCGGCGAGCGTCCGCGTCCCTCCGAGAACCAAGTTCGAGGTGGGACAGGAAATGAACTCGGGGTTGCGCTCGATCAGGAACACCTCGATCGTGCCTTCGCTCCACAACCGCAGGTACTTCGCGGCCGTAGCGCCGCCGAAACCGCCGCCGATGACGATGACGCGGCCGATGGGCCTGGACGGGGCGGCCGGCTCCATCGCGCAGCCGGGCAGCAGCGACGCCGCGGCCAGGGCGCTCGAAGTCTTCAGGAAATCGCGTCGGGCAAGTCGATTCATGGCCGTCTCCTATCTCGCCTTTTGCGCGGAGAAGTACGCCGCGAGCGCTTCGATCTGCTCGTCGGTATAGCCCTTGGCGAGCTGGTGCATGATGGTCGCGGGTCGCTTGCCGGTCTTGAAGTCCTGCATCTGCTGCACGAGATAGGCGCGCTGCTGGCCGGCCAGGTTGGGCATCCCCTGAAGGCTCATGCCGCTTGTCCCGTGGCAGTTTGCGCAGGCAGCGGCGAGATTGCGGCCGAGGTTGGGATCGGCGCCTTGCGCCAGGGCGGATAAGGCGAAAACCGCGCCCGAGGCGAGCGTGGCTGCGAGGACGTTGCGGGGCATGTCGGCTCCTCGAGGGTTTTTATTTTCGTATTTCGAGTGTCCTTCCGGCCGCGCGGACTGTCAAGGGGCGCACCCGCAAAAAACAAAAGCCGCCCTGGGCGGCTTTTGTTGCATTAGAAAAGACTCATGTTTCCGGAGCAACCTCAGGCACCTTTTCCTCGACGAACTTGAGCGTGATCTTGCCCGCCTCGTCGATGTCCACGGTGACCTTCCCGCCGTTGGCGAGCTTGCCGAAGAGCAGCTCGTCGGCGAGCGCGCGGCGAATCGTGTCCTGGATGAGCCTCGACATCGGGCGCGCCCCCATCAGCGGATCGAAGCCGTGCTTGGCGAGGTGCTCGCGCAGCGCGTCGGTGAACACTGCATCGACCTTCTTCTCGTGCAGCTGGGCCTCGAGCTGCATGAGGAACTTGTCCACCACGCGCAGGATGATTTCGTGATCGAGCGACCTGAACGAGATGGTCGCGTCCAGTCGATTCCTGAATTCCGGGGAAAACAGGCGCTTGATTTCGGCGCTCTCGTCGCCGGGCTCCTTCTTGGCGGTGAAGCCCATCACCGGGCGGTTGAGCGCATCGGCCCCGGCGTTGGTCGTCATGACGATGATGACGTTCCTGAAATCGGCTTTCCTGCCGTTGTTGTCGGTGAGGGTGCCGTGATCCATCACCTGGAGCAGGATGTTGAAGATGTCCGGGTGCGCCTTCTCGATCTCGTCGAGGAGCAGCA
>CAYQVE010000296.1:0-3422 GCA_964420785.1 uncultured Enterobacteriaceae bacterium | reverse complement strand
ACGGCTTGTTCGAGCGTTTCGTCTCGAAGGAGCGCCACGAGCCGCCCGATATCGATGTCGACTTCGAGCACGACCGGCGCGAAGATGTCATCCAGTACATCTACGGCAAGTACGGTCGCGACCGCGCTGCGATCGCGGCCACCCTCATCACCTACCGGCCGAAGAGCGCGCTGCGCGATGTCGGCAAGGCGCTCGGCTTGGACCTGGACCAAGTGAGCCGGCTGACCAAGAATCTCGCGTGGTGGGACGAGCGTAGCTCGCTTCCCCAGCGCATGCGCGAGGTAGGCCTCGCTCCCCTCAGTCCGGCAGTCCAGCAGACAATCAAGCTCGCCGTCGCTCTCCTCGGCTTCCCGCGACATCTGTCCCAGCACGTCGGCGGTTTCGTCATCTCGCGCGGGCCGCTCAAGCGCCTGGTGCCGATCGAGAACGCGGCGATGGAGGAACGCAGCGTCATCGAGTGGGACAAGGACGACCTCGACGCGCTGGGGCTCCTGAAAGTGGATGTTCTTGCACTTGGCATGTTGTCCGCCATCCGGCGCGCGCTCGATCTGATCGGCGCAGGGCGGAACAAGCCCTTCACCGTGGCCGACATCCCAGTCGAGGACCCGGAGGTGTACGAGATGATCCGACACGCCGACACCATCGGCGTGTTCCAGATCGAGTCGCGGGCGCAGATGAGCATGCTGCCGCGATTGAAGCCGAGGGACTTCTACGATCTCGTGATCGAAATCGCGATCGTGCGCCCCGGGCCGATCCAGGGCAACATGGTGCATCCCTATTTGCGGCGGCGGGACGGTATCGAACCGGTGGAGTATCCCAGCAAAGACGTGGAGAATGTGCTCAAGCGCACGCTCGGCGTGCCGATTTTCCAGGAGCAGGTCATGCAGCTCGCCGTGGTCGCAGCGGGCTTTACGCCCGGAAAAGCCGACCAGCTGCGCCGCTCCATGGCTTCCTGGCGGCGCAACGGAAATATCGAGCGCTTCCGCGAGCCGCTGATCAACGGAATGCTGGAACGACACTACCCCCGGGAATTCGCCGAGCGCATCTACGAGCAGATCTGCGGCTTCGGGGAATACGGCTTTCCGGAGTCGCACTCGGCGAGCTTCGCGTTGATCGCCTACAGCTCGGCCTGGATCAAGCGCTATCACCCAGCAGCCTTCCTTGCGGCGCTCATCAACAGCCAGCCGATGGGTTTCTACACGCCTTCGCAGCTCGTACAGGACGCGCGCCGGCATGGCGTCGAGGTGCGGCCGGTGGACGCGCTGGCTAGCGATTGGGATTGCACTTTGGAAGCCGACACCGATGCACACCCCGCAGTTCGCCTCGGTTTTCTGCTTGTGCAAGGTCTGTCGCAACCGGGCGCCGAGCGCATCGTCGCCGTGCGGCGGGACCGATTGTTCGACAGCGTCGAAGATCTCGCCCGTCGCGCCGAACTGAACCGGCACGACCTGAAGTGCCTTGCCGCTGCGGGAGCGTTCGAGGCGCTCTCCGGCCATCGCCGCCACGCCTACTGGCAGGTCGCCGGAATCGAAACCGGCGCGCACATCCTGCGCGATGCGCCGGTGGCGGAAACTCCGGCTGTTTTTTCTCCTCCAACCGAGGGAGAGACCCTCGTGGCCGACTACGCGAGCACCGGTCTCACTCTAGGGCGCCATCCGCTTGCGTTGCTGCGGGCGCAGCTGTCGCGCATGCGCTTTAGCACCGCAGAGAAAATCCGTCTGTTGCCAAGCGGCAGCCGGGTTCGGGCGGCGGGCATCGTCACCGGCCGCCAGCGGCCGAGCACCGCCTCGGGAACGGTGTTCGTGACGCTCGAGGACGAGACCGGCTATGTCAACGTCATCGTCTGGCCGAATCTCACCGAGCGCCAGCGGCGCGAGCTGCTCGGCGCGCGCCTGATGGGCGTCGAAGGGGTGCTTGAACGCGAAGGCGAAGTGATGCATCTTGTAGCCAGGCGGCTGAGCGATCACGGCGCCCTTCTGGGGAACTTGGTCACGACCTCGCGGGATTTTCACTGAAATGTACGCGGACACGCTCAAATTGATCGTCACCGGCGACCGGCGGCGCCCTTCCCCGCCTCTCGCTCGGAGATGCCGACAGCGCGCTCTTCGCCTTTGACGCGGCGCTGCGCGTCAACCCACGCTTGGAGAGCGTGCGCGAGACGATCGACAAACTGCTCCACACTCGCGCTGCCGCGGCGCTTCACTAATGCCGTCGCGGGCGAATCAGCCCGCGCGATACATGTAATCGCGGGTGAGCGGCAGCGGATTGAGGGCGCTGCCCTCCTTGCGCGCCAGCACCTGGTAGATGTTGATCCACTCGTGCTCAAAGCCGTGCGCACAGCCGGCGAGATACACCTGCCAGATGCGGTAGCGCTTGTCCCCTGCGGCCGCGATCGCCTGCTCCCGGCTCTGTTCCAGACGCTTGGCCCATTCGAGGCAGGTACGCGCGTAGTGGCGCCGCAGCGACTCGGCGTCCGCAACCTCGAGCCCCGCGCCCGCCATCTCGTGAAGCACGAGCGAAAGATGCGGGAGCTCCCCATGAGGGAACACGTAGCGGTTGATGAACTCGCCCGCACCCAACCCCACCCAGCGGTTGTCGGGATCGCTCGAGGTGATCCCGTGATTCATGACGAGCCCGCCCTCGGTCAGCAGCGCCCGGATTTTCGCGAAATAGGCCTTGAGGTGGCGCAGGCCCACATGCTCGAACATGCCGACGCTCGCGATCTTGTCGAAAACGCCCTCGCCCGGAATATCGCGATAATCCTGCAGGCGCACCTCGCAGCGGCCCTCGAGCCCCTCCTCCCGAATCCGCCGCGCGGCGAATTCGTACTGGTTCCGGCTGAGGGTGACGCCGGTCGCCCGGGCGCCGTATTTCTTGGCCGCGCGCAGCACGAGCGCACCCCAGCCGCAGCCGATGTCGAGAAGCCGCTCGCCCGGCTTGAGCAGGAGCTTGTCGAGGATGTGATCGAGCTTTTGTTCCTGAGCGAGCTCCAGGGAATCGGTCTCGCTGCGGAAATAGGCGCACGAATACACCATGTTCCGATCCAGCCATAGCGAGTAGAAGTCGTTCGAAACGTCGTAGTGGTACTGAATGGCTTCGCGATCGCCCTTGCGGCTGTGGCGCCAAACACGCCGCAATCCTTTGCTCCCGTGGGCAGCCGCGGCTCGGGCGAAGCTTTCGGCGACGCGGAACACCTCCAGAATAGGCCCTTCGACTCGCAGGTAACCTTCCACGTAGGCCTGGCCGAGCTTCATGAGGTCGGGGGACAGCAGGAAGCGAAGCGCCGAGGGGCTTGGCACGCCGATTCTTACCTTGGGCTCGCTGGCGAGGTCGAAGGCGCGGCCGTTCCACAGCTCGAGGCGCAGCGGGATGACCGCGGACCGCTTGAGCTTCGCGATCAACCGTTCAAGCCGATGTTCGAG